>JAJKHV010000172.1 GCA_021154855.1 Solirubrobacterales bacterium
CTCCGCCGCTCTTACTACGGCCTTCGTCGAGTGAGCCACGCGGCCCCTCACTCGCTTCTATCCCGAGGAATTTGTTCACCGCTTCCTGGATCGCTTCCGGCGTGGCGTAGACATAGCTGGGCCCGAGTTCGGCCGGGAAGTGGACCTCGTTGATCGTCGAGTTTCGCGAGGCGGCGAGGAGTTTGAGCACTTCCAGCAGGGTCTCCTTGTCGCTGATGTCCGAGGTCGTGTAGTCGGTGAACGCCTCGACCAGTTCTCCCTGGTCGAAGACGATGTCCTGGAGCGAGACCCGCGAGCGGGCGGCGCTGAGGAAGTCCTGCTGGCGCGCCGAGCGGACGATGTCGGTATCGGTGTGGCGGTAGCGCACGTACTCGAGCGCCTTCTTCCCGCAGAGCATCTGGTACCCCGGCTTGATGTTGATTTCCGAATACTGTTCGGAGGGCGGCACGCCGACGTTGGAGTGGTAATAGCGGCGGTCGACGTCGGCGTAGACGCAGCCGATGGCGTCGACCGCGCGCACGAAGCCGAGGAAGTCGACGTTGACGACGTGGTTGATCGGCAGCCCGGTCAGTTCCTTCACCACCTGCAGGGTCAGTTTCGGCCCACCGACGGTGTAGGCGGCGTTGAACTTGTCCGTGCCGTAGCCGGGGATTTCGACCTTGAGGTCGCGGGGGATCGACATCACCGCGATCGCGTTGCGGTCGGGATCGAGGCGCAGCAGGATCGTCGTGTCGGAGCGGCCCGGGTCTTCCTCTTCGTTGGCGCGCTTGTCGGAGCCGATCACGAGGAAGGTCTGGGCTCCCCCGGCGGCGTCGGCGACGCTGCCGAAGAAGCGAAGGATCGAGATCGATGTTGCGGCGGCGACCACCGCGACGATCACCGTCGCACCCAGCGTGAAGCGCCACCAGTAGCGCTTCCGCTTCGGTGGCGGCTCGTGATCGCCGCAGGGCGGCGGCTTGCTGAAGCCGGTCTCAGCCACGGCGAGTCAGGCGTTCAGCCGGTCGGGAAGCGAGTGAAGGAAAGCCTCGAGAGTCTGCTGATAGGCCCGCAGGGATGCGATCGAGACCCACTCTTCGGGTCCATGGTGCCCTTCGCCGAGCGGCCCGAACTCGACCGCTGGAACTCCCACCCGCAGGAAGGAGACCGCGTCGGAGGCCCCGTCGCGACCGACGCTCGCCGGCTCGCCGTGATGATTGGCGGCGGCCGCGCAGAGAGCCCGCACATATGGGAGATCGCGGTCGACGACCGCGGGCGGGCGGGTGAAGAGCTGCTCCACCTCGGCGGTCGGAATGCCCCTGACCTGCTCCAGCAGCTCGGCTGGATCCTGGTCGGGCAGGTAGCGGATGTCGACGTCGATTGCGCATCGGTCGGGCACCTTGTTGAGCGCGTCGCCACCCAAGATCCTGCCGAGATTGATCGAGGGGCGGTCGAAGAGCTCCGAGGAGTGCCGGGCGAACGGTAGCGACTCAATACTGCGAAAAACGTCAATCGCCCTCAACACCGCGTTTTCGCCCAGCCACGGCGTCGCTCCATGGGCCGCCGTGCCCTCGACCGTCACCCGCAGGGCAAGCACCCCCTTGGCCTCGACGCCGATGTGCAAGTCCGTCGGCTCGCCGGTGATCGCGAAGTCGCCGAGGAAGCCGCTGTCGACCAGATGGTCAGAGCCGCGTTCTACTTCCTCCTCAGACTCCTCGTCGCCGACGATGCCAAGCCGCACCCGAACCTTGTCCTGGCCGCGCATCGCTGCCGTCGTCAGCAGCATCGCCGCCAGGCCGCCCTTCATGTCATACGCGCCCCGACCGTAGAATCGATCTCCCTCGACCCGCGGCTCGAATTGCCCGGGCTGCCCTGGCACGACGTCGATGTGGCCGTGCAGGACCACGGTCGGCGCGTTTTCGGGTCCGACTTCGGCGCAGAGCACCGGCAGCCCCCGCACCTCGTCGCTGGAAGTCTCGATTCCCCGTGCCTCGAGCCAGCCCTTGATGAAGCCGGCCGCTTCCAGGACACCCTCCGGCGAAGACGTTTCGTAGGCGACCAGCCGCGAAGTGAGAGCAACGAGTTCCTCGCTCATCCGATGCCCTCTCGCCAAGAGCAAGGGCTGCGCTCGCCCTGGGCGGGAATTGTGGCCAACAAGCTTTGAGCGTCCATAGCGGGACGGTATTTGAACACCGGTGCGGCCGCCGCGCGACGGTCATCGACGATCGCCCGCAGGGGCTTTCACGGCACGAATAGGGAGCGACGGTTACGGGTAGCACCAGCCGTGGCTCGCAACCGGATTCAGGTCAAGGCGCCTCGCTCGGCCGTGTTTGCCGTGCTGTCCGACCCCGAGCGCTATCCGGAATGGGTGCTCGGCGCCGGCGAGGTGCGCGAAAGCGACGAGGGTTTTCCCCGGCCGGGCACTCGCTTCCACCACACGGTCAAACTCGGGCCGCTGCAAGTACGGGACCACACCGAGGTGATCGAGCTCGAAGAGCCGCGGCGGATCGTCCTGCGGGCGAAGGCGCGGCCACTCGGTACGGCGATCGTCGAGGTTGAGCTCGAGGAGCACGACGACGGCACAGAGGTGGTGATGTCCGAGCACCCGGCCGACCGCTTCTCCAAGCTGCTCGCCGGCAACCCGCTGGCCGACCTCGGCCTGCGGCTGCGAAACGCCGAGGGCCTCTCCCGGCTGAAGCGCGCCGCCGAGGGAGCTCCCTCTCCGCCGCCCCCGTCCACCGACCTTCGTGGCCGGCGCGTGCTGGTCACCGGTGGCAGCAGCGGCATCGGGCTCGCCAGCGCCGAGGCGTTGGCGAGCGAAGGGGCGCGGGTAGTGCTGCTTGCCCGCGGTGAGGAGGGGCTCGCCATGGCCGCCCGGCGGTTGCGCGACCAGGGTGCTGACGTACAGACGGTCGCCGCCGACGTCAGCGACCGCGAGTCGCTGACCGACGCGGTGGCGGAGGCGACGAGCAGGATGGGCGGTCTCGATCTTCTCGTCTGCTCCGCGGCCGGCCTCGCCTTCGGTCGCTTCGTCGACGTGCCACCGGAGGACTTCGACGCGACCGTGGCGACCGTGCTCGGCGGCAGCGTCGACACGATCCGAGCCGCCCTGCCCGCGCTCGAGCGCGCCGGCGGCGCGATCGTCGTCGTCGGTTCCGTCGCCGCTCGCATGCCGCTGCCGACCCTCTCGGCCTACACCGCCGCGAAGCATGGGCTCGCCGGCTTCGTCGACTGCCTGCGGATAGAGCTCGATGAGGCCGGCTCCAGCGTTGACGTCTCGACGGTCAACCCCGGCGCTGTCGATACGCCGCTGTGGAGCCACCTGGAGAGCGCCACCGGTCTGCTGCCGCCGACCCCGCCGGGCCTCTATTCGGCGCAGGCAATCGCTGCAGCGGTCCTCGAGGCGGCTCGCCGGCCTCGGCGTGAGCGGACCGTGGGGGGCTTTGCGGCCCTGCAGGTTGCCGCCTTTTCCACCGTCAGACGGCCGACCGAAGCGGCTCTGAAAGCGCTCGCAAGGCTGGCGCTGAGCGCCGGTGACCGCCCGGCGGAGGCGGGAGCACTGCACCGCCCCGGCGGTACGGGGGAGGTGAGCGGTGGCTTCGGAGCCCGTCGCAGTCTCGCCGGAGCCGCCACCGCTGTCGTCTCGCGGGTGCGCGGATGAGCGACGGCGGTGCCGACGCCGTCGTCATCGGCGCCGGCCCGAACGGGCTCGTCGCCGCCAACATGCTCGCCGACCGCGGCTGGGAGGTGATGGTCTGCGAGGAGCAGCCGACCGCCGGCGGGGCGGTCAGAAGCGCCGAAGTTACCGCTCCCGGCTTCGTCCACGACCTCTACAGCGCCTTCTACCCACTCACCCCGGCCTCGCGCTACATCCGCCCGCTGGAGCTCCAGTCCTATGGCCTGCGCTGGCGCAGCGCCCGCGGGGTCGTCGCCCACCCGCACAGCGACGGCCGCTGCGCCCTGCTCTCGATGGACCTCGATGAGACCTGCGCTTCGCTCGATCGCTTTGGCGCCGGAGACGGCGAGGCCTGGCGGTGGCTCTTCGAGCTCTGGCGCCGCGCCGGCCCTCACCTGGTCGGAGCCCTGCTGACGCCGTTGCCGCCGCTGCGGCCCGCCGGCGGCCTGCTGCGCGCGGTCGGCCCTCGCGGCGCTCTCGACGTCGCCCGCATGGCGCTGCTGCCGGCCCGCCGGCTCGCCGAGGAGACTTTCCGCGGCGAGGGTGGCGGCTGGCTCCTCGCCGGCAACGCGCTGCATGCCGACCTGACTCCCGACAGCGCCGGCGGTGGCCTATTCGGCTTGGTCCTCTGCGGGCTCGGGCAACAGCATGGCTACCCGGTCGCCGAGGGCGGCTCGGGTGCGATCACCGCGGCTCTGGTCGCCCGCTTGCGCGACCGCGGCGGCGAGGTGATCTGCGGGACGCCGATTGAGCGGATCGAGGTCGGCGAGGGTCGGGCCCGGGCGGCGCTGGCCGCCGACGGGCGGCGCTTTCCAGCGCGACGGGCGATCCTCGCCGATTGCGGCGCCCCGGCGCTCTACGAAAAGATGCTGCCGCGGGACGCCGTGCGGCAAGCCCTGCGCAGCGAGCTGCGCCACTTCCAGTACGACAACTCCACCTTCAAGGTGAACTGGGCGCTGCGAGGCCCGATTCCGTGGGCCGCCGAGGAGGCGCGGAGAGCCGGCACCGTGCACGTCGCCGACGGCATGGGGGACCTCTCGCGGACGACCGTGCAACTCGCCGAACGCACCATCCCCGACCGGCCGTTCCTCGTCCTCGGCCAGTACTCGATGGTCGACGACACGCGGGCACCGGCGGGGTCGGAGACGGCCTGGGCCTACACCCATGTGCCGCAGCGGCCAAGCTGGGACGCCGCCGGCGAGCTCGCCGGCGAGTGGGCAGGGGAGGACGCCCAGCGCTTTGCCGACCGCATGGAGGGCGAGGTCGAGCGCCGGGCACCGGGCTTCCGCGAGCTGATCCTCGAGCGCCACGTCCAGAGCCCGCTGGACCTGGAGGCAAACAACCGCAACCTCGTCGGCGGCGCGATCAACGGCGGCACCGCCCAGCTCTACCAGCAGGCGCTGTTCCGACCGCTGCCGAGCCTCGGCCGGCCAACGACGCCGGTGCGTGGCCTCTACCTCGCCTCCTCTTCGGCCCACCCCGGCGGCGGCCTGCACGGCGGCCCGGGCGGCAACGCGGCAACGACCGTGATCCGCCACAGCCGGCTGAGGATGATTTGAAAGGGCGTCGCGAACCGCGCATCCGACTTTGACCCCCCCTCGCTGTGGTCAAAGTCGGATGCACGCCGAGAAAGCGACGACGTCGCTTTCCGTCATCCCTCGGCTATAGCGAGGAATGCTTCTGCTCGGTCTCGGTCCTTCTGAGCTCTGGTCCGGGCGCCGCTGCCCTCCTCGGACTCTTTGAGCCGCTGCTCGGCATCCGCCAACTGCTCTTTAAGAGCTGCCGGGTCGAGATCCTCCGGCGCCAGGGCCTCCTCGACCAGCAGCTTGGCGTGGTTGCCGAACACCTGCAGCCAACCGTGCGCCTGGGCGTAGCGCTTCGTCTCCGACTCGCTGACGTGGAGGCGCAGCTCCGTCGGCGCCAGCGCCGCCAGCAGCGGCGCGTGGTTGGCGAGGATGCCCAGCTCGCCGACCGCGGTGCGGGTCGAGACCTGGCGCACTTCGCCGTTGAAGACCTCACCCTCCGGGGTGAGGACTTCGACGTCGACCATGTGCTCCGCAGCCACCGAAAGCCCCCTAGGCGGCCGCGGCCGCTGCGGCGCCCTCTGTCACCTGGTCGATGCCGCCCTTCATGTAGAAGGCGCCCTCGGAGAGGTCGTCGTGCTCGCCGTCGAGGATCTCGCGGAAGCCGCGCACCGTCTCCCCCACCGGCACGTACTCGCCGCTGCGGCCGGTGAACTGCTCGGCGACGAAGAACGGCTGCGAGAGGAAGCGCTCGATCTTGCGGGCTCGGGAGACCGTCTGCTTGTCCTCGTCGGAGAGCTCGTCGATGCCGAGGATGGCGATGATGTCCTGCAGCTCCTTGTAGCGCTGCAGCACCTCCTGGACCTCGGTAGCCGTGCGGTAGTGCTCCTCGCCGACGACGTCGGGCTTGAGGATCGTCGAGGTCGAGTCGAGCGGGTCGACCGCCGGGTATATGCCCTTCTCGGAGATCGACCGCGAGAGCGTCGTCGTCGCGTTCAGGTGGGCGAAGACCGAGGCAGGTGCAGGGTCGGTGAGGTCGTCGGCGGGGACGTAGATCGCCTGCACCGAGGTGACCGAGCCCCGCTCGGTCGAGGTGATCCGCTCCTGCAGTTCGCCCATCTCGGTCTCCAGGGTCGGCTGGTAGCCGACCGCGGAAGGCATTCGGCCGAGCAGCGCCGAAACCTCGGAGCCCGCCTGGACGAAGCGGAAGATGTTGTCGATGAAGAGCAGCACGTCCTGGCC
>JAJKHV010000173.1 GCA_021154855.1 Solirubrobacterales bacterium
ATCCCTTTGCCCCCTTCTTCTTCGTCTTGCGGTGACGGCGGGGCTTTTCGTGCGTCCCCTTCTTCAGGCAGATCCCCTTGTGCTTGTAGTAGCCCTTGCGGCAGTACTTGCGGTAGGAGACGGGCGGGTTGCCCGCGCCTTTGGCCAGGGTGGCGAGCGATGGGTCGGGGGGAACCGCGGGCAGGACCTGGCAGGCATCGCCTTCGCAGGGGATCTGCCGAGCGGGTTCTGGGAAGCCGCCCCCGACCTTTGCGTCATAGAGGTCCATCGAGCCGGGGTCGGTTCCCACCAGGCTCGCCTCGGTGAGGAAGTAGGCATCGGTGCCGTCGGCCGATGCGGCGGCAAAGGAGGCGCCCTGGGGCAAAGCGCCGTTGGAGAGGATCGAGATGCAGCCGGCAGCGGCTTTGCAGCTGCCTTCGCCCTGTGCCTCCCACTGATAGGCGTCGGGGACGCCTGTGCCGGTGGTCGGGTTTGAGTTTGAGTCGGCGGTGACCAGGGCGTCTTGGCTTGTAAAGAAGACGCGCTTTGCGTTGGAGCTGAGCGCCCTTGGCTTGTAGGGGGCGTAGGAGATGCCGTTGGCGTAGGCGCCGGGGATGGTGGAGGAGCCCTTGGGCTTCCTGGTCGCCACCGGGTTGCAGGAGGCGCAGCGAAGCGCGGGGGTGGCGGTCTCGTCGTACAGGAAGAGCTCTGTGTCGGGAAGGCCTGTGACTTTGTCGGTGTTGTCGTAGCCGGTCAGTTTGGCTTTGGAGGTGAAGAGGAGTGCTTTGCCGTTGGAGGAAAGGCGCGAAACTCCTGTTGCCGGTGGCCAGCTGGAGGGATCGGCAGCGGTTTCTCCCGCCGCGATCGTCGTCGTCGTTTCTTCTCGCCAGCGCTCGAGGCCGGCGGTGTCTTGGAAGTAGACGGTTGCGCCGTCTGGCGAGGCGGCCAAAATGCCTTTGACGCCGCTTGCGATCGCGCTTTGCGTTTCGCTGGCGGCACTGTAGCGGTGCAGGGCTCCGCCGACCGTGTAGTAGGCGTAGGCGCCATCGGTGGAGGCGGCCTCAAAGGAAGCTGCGCTGCCGGTGGTTTCTGGCAGGGCCTTTGGCGGCTGGCCCGGTTCGTAGAGGTAGAGCGGGCCGTCTTCCCGCTGGTAAGCGTAGATGCGGCTGGCGTCTTTGGAGATCACTCCGGGGCCTTGGGGGAGCTTTGAGCCGGGAGTGCCGATCAGGGTCAGGTTGCCGGTGGCCTTCTTCCAGAGGTAGAGGTTGGGCTCGGCGCCCCCGCAGCCGTCTGTCGCATCGTCTGTCAGCGCCGAGCAGCTGCCGAGCACGACCGCGCTTAGGTCAGGTGTTGCACCTTCGAGCCTTACTTCGAATGTCGCGGGATCGAGGCCCCGGCCGGCGATGTCGGCTTCGCCGATCAGCGCTTCGAAAGAGGCACCTTCGCGCAGGTAGTAGTCCTGGAAGCCGGCAGGGGCGTCGGTGCCTGGTAGCGGCGGGTTGGCCACCGGGCATTCCGTCGCTTCGCCGCGGCAGCGATCGCCGTTCAGCATCAGCGCCCTGGAGAGGTCTTGGGAGAAGATCCGGTAGGGCACCCCCTGGTCGGTGAAGTGAAAGGAGTCCGAGAAGACCGGGGTGGTGATGTTCTGGGCAAACCAGCCGCCGGGGGTGCGGGTGCCTATGTATTGGCTTGCGATCGGAGCTCCCGTGCCGCCAGCGAAGGAGGAGGCCGAGGAGTAGGTCACCGCTCCGCCTTGCGCCGCGGCCTGAAGCACGCCGCCTTTGGCGATCGTTTCCGGCGGGTCGACTCTGCCGCCGTTCTTCTCCACCGGCGAGACCATCTCCCAGCCCCTTGCGTCGGGCAGGGCGGCCTGGGCGGAGCTGGCCAAGGCCGCCGCCAAGAGCAGGGCGCAGGCGCCGCCGCCCATAAGGACGCGGCGGCGTCTATCGCGAATGCTCATCCGGTCTTCTTGCCCTTGGGCTGTTTAGCCGTGGTGCCTCGCGTGGCCCTTGGCCTTGCGCGCGGAGCCCTTGCAGCGCGCCTGTAGGGGCGGGGTGGCTTCGAACGTGCGGCCGTTGTGGGCGGTGAGGGCGGCTGTGGCTTTGAAGGGCCGGGAGCAGATGTCTCTGCTGTTTTGCAAGAGCCCCTTCTTGGCCCCCTTCATCTTCAGCACCACCCTGGTGATCGGGGCGTCGGGGACGAACTCGAATGTGGTGCGAATGCCGCCTTTGACCGAGTCGACCCTTGCTGCTGCTTCGAGGTGGATCGGCAAGGAGGCCGGGCCCCTCAGGTCCATCACCAGGTCGGGCAGTTCGTGTTCGGAGGAGCGCAGGTAGACGTTGCCTGTAAGTGGGGAGTCAAGCAGCGGCGTTTGCGCTGTGACCTTGCCGTAGATCGATGCTTTCGGGCATTGGTCTGCGGCGAACTGGACCCTGGTGCAGACGGTGCCGATGTGGGACTGATCGAGGAACTCCGATTTGGGCAGGGCGACCTGCACGCTTTGGGTGTTGGCGTCGCCCGGGCGGGGGCGGAAGACCGCGGTCAGGGCCGGGTGATCGCCTCTTTGGGTTCCGCCTTTCAGCTTCAAGGCGAGCTTGGGTTTGTAGCCGAGCGCTGCGCACTCGCCTACCTGGAAGCGATCGGAGACCGCAGCCGTTACGCCGCCGGTTCCTTCGATCAGGCCGTTTGCCGACTTCGGCTCACAGCTGGTCGGGTTGAGCGCAAAGCCCTGGCGGTCGAGGAGCACCCTGATGTCTCTGAGGTCCAAGGGGATGCCCGAGAGCGAGGTCGGGATCGGATCGGAGACCGCGTGGGCCCTTGCGGTGCGCTGATCCAAGCCCACCGGGACCCGGACCAAGACGTTGCCGAGGTCAAAGGGGCCGGCTACGGCGGGGGTCAGGACCGCGAGGCTGAGTGGGGCGCCTTTGTAGGGGCCTGCCAGGTAGGCCTTGCCTGTGCGCACGTAGAAGGGCGAGCCTGAGCCTGCTCCGGCTTGCACTGTGCCGATCTGGGAGTTGGCCGGACAGCTTGGGCTGGCGATCTGCGCCTGGCCGGTTCCCGGGCCGGTCGGCAGGGCGCCGAGGGCGGAGTCCGGGCAGGTGGCGACTCCCGCCAGCTGGGCGGAGAGGCCTTCGGGCAGGTCGACCGAGATCCGGGTCAGGTCCGGCGCCCCGGGGTCGTTGGTCACCTGCGTTGCGAAGGTGGCGAACGATCCCGCAAGCGCCGTCTCCGATCCGGCGTGGAAGCCCGGTGCGAAGGGCTTTTGGCCGCAGTTCTGATCGAGGGTGAATTCGCTGTGGCCCTTGACCGGTTCTGTGCCTGACCAGGGGGTCAGTTCATAGCTGGTCGCGTAGGTGCCGCATTTGTCTGGGGTGGTGATCAGGCCCCTGTTGCCGCCCTTGAAGTGAAGTTCGAGGTCTTCGAAGGGCTGCTGGGGGTTGTCGTCGAAGGTGGCCGTGATCTGGCCGGTGTTGGGGTCGACGTCGATCTTCGCCGCGACCTTCAGTGTCACGCCCTGGCCGCTTGCGACCAGGTAGCCGGCGAACATCGAGTGAAACGGGTTGTCGTTTTGCTTGGCGAGGAAGACCCTGGCAGTCAGCGGGCCTTTCAGCACCGGGGTGTGGATTTCGCCGGTGGCGATCTTCGAGGAGTCCGGGCAGCGCGGTTCGGATTCGTCGAAGCGGATCGTGCCGCCCTCCTGCTCGGCCTGGGTGGCGACGCCTGAGCTCCCCTTCACCAGCTCTTCGATTTTGGCGTACGGTTTGTAGCCTTCGAGTTCCTGGCTGGTCGTGATCTCCGGCACGTCGTCTCCGGCGAACCCGCCTCCGAAGGCGATCCTGAAGACGGGCCGACCTTGGAAGTTGGCAAACCGCAACCCGCCGCTGACCTCGATATCGCCTGCGGCGATGCCCGGCAGGCTTTCCAGCGCCGCCTGGACTTCAGCAGCGTCTGCAGCAAGCGGAATCGGCGCGGTTTCTGAGCCTTCGAAGCCGAGCTTGTAGGTGCCGCCTTCCCCCAGAACGGCGAGGCGCTGCAGCTCGCTCTGCGAGCCGCCGACCTGCGCAACGTCCGCTGCTCCGAGCGACCCGATGAACTGGACGTTCCAGGGCCCGCCCGCTCGCCCGCTCACGGAGACGTTGCCGACGCCGACGTTGGGCAGCCCTTCCAGTGCTACCTGCACTTCGGCAGCGCTTGCGTACTGGGGGAGCGGAGCGGTGCTCTTCCCTTCCAGGGAGAGCGCGACGGGCGCCCCGTGGCCGCCGATGTCGACCAGCTGCCGCTCGTTGCGGTGCAGCCCAATCTGTTCCTCGCTGCAGCTGCCGAGGCCGTCGGCCGAGGAGGCGTTCAGGGTGACACCCTGCGGCAGGGTAACAACCGCCTTCTTCAGGTCGGCGGTCGCTGCCCCTTCGGGGTCGCGGAGACCATCCTGGGGAATCAACAGGTTGACGTCCAGGCCACTCGGGCTCGCGGGACTGCGAGTGGTGGGGTTCAGCGCCATCGTCGGTTCGAACGACACAGATTCGCAGTCGGTGATTTCGCCCATCGGGTCGATCGCGTAGTCGAAGGCGTTATAGCGCTGGTAGGTGTCCACCGCTTGCTCGAACTCAATCGGCCCGCAGCTGGTCGGGTTCGACATGAAGGCGGTCGGCGGCAGGCCGCTGGGGCGGGATATCGGTTCACAGTCCGGCAAATGCCCGCTGTGGCCGCACCGAATCAATTCGGTCCAGTCGTACCGTTCCAAATTGTGGCTGGGGTCGGTCGGCACGCCCCACAGTCGCGTAAAAGTTGCGGTCAACGGAATCAATGCAGGTGCGTTGACAACCGTCGCGGTCAGGGCATTGTCGCGCATCGGGTCGACCTTGATGTCGATGAAGATCGGATAAAGGACCCCGACGAAGCCGAGGCGGGCAACGACGTGGCTGTCGCCTCCCGGCGCTTCGAGGTTGTAGACCGGCTCGTAGTATTCGCCCCCCGGGATTTCGAGGATCCCGGAGAGCCCCGGGCTCAGCAACCCGACCTGGGTATCGAGTTCGCAGGAGGGGGCGTTCGGATCCCCGAGCAGCCTGACTTGTTCGAGGAAGTCGGCTGTGCTGCAGGCGGGAAAGGCCGCGGGGTTGCCGATCAACCCTGGTGGCAGCATCTGGCTGACGTCCCGCGCGCTCGCCCAAGGCTTGTTGCCACCGAAGCTTGGTTCGGTCGGGCTGCCTTCGAATGTGAACTTGGTTTCGAAATCGGCGTGCCGACCTGCCTGCAAGTTCACGAGCGACGCACTGGTTTCGAGGAAGCTGAAGTCCTCGGGGGCGGCCTGCACGGACACCGCCGCGGCGGCGGAGAGGGCGAGTATCGCCAGCGCCGCAACCGACGCGAGGAGGCCGCGACGGCGGCGCCTGCCCTGATTCTTGTTCCCCGACTGCATCTGATTCGCCTCTTTTCTTCCGTTCTCGTCCCTCGAGGTTCGCTTGCCTGGCCGCCGCCTCATCGCGCCGCCCTCCGGTTGGCGCCGCCCCGCCGATGGTGGTGGCGCCGGCGCTTGACGCAGCGTTCCCTGCCGTGGCGCTCCTTGCCGTGGCGGACCACGCGGCGCCTGCCCTTGCCACAGTGGATCCGCGATTTGACGTTGCCGCCGCCGTTCAGCGAGGAGCTTGCGACCTGCGGTGGCGCCGGCGCTGCAGCCGGCGCCCCCTGGCAGACGTCGCCCGCGCAGGGCTCGGTGACCCTGCTCTCAGGCGGCGGGAAGCCGCCGTTCACGCGGGCGTCGTAGATGCGGATCGCGCTGCCGTTTTCGTCCTCCGGCAGCAGCTGCTCGCGGGTGGTGAAGAGGACGTTGCTGCCGTCGCGCGAGGCGGCGAATAGCGAGCTTTCGGCACGGCCCTGGCCGGTCGAGATCAGGGCGACGCCTTTTCCGGCCTGCCACCTGTAGACATCGCGCGCGTGGTTGACATCACGCGGGACCAGAGCTTCGGTCGACTCGAAGAAGACCGTGTTGCCGTCGTTGCTGAGGTTGTTAGGCGCAGTCCGGGTCATTGCTTCGTACCGCAGGAGCTGCGCTTCACCCGTTGCCGGGCCGCTGCCGGAGCCACAGGAGACGCACGTCAGCTGTTCGGTGTTGGCGTCGTAGCGGTAGGCCTCCTCGCAGAGTTCGAGTTCGCCGTCGTGCTCTTCGGTTTTCGTGCAGGTTTCCGGCGTCGCCTCGGTGTTGTCGAAGGAGCTGAGCTGCGTGGTCGCCTCGAACGTGAGGACGCTGCCGTCGGGGGTCGAGCGGGTGTGATTCATCCCGCGGCCATGACCGAGACCGAATTTGTATGGCCCGACCGCCCCCGTCCAGGTGATCAAGCCCGCTTCCCCGAGCCGGAAGCTCGTCGCGTCCTCGCCTGAGATTTCGGCGATCAGCGTGGTGCTGTCATCGGCGCGGTTCCAGACGTACAACTTTCCGCTCTTTTCACCCCCCGTTTCGAAGGTGCGGACGAAATAGACGTGGGAACCGTCCTGGGAGACGTTGACGAAGGCGGCGTCGCCCGTGTCCGTGATCGGTGTCGACTTACCGCTGTCTAGGTCGTAGGAGTAGAGGTCCGCTGGTAGTGCGTAGAACTGCTTAATGGGATCCGAGTACCTGTCCGCATAGAACAGGTGGCCGTTGTAGATGCCCGCATAGGTGAGGCTCTGCGCCGGCATCGAGGCCGAAGCCGAAGGCACGGCTCTGATGACGTAGTTCGCATGCGAGGATCCCCCGAGCGCCACCACCCCTCCGATAGCGTTCGTGGCGGTGAGGCGGCACTGCACCACCTTTGCGAGATCTTCTGTCGTGAGGGCGTAGCTGGAGTCGGTCGCGCCGGGGATTTCGGTCCCGTTTCGCAGCCACTGGTAGCTGAAGGTCGGGCGGCCGCTCCAGCTGCCTGCTTCACAGAAGAGGCTGCTGCCCACCTGTGGGCTTCCCGAGACGCCTCCGCTGGAAAGCTGTTCGGGCGGTTCGGGTGCAAACGCAACAGCTGGGCCGTAGACCGAGACGTTGGCGCTGGCTTGTGCTGCGACGAAGACGTGCGTGTTGGAGCCCCTAATCGCGACGCCCCTGCCGTTCAGTTCGGTCGTCGAAACGCTACTCGCGCTTGCGGCGCCCGAGGCGTCAAACTCCGTGAGTTGGGATCCCGTGAGCGCGTAGACATGGCCGCTGGAGGGATCGACGGAGACGGTCCTGACCCCCGAGGAGATTGCGTATTTAATCGCGCCGGTTGAGCCGTCGAGCTTTGCGAGTTCGCCTTCTCCTCCACCGTAGGAGTCGACGAAGACGAAGCCGGCCGTAGGCCCTATGCCGGCGGCAAGAGTGCAGGCTTCGGGATAGCTGAAGTTGGCGCTGTTGTCTGCGGCGGTAGGCGGATTGGCGCTGGGCACGTACTTGTGCACGAAGCCGCCGCTGTCGCTGGCGTAGACGTCTCCGTTGGGGGCGACGGCGACGCCGCAGGCCCTTTCGGAGAAGTGAAGCAGCGATCCGTCGGCCCCAGCCCCTTCCTTGTATTCGTCGAGCTTGCCCAGGAAGGCGCCGCTGGAGGCGAAGATGTCGATGCGCGATTCTTCTTGGGTTCCCGTGGCTACGTAGATGTCCCCGTTGGTGGCCGTGCCCGAGTTGTCGACCGCAACCTGGACGGAGCTCCTGCGCCGTTCTTCCGCGCTCGGGAATCTGATCGCGCCTTCCGGCGTTTCGCTGATCACGTTCGTGCCAAGGGCCGAGAAGTTGTCTGGCGTGCCGTCGGGCTTAAAGCGGGAGATCGTGCCGGCTTCGGGGTCGACGACGAGCAGATCGCCGCTTGACTGGTCGACCGCAACGCTTGTCGCATAGGAGAAGCTCGGCTGTGCGGCGCTGCCGAAGGTTTCGAGGAAGGGGTGGGTTTGCGCCGTCAGTCCCGAGGAGAAGAACATGCGACTGGAGATGGCTTGCGCGGCGCCGGCCGCGTTGGTGGCGTTGACGCGGCACTGCAGCGTCTTGCCTTCGTCTTCGGCGGCAACCGTGTATGTGTTCGCGGTTGCGCCAGCGATTTCCGCCCCGTCGCGCAGCCACTGGTAGACGAAGCTGGGGCTGCCACTCCAGGTGCCGCTGGAGCAGCTCAGTTCGTCCCCCGCTTCGAGTGCGTCGCCCGGATCGGTCGAGTTGGCGATCGCCGGACCGGAGGACGCCTGCGGGTATGGCAGCGTAATTGAAACGGAGTTGCTGTAGACGACGGCAGCCCCGTCGCCGTTGGAAACCGCTTTGCGGCATTGGAGCGAGTGGCCCACGTCGGCTTCGGGCGGGGTGTAGGTGTTGGCGCTCTGGCCGGCGATTTCGGTGCCATCGCGGAACCATCGGAAGGCGTAGGTGGCGCCGGTGACGTGGAAGTCAGTGCCAATGCAGGTGAGTTGCGTACCCACCGCCGAGGCATTGCCCGACGGGCCTATAAGAGCTCCGTCGAGCTGACGGACTTCCGGCGTTTCGGTTTCCTGGTAGGGCTCGACCAAGCGAGTAATGCTTGTCTTGATGCTCTTGCCTTCGCCATTGCTTGCGGTCACCTGGCACTGCACGACGGCTCCTGCGTCGCTCGCGGCCACCGTGTAGCCGGCGCTGGTCGCGCCGCCGATCGGCGAGCCGTCGCGCAGCCACTGGTACGAGATCGTCGCCGTCCCGGGTTCGCCTATGCAGGTCAGTTCTTTGCCGACGACGATGCCATCGATGCCATACGGCTGCACCGCTTCCTGAGTGTTTCCGTTGCGGCGGACGAAGATCGGGCTGCCGCCCCAGTCGGTCTGACCGGAGCCACCCAATTCAAACGCCACTTCGCTGCCGTCTTCGGTGGCGCCTAGCCAGCGCGCTTCTTCCGTCGACGGCTGGTTGCCGGGCAGGAGCGAGACGACCTTGGTGGGGCCGCCCGGGGTCCTGTCGTAGAGGGTGGCTCTACCTTCTGGCGCTGCCAGCGGCTCGAGATGCTTCTTGGAGACGAAGAAAACGTGCGTAGCGTTTTCCGTGATCATCTTGCCGGCGTTGTATTCTTCAAGGCCGGGTTCGAAGCCTGGGTCGTCGCCAAGCGATCCTCGCGCCAGCGGTTCGAAGCCGCTTGGGGTGCGCAGCATCTCGACCTTGGATTGGCCGATCCAGGGCTGCCAGAGGCTCGGCGTAGGGCCTGCCGCCGCTGCAAAGAAGTAATCGTGGTCGGGCGAAGCCGCGCCGGGCCTGCTCACGTCGGCCACCTGATCGCCGCGCACCCCGACCAGCTCCGTTTCCCAGCCTTCAGCGGTCCGCTTGGCCCGATAACGGTCGATGTCCCCGGTCCCGGGGTAGCCGGTGAGCGAGCCGCTTTCAGTTTGGAACAGCACGTCAGCGTTGCTCGGGCTGATCAATTCGATGTCGCCCGGGCTCGGCATCTCGTTGATCGGCCCGTTGCTGAAGCCGATCGGAAGCCCCCCTGTGTAGCGGGGAGAGACGAGCTCGTAGGCACGGCAGTCCGGGAGTTTGGCCGAAGGCCCGGTACGGAAGACTTCGTTGGGGCAGGTGTCGACGGCGCTGGCGGGAGGCGCACCAATTCCCAGGAAAGCCACGAGCCCGAGCACGATGAGGCAAGCCAGGCCGAGGCGGGCCGGGCGACTATCGGCTGCCTGGATCGGTGCCGCGGGTGATGCCTTCACGTGGCGTCTCACGTAGGTCTCTCCTTGTCCCGTGAGCCCCTCTGCCCGCCGCTTCCCTTTGCGGCTTCCGCGAGGCTCGGTTATGTCCCTGTACTTGCCGTTCCCTGAATCGACTTGCGAGGTATGGCTAGTTCCGAGAAGTTGCTAGCTGTACCGGCAAGTTGCGCCAGTGAAGCACCCCTCTGCAGGGTTGTCAAGGGAAGTTCCCAAAAGAAAATGGGCGTTCCCAGAGGCGTTCCCGAGAGGGATATGCGGGTACCGAATTAGCCTGGCAGCGAACGGGCGAGGCGAGCCGCTTGCCCAGCCCCGAGGTAGGGCGCGAGGATGAACTCGGCGAAGTCGGGGAGGAGATCCTCGAGCTGCGCGGCTTCGCCGGCGGCGACCTTGCGCGAGGCGAGCATGACCAGGGCGCCGATTGTTGACTCCTCGGTGCTCGGCGGCAGCTCCCGGCCTCGCTCGCGCTCGCTTCGGCCCTGCTCTAGGAACGGGACTGCCTCGTGAACGGCCTCATGGAAGCGAGCGGCGACCGCGGGGCTGGCGCCCTGCGATTCGACCAGGCAGAGGCGGGCGAGCCCTGGCTCGGAGGCGAGGAACGCAAGCACCGCGCCGGAGGCGGCGATCGCCTGCCGCGGCCAATCGAAAACCGGCGCGATCGCCTCTGCCGCCAGCTCGCGGATGTGACCGACGACGACCTCGAAGGCGGCCAGGAAGCACTCCTCCTTGCTCTCGAAATTCGCGTAGAAGACGCGGCGAGAGACCTTCGCCGCCTTGGTGACGTGGGTGATCGTCACCGCCTGGTAGCCGTGCTCAGCGACCGCGGTGGCGAGGCCCGCGATCAAGCGCTCGCGCTGGTTGTGGGCGACCTGCTCGCGGCTGAAGCCGTGGCGGCCGGCGGGAAGGGGGCCGAGCTCTGCCTCTGCCATGGGCTACCGGGTCAGGCCGACGCCGACTCGCGGCCGCCGGCCTCGCGCGCCGCCTCGTCCTCGCCGACGTAGGGACGCAGGAGGAACTCGAGGCTCTCCGGCAGCAAGGCCCGGAGCTTCGCCTCTTCCCCCGCGATCAGGCGCTGGTTGATCACCCAGAGAACGCCGCCGGTCAGGGTGTCCTCGAGGCTGTCCGGCAGCTTGTCGCTGCGCGGGTTGAGCTCGCGGCCCGGACGCAGCAGCGGCGCAAAGCGCTTAAGCGCCGCCTCGTGACGCGCGGCCGCCTCCGGACCCGCGGTCGGCGCCTCGACCAGGCATGCCCTGGCAACGTCGGGGTGGGCGGCGACCTGTTCGAGCAGCGCCCCCAGGCCTGCCCCGACCTTGTCCGGCCAAGGCCCGTCTTCGCGGTCGTAGGCTTCCTCGACCACGTAGGCGGTGCGCTCGAGCGCCGCGTCGAGCAGGGCCAGGAAGGCCTCCTGCTTGTCGGCGTAGTGCTTGTAGAAGGTCGCGTAGCCAACTCGGGCACGGCGAATGATCTGCTCGATCGTCGTCTCGGCGAAGCCCTGCTCGGCGACCAAGCCCGCTGTTGCCTCGAGAATCCGGCGGCGCTGGTCGGCCGCCGACGCGGCGCGGCTGACCGGCTCGGGACCGGGCGGCTGCCGGGACGCCTTTCCAGGCAATGCGCGCACGGAGTTAGGATAGCGCGCGTTCCCATTGGTACGAAGGCAGTATATGAAGTGGTGCGAGTTCCCAAAAATGGGCTAAGGTACCCCGAGTGAAAGCGTCACCGACACTGCGAGCAGTGAGGTCATGGGATGAGGCCATCTCGCAGCGTGCGGCGGATGAGGGAGCGCTGGAAGCGATGCTGCTGAGCGTCGGCGCGAAGGGATACGACAAGGCGACGGTGCAGGAGGTGCTCGAGCGCAGCGGCATCTCCCGCGATCGCTTCCAGCGTGGCTTTGGCGGCAAGGAGGCCTGCTTCGCGCAGGCTTACGAGATGGCGGCAGATCGACTCTGCGCGGAAGTGCTCGAGGCGGGCCGCGAGGCCGAGAGCTGGCGGGCGGGCTTCCGCGCCGCCCTCGCCACGCTGCTGCGCACGGTCGCCGAGCAGCCGTTGCTGGCCAAGGCGCTGCTGATCGAGGTGCGCGCCGCCCGCGGGCAGGCCTGGGTCAAGCACCAGCAGCTGACCGAACGCTTCGCCCGCGCGGTCGACTCCGCTCGGCGCCAGCCAGGGGCGAGATTGACGACGACGACGCTCACCGCCCAGTTCGTCGTCGGCGCGATCGAGGAATCGGTCGCAGCCGAGATCGGCGCCGGCCGTGCTGCAACGGTCGAGCGGCTGCTTCCGGACCTTGCCCACCTGGCCGCGCTCAACTACTTCGGCGAGGACGAGGCCTGGCTCGAGCTGCGCTCGCCGGACCTCGCCACGGCCGAGACCGTCGCGCCGGGCGAGCCGATCGAGTAAGCGTCAGGCCGGCTCCTGGGCCAGCTTCGCCGCCTCGGCGCTGCCGACGTATGGAGTCAGCGTGAACTCGACCAGATCCGGCAGCAGCTCCTCGAGCTCTTCGGCTTTGCCGGCGATGATGCGGCGTGAGATCAGCGAGACCATGCCGCCGACGAGGGCCTCCTCGGTGGTCGGCGAAAGGCGGGCGAGAACCTCGGGTGGGCGACCCTCGCGGCCGCTCTGGAAGTAGGGGACGAAACTCTGGATCGCGGCGTCGTAGCGCTCGACCACAACCGGGCCGGCGACCAGCGCCTCGACCATGCAGAGGCGCGCGAGGTTCGGCTCGGCGGCGAGAAACTCGAGCATCGCGCCGATCCCGGCTTTGACCGCATGCGGCCAGTCCTCGGCGCCCTCGAAGGCGGCGGAGACGCGACCGCGCAGCTCCTCCATAACGGTGTCGTAGGCGGCGACGAAGCACTCGTCCTTGCTCGAGAAGTGCTCGTAGAAGGTGCGGCGCGAAACGGCCGCATGGCGGGTGATGTGGGCAATCGTCGTTCCCGAATAGCCGTTTTCGGCAATCGCCTCGGCGAGGCCGGCGATCAACCGCTCGCGCTGGTTGTGGACGACGAACTCGCGCGGCAGGCCGTGACGACCGGGCGGGAGGCGTGCCAGCTCGGGCGGGTAATCCTCGGCAGGGACGTTGGTCCCGCCGGATTTACCGGGGGAAGATTTTTTAGCCACATCCCGACGATATCGCGCTGGCGGGTCGAAGCCACGCGCCAGCTCGGCCAGTCCCGCCTCGATACCCAGGTAGGGCATCACCGCGGCCGATAGCAATTGGGGAACGAGGGCGGGCAGCTCGTCGGCCTCACCGCGTACCACCTTGGCGTAGACCTGGCCGTAGGCGGAGCCGGCCAGCGCCTCGGCGGTGGTGTGCGGAACCGACTCGGGGTCGTCCATCTCGTTGCGACCGGCATCGATCAGCGAGGCGATCACCCGCATCGTCATGTCGCGGCGGGCGCGGGCGGCGTCGCCGGCGGCCAGCACCTCGACCGCGAAGGAGGCCCGGCTGGGAGCGCTGCGCAAGTTCTCGACGATCTCGCAGGCGACGGCACGCAGGCGGTCAGGCCATTCTTCCTGGCTGTTGAAGGCCTCGACCATCTCCCTCATGCAGCCCTCGTTGATCTCCTGCCAGGCGGTCAGGAAGCAGTCGTACTTGCTGCGGAAGTGACGATCGAAGGCGGGTCGGTCGAGGCCGGCCCGGTCCAGAATCAACTCGATCGTGGTCTCGGCATAGCCGCGCTCGGCCGCGATCTCGATCAGGGCCTCGACAATGCGCTCGCGCTCGGGACTGGCCGCGCGCTCGCGGGTCTCCAGGTCAAGGGGCACTAGGTCATGGGACCGCCGATCCCTGCCCCTGGCTCAACCCGCAGTGGGTGTTGACGGTTGCTCGGCGGCGATCCGCTTGGCTGCCTCGGCGCCGAGGTAAGGAGTGAGGGAGAACTCGACCAGCTCTGCCAGCAGGCTCTCGATCTGCTCCGCCTGTCCCATGATGATGCGCTGGTAAAGGATCCAGAAGATGCCGCCGACGATCGTCTCCTCGAGCGTCCCCGGCAGCTCCTCCCCCTTCGAAGAGACCTTGCGGCCCATGCGGAAGAGCGGCACGAAGGCCTGGATCGAGCGCTCGTAGCGGTCGACCGCGGCCGGACCGGCCGAGAGCGCCTCGACGATGCAGGTACGGGCCAGCGCCGGCTCGGTGGCTACGTAGTGCAGGAAGGCCGCGAGGCCGGCGTTGACCCGGGCCGGCCAGGTATCGACCTTGCTGGCGGCGTCGACGACGCGGCGCAGCGCCTCCTTGACCGCGAACTCCGAGGCGGCGAGGAAGCAGTCCTCCTTGGAGGAGAAATTCTCGTAGAAGGTGTTGCGGGCGATGCCGGCGCGGCGGACGATGTCGGCAACCGTGACGGCCCGGTATCCCTTCTCGACCGTCTCCTCCGCAAGTGCCGCGATGATGCGGGCTCGCTGGTGCTGAGCGATGAACTCGCGGGGCAGTGGATGGCGCCCCGGCGGCATTCTGGTCGCTTGGGGAGCACGGTCGGGCACGAACGCCAGAGTACCCCTATGGGTATCTGATTCCAAGCTGGACGTATTGACCAGATACCGCTACAGTACCGGACTCCAGACAACCCGTTCCCTTGATCGAGTAGAGGAAAGGTCAGATGGGAAAGCAGGCCGCACCCGAGGTCCAGGCAGGGGCTGAAGGGACCGCCGCAACGGGGAACGTTTCCCCACAAGCTCCCGCACTCAGACTGGTGAGTTCTCCGAAGCGTCAGAAGATCCTCGAGGGAATGCTCGAGGTGGTCGGCACGAACGGCTATGACGCCGCATCCGTGCGTATGGTGCTCGATCTGACCGGCCTCTACCGGCAGGCCTTCTACGACGAGTTCGCCGACAAGGACGCCTGTTACCTGGAGGCTTTCGACTTCGGCGTGACGCGCCTGGAAGCCGTGGCGCGTGCGGCCGCGGCGGCTGAAGAGAGCTGGCAGGGTCAGCTTCGCGCTGGCCTGGCAGCCGTCCTGGCAGTGCTCGACGCTGAACCCGAGGTGGGCCGCGCCCTGATCGTCGAGGTGCACGCGGCGGGGCAGGAGGCGCTTCAAAGACGCTCCCAGGCGATGAAACGAATCACCGATTTCATCGATTCGGCCAGGCATGCCTCCAATGGGGCCGGATCGCCACCGCCGATCGCCGCCGAGGGGATCGTTGCCGGTATGCATGCGGTGCTCCACGCCCGGCTGGCAACAGGCGAGGAAGGCGGCTTTCGGAAGCTCTTGCCGGAGTTCATGTACTTCGCCGTGCTGCCCTATTTCGGTGCCGGGATGGCCAGCGCCGAGATGCAAGCCGCCAAGGCCTGAGCGGTTGGACAGGGCGCGGGTACTGCCCTACGCTGAGTTGCGTGGATTCGCCACCTACTTCGAATCCAGATCGAGCCCTCAGCGGGCGCCACGGCTTGCCGCGGGCCTACCTGGTCCGCTCCCAGCGGGAGCGGCTGCTGGAGGCGATGCTGCGAGTCGCCGCGGCAAAGGGCTACGAGGCAACCACGGTGACCGATGTGATCGAGGTGGCAGGAGTCTCCCGGGAGGCCTTCGAGGAGATGTTCGGCGACAAGCCGACCTGCTTCCTCGAGGCCTACGACGCGGTCTTCGACGTACTCGTCGCCCACGTCACCGCAGCCTTTGAGTCAGCGGCGAGCGAGCCCTGGCCGGAGCGGATCGCCGCCGGCCTGGATGCGCTGGTCGGATTGCTCGCCACCGAGGCCGACATCGCCCGTCTCTCGATGGTCGAGGTCACCGCTGCAGGCGACGATGCCCGAGCGCGCTACCGCGCCGCGCTGGCGCGCTTCACGCCCTTTCTCGAGGAAGGCCGGGAGTACTCCAATCAGGGTGAGGAGCTGCCGGCGGATACCGCGCGCTTCGCGATCGGCGGCGCCACCTCGATGATCTTCGATGAGATCCGTGCTGGTCGAGGCCCGGAACTGCAGCGGATCCTGCCCGACCTGGTCTTCGCCGTGCTGATGCCTTACCTCGGCCCCGAAGAGGCTGAGAGCGAGATGCGCCGCGTCACCCGAGGTACATAGAGCCGGGAGTCCGGCTCAAACGCCTTTGCCGTGACGGCCGGCGCCATCAGCAAAAAGCTTTGCTCCTTCGACCGCTACGTGAAGAGTCTCGCGGCCGAGCTCGTGCTCCAGGGCGATGCCGTCGGCCAGGGGCAGGCCGAAGCCCTCGATCGCGGCGCGGCGGTCGGCGAGCATCGTCTCTTGCGGAAATGCAGCGATCCGCTCCGCCAATTCCAACGCCCGTTCCAGGTGCGTCCCGGGCTCGACGACCTCGTTGACGAGGCCGATCCGCAGCGCCTCCTCCGCCTCGACCGGGCGGCCGGTGAGGATCAGGTCAAGCGCCCGACCCATGCCGAGGATGCGGGGCAGGCGCTGGGTGCCACCGTCGACCAGCGGCACGCCCCAGCGACGCTCGAAAAGGCCAAAGGTCGACCCCGTGGTGGCAATCCGAAGGTCGCACCAGAGCGCCAGCTCGACGCCACCCGCCAGGCACCAGCCGTCGATCGCGGCGATTGCCGGCTTGCCCGGAGTCAGGCGGGTGGGCCCCATCGGACCGTGCGGGTGATCGACGTCGAGATCCATCGCCTTGAGGTCGGCGCCCGCGCAGAAGGCCTGACCGCCGGCGCCGGTGAGGACGAGCACGCGGGCGGCCTCGTCGGCTTCGAAGTCCTTCAACCCCTGCCGGAATGCCTCCGCGGCGGCGGCGTCGATCGCGTTGCGCCGCTCGGGCCGGTCGATCGTCAGCACACTCGCGGCGCCGACCCGCTCGTAGCGAAGCTCCCCGCTCATCGTTCGATCCTCGCACAGGCTGGCCGCAACATCGCTGGGAAGATGGGGAGCGGGCGGGCTAGTCGCGGCGGCCATCCGGGTCTCGCGGCGACGCCCAGCTCCCGGGTGCGCCCCGGCACGCGCGGCGGTCGAGGGCAGGTGCTCGACGGCCGGACGAGACGCTAGGCGCCTCCCCGGACGCCATGACGCTGACGTCATGTTTCGTCTCGCTATCCAAGACAAACGCGACGTCACCTTTTAGAGCACGAAAAAGCGACCGGTGGTGGGGCTCGGTTGCCTGCCGCGTGCGTAGCCTTCGCACACTGAAGCTCGTCGCGCCACCTCCGAGACGTGCTCCGCTTGGCTTCCGCGGACCGCGTCTCTCCCAGTCGCACGATCAACTTAGCGCGAGCGCCTTCGCGGTGGAAGGGGGGTGACGTAAACGTTCCCGCAAACTGCATGGTTTCCCGCCTCGCGCCTGGGGCGGCTAGATTGCCTTTGTGCGAATCGACCAGATCATCGCCTCCAAAGCACCGACCTTTTCGGTCGAGCTCTTCCCGCCGAAGACGGAGGAGGGGACCGAGGCGCTGTACGCGACGGCGCGCTCGCTGCGCGAGCTGGAGCCGGACTTCGTCTCCGTCACCTACGGCGCCGGGGGGTCAACTCGGGAGGGGACAGTCGAGATCACCCGGGCGCTGAAGGACGACCTCGGCTTCGAGACGATGGCGCACCTGAGCTGCGTCGGCGAGAGCGCCGAGGGCATCGGCGCAACGCTGGATCGAATCGCCGCGGCCGGGATCGAGAACGTCTTTGCGCTGCGTGGTGACCCGCCGCGGGGGCAGGAGGACTTCGTCCAGCCTGAGGGGGGCCTCGGCAGTGCTGCCGAGCTCACCGCGTTCATCGCATCGAAATGGGACTTCACCGTCGGCGGCGCCTGCTTTCCCGAGGTCCACCCCGAGGCTCCCGACCTCGAGACCGATCTCGCCTATCTGAAGACCAAGGTCGACGCCGGCGCAACTTTCCTGATCACGCAGCTCTTCTTCGACAATCAGGTGTACTTCGACTTCGTGGCCGCGGCGCGGGCGGCGGGTATCGACGTGCCGATCGTCGCCGGGGTGATCCCGGTTGCGACCTTCGCTCAGACGAAGCGGATCTGCAACCTCTGCGACGCCTCGATTCCGCCCCGCCTCGAAGCGGCGTTTGCGGCGGCCGGCGGCGACGAGCGGGCGGAGTTCGAGCTCGGTGTCGCCTATGCCGCCCAGCAATGTTCGGAGCTCCTCCTCGCCGGCGCTCCCGGCATCCACTTCTACGCGCTCAACCGGGCGCCGGCGACGCGTGCGGTGCTGGGCGCGCTGAAGGCGGCACGCCCGTGGGACCGGCGGCGCGACGACACGGGCGACCTGGCCAGGTCTCTCTGAGTAAAATGGCGCGGCCTCATGGCTAACCGCAGGGACGAAGAGAGGGAGCGACTCCGCCAGGCCAGGCAGGAACGCGAGAAGAAACAGTCGGGTTCCGAGCGGCGGCGCTTGCTGATCGGCTACGGCGTGGCCGGTCTCGTCGGCCTTGCCGTGCTCGCCGGGATCGTCGCGATCGTCGTCTCCGCCGCCAACAAGAACGACAGCGGGGAATCCCACATCAACCAATCCTCGGGCTCGACCAACGGCGTCCAACCCGACGAACGCTCCGGAACGACGCCGCCGTCGCCGAAGGTGACCAACCTCGACGAGGCGGCCAAGAAGGCGGGCTGCGACCTGCGCCTCAAGCTTCCCGAAGAGGGCCACAATCACATTCCGCCGACCGCGGCGACGCCCGAATACAAAACCAATCCGCCCACGTCCGGCAACCACGTCGAACCTCCCTACCAGCAGGCTGACGGCGCCTACAAGGAAATGCCTCAGGAAATCGACTTCGTTCACTCGATGGAGCACGGCCGGCTGGAGATCCAATACAGCCCGGGCCTCTCCGAAAGCGCGCAGCTGGAACTGATCGGCCTCTACGACACGATGTACGGGGCCACCTTGCTCTTCCCGAACGAAAACATGCCTTATGAAGTGGCCGCCACCACCTGGCGCAACCTGATCGGCTGCAACGAATACAAGGGCGCGATCACCCTCGACGCGATCCGCGACTTCGGCGCAAAGACCTGGGGCCACGGACGCGAGCCCGTCGCGGGCTTCGCCTTCACCGGCCCGACGCCGGAAGAACCGACGATCAAGTAGCGCGGTAAGCGGGGAAGAAGCCGCCGGCCTCGCGGCCCCCGGCAAGACGCAAATACGCCTTTGTGTCGCAGACGATCTCCGAGGTGGACCAGGGCAGCTCGCGGTTGGCGAAGCCGCGCTTGAACTCCTCCAGCCGGTCACCGGCCGAGATCCCGCCGCCGAGATTGAGCGGCAAACCCTGCTCGGCGGAGAGCTCGACCAGGGAGGCAACGACGTTCTTCATCGGCGAGTCGCGCAGATGGGAATCGATGCTGCCGCTCAGGTAGTAGTGGAGGTAGTCATCGCTGCGAACCGCGATCGAGGCCGCGGCGATCTCGCCGTTGGGAGCTTCGGCGAGGGCGAGCCACGCCTGGCTCGATTCGAGGATTCGATCGAAGTAGGCGGCCGAGAAGAAATAGCGCTCGCCGGCGCCGGTACGGCGCATCGTCTCCTCGTAGGCGGCGAGAAAGCCGCGGCGCTGGGCTGCGGTCGTCTCGGGGCCTGAAAGCAACTGCAGCTCATAGCCGCGGCGCAGGTTCTTATTGATCTGGTTGCGATCGCTGGAGCGGCTCTTGGACGGCAGCCTGGGGTCGGCGATCTGGACCACGTTGCGCTCGCTGGCGCCGCTGAGAGGAGGAGCGCTGAGGGTGTGGCGGATGAAGACGGTGACGAGCCCGGTCGGAGAAAAGTCGACGGCCGCCGGCTCGATTGAGGTCCCGCCAGGCGCTGCAACCCCCGGATACCCATAGGGCGAGATCGCGTCGAGCTCAGCCCCGGCCGTACGGAACGTGGGTTCGGAGTCGACATTTCCTCTCGTCGGGGAGGGAATTTCGCGGACGATCAGAGGCGCCAGCAGCTCCACGTCGTCGGTCGCTATGCGCAGGGTGTGGGTGACTCCTTCGGCATCGAAGAACGGGCGCGAGCGGAAGAACTCGTCGCTGACCGCCGCTTCGCCGCGATCCTCGATCAACTCGGCCTTGGCGAGCGGCTTGCTCACGAGAGGAGGTCGGCGGCGGCGACGCGGAACTCCTCGGGAAGAACGCCCCAGACCTCGCAGTCGTCGGCCGGCGCGCCATCGCGACGCAGGTGAGCACGCATCGTCCCCTCGTGCTTCCAGCCGAGGCTGGTCACGGTCTTCTTGGCTATCTCGTTGCGAGCGGGGATCCGCCCGTAGACCCGGTGGGCGCCGAACTCGTCGAAGGCCTTGGCGATCGTCAGCGCCTCAGCGCGGCGGCCGACGCCCTTGCCCCGCACGTCGTCGCCGATCAACGCTCCAAGCTCGGGCGCAGTCTGGCGAAAGAGCCCGTAGAGGGCGGTGAAGCCGACCGGCTCCGCATAGTCCTCGACCACGATCGCGTACTTACGGTCCTCGCCCGAATCGTCCATCGCCCGCCCGACCCAGGCCTCCGCTTCAGCAAGCGAGAACCCATCCCGCTGCTCCATCAGCGAAGCGGTCGCGGCCGGGTTGTTGAACCAGCGGTGCACCGCGGCGGCATCGCCCGGCTCGAAGCTGCGCAGGCTTACGTGGGGAGGCCGATCGTTCACGGCGAAAACCCTACGGCCTCCGCTCTCCCCTTGGGCGTAACGCTTATCCGTGAATCCCATGAAGGGCGTTACGCCGGTGCCATTGACCGGGCGTAACGCTTTATCCCCCTATTACGTGGACAACGCGTTGCACCCGGTCAGTCCGGGGCAAGACCGTGGCCCGTTATGAGCAGCCAAAGAGTTTTGAGCAGGATGCGGGCGTCGAGGGTGGTGCTGCGGTGCTCGACGTACCAGAGGTCGAGCTCGATCCGCTCCTCCCAGGGGATGCCGGCTCGACCTTGGACCTGCGCCCAGCCGGTGATCCCAGGGCGGACGTCATGACGGTGATGCTGGCGGGGCGTATAGGCGACGACCTGGGCCGGAATCGTCGGGCGGGGACCGACGATCGCCATCTCGCCGCGAAGGACGTTGACCAGGTTGGGGATCTCGTCGAGCGAGGTTCGACGCAGGATGCGACCGGCGCGGGTGACACGGGGGTCGTCGCGGGTTACGACGGTGCCGACGCCGATGGGGTCGGAGCCGGGGGTCATCGTCCGCAACTTCAGCATCTCGAACTCCTCGCCGTCCCGACCGACTCGGCGCTGCCGGTAGAAGATTGGGCCGCGGCTCCCCAGCTTGATCGCGAGCATGCCCAGCGCCATGAAAGGAGATAGGACGATGAGCGCGAGCGCGGCGATCAGGATGTCGAAGGTTCGAGGCATCAGCTCACTTCCGATGACCCGTGCGGCCAAGCAGATCAAGTGCGCAGGGAGCGTGGCGTGCTCTGCACGCGAGCGACCGAGGACGCCGATATGCGCCGGCCACATGTGTCATCGGGTCCCTGGGGCCTTCTCCCAGGCCGCTGGAGGGCCGTGGCGGAAACGATCCCAGAGGCCGGCGGCGATCGAGAGTGTGGTCATCGCGTAGTAGCGGGCGACCCGCAAGAGGCCGAAGCTGAATTGGCCGCCGAGGATCGCCGCCGCGATCAGCGCCAGCTGAAGGCCATAGGTCGCGACGTAGACGCCGCCATGGCCTAGCAGAGCGAGGTTTGCGACGAATGCGATCACGTGGAGGAAGGGGGTGAGGTAGCGCAGCAGGCGGTGTGAGAGAAGCTCGAAGGCGTAGAGGGGCGTGTAGCCGCGCGGGGAGATCATCCGTTCGCCGACGACGATGTCCCAGATGCCGACCATCATCCGCCGCTTGCGGGCGAACTCGCCCTGCAGGGTCGGCACCATCTTCTCCTCGGCGCAGGCGGCCGGGACGTAGAAGGAGCGCAGCTTGCGCTTGGCCAGGCGGAAGGGGAAGGAGAGGTCGTGGCTGCCCGAAGGAGCGAGGGGCAGATACGCGCCTGAGCGCACGGCGTAGATCGCGCCGTTGCCGGCCGTGACACCGGCGAGAGCGGACTCCATCTCGCGCAGCTTCATCTCGTAGCGCCAGTAGGCGCCCTCGAGGTTGTCGCCCTCGGCGTCGAGGAAACTGACCTGACCGCAGACGTAGGCGACTTGCCCGTCGGCGAAGGGCTCGACGAGGAGGCGCAGGGCCTCCGAGCGCCAGACGCTGTTGGCGTCGGAGAAGGCGAGGATGTCGCCGGAGGCACGCTCGGCGGCCGCGTTCTGGGCGGCGATCTTGCCGCCGCGGGGGAGCTCGAGCACGACGTCGGCGCCGGCTGCACGGGCGCGCTCGGCCGTTGCGTCGGCAGAGCCGTCAGAGGCGACGATCAGCTCTAGCCGCTCGCGCGGGTAGTCGAGCGCGAGCGCGTTGGCGACCTTGTCCGCGATCACCTCCTCCTCGTCATAGGCCGCGACGATCAGAGAGACGCGCGGCAGGTCCTCGTGGGCGGTCCCGGCCTCTCTCGGGCGGCGGCGCAGGGCAAGCAGGAGGCGCAGGACAAGCGCATAGCCCAGGTGCGTATAGACGATCAGCGCGGCGCAGATCCAGAAGATCACGGCAAGCATCGGGCGATTATCGGCTTCCGTTGCGCTTTATGCCCGCATGGGGTCGCTGAGCCGCACGGGAACGTGCGGCAGACCGTCAGTCAGCCAACTCCTCGTAAAGAGCGAGGGTTTGGGTAGCGATTGCGTCCCAGGAGTAAGGACCCGCCGCGGCCTCCGCCGCTGCGGAACCGAGCCGCGCCCGCGCTGCCGGATCGGCGACCAGCTCAGCCAGCGCCTCCGCCAGTGCACCGGCGTCCTCGGGCGCGACCAGGCGGGCGGCGCCTGTCGCGGCCACCTCGGGGAAGCCGCCGACCGAGCTGAGCACAAGTGGCTTGCCGAAAGCGAGGCCGGTATAGAGGACGCCGGACTGCTCGGCGTCCCGGTAGGGAAGGACGACCAGATCGGCGCGGCGGAAGATCGCCGGCACCTCGGCGTCTGCGATGAAACGGGTGACGAAGCGGACTCGACCCGGCGCCCCGGTCGCGAGTTGACGCAACGGCTCGATGTCCATACGGGGATTGCCGACGATCCACAGCTCGGCGCCCTCAAGCTCGCGGAAGGCCTTCAGCAAGGTGTCGAGCCCCTTATAAGGGCGCAGCAGCCCGAAGAAGAGGATCACCGGTCCCTCGGCGCCCTCCAGCTCGGCCGGCAGGGGGCTCTCCTTGGGCTGGTCGGCGAGGTAGTCAAAGGCGCCGTGCGGAATCACGCGGACTTGGGCAGGGTCGAGGCCGAGCTCGTCGCGGAGCCTCGCGGCGCCGTGCTCGGAGTGCACGACGACGGCATCCATGCTGCCGAAGAGCCGGCGCGCACTCGACAGCTGGCGGCGGCTGGGCTGCGGTGGCAGGACATAGTGCGCCGTCATCACCCGGGGGCGCCGCGATGGCAGCAGCCGCGCATCGACGGCCGGCATCGTCAGCCATTGGTAGTGGACGACGTCGGCGTCGAGCTGGCGGCGCAGTCGCAGCATGTCGGGCAGGTGCTCTGCGGCCTTGAAGAGCCGGCGCCCTGAGGCGTCGAGGCCGCGCTTGGCGCTGCGGCGGTAGAAGAGCTCGCGTACTCGATAGCCCTGCGGCTCGGGCACCGGGCCGTAGAGGAAACGGCTGGTCAGCAGCTCGACCTCAGCGCCGCCGCGGGCGAGCGCCGCGGCGAGCGCGCGGTCATATGGTGGCGTGAACGCCGAGGGGTCGACGAGCTGAACCTTCATCTGGCGCGTGGCCCCCTAACCGCGTGCGTCATCCAGGTGTCCGGGGGTTCGGGGGTCATGCGCCGACGATTATCGTGACCCCGGTGGCGCCCACACTCTCCTACTGCGTCGTGAACACGAATGGCCGCGAGTACCTGCTCGCCTGCCTCGCCGCAATTGAGCGCACCCACCCGGCTGGGATCGAGCGGGAGATCCTCGTCCTCGACAACGCCTCGACCGATGGCTCCGCCGAGGCGGTGCGCGAGCTCGGCGGCGAGATTCGCCTGATCGCACTCGAGCGCCGGACCGGCAAGGCGGAGAACGACTCGACCCTGATGCGCGAGGCGACCGGTCGTTACTGCCTGCTGCTCAACGAGGATTCGGAGTTGCGGCCGGGCGCTGCGGAGGCGCTGGTCGAGGCGCTCGACACCGACCCCAAGGCCGCCGCGGCGACGCCTCAGCTGCTCGATTCCAGCGGCGCTCCCGTGGCCTGTGCCTGGCGCTTCCCCGGCGTCGGCACCGCCCTGGCGGGCGCGCTCTTCCTGCACCGCTGGCTGACCGTGCAGAGCAAGGGGCCGATCACCCGGCGGGTCGACTGGGGGCAGTCGAGCGCCCTCCTGGTCCGCCGCCAGGCCGCCGCCGAAGTCGGCTACATGGACCCCGAATTCTTCGTCTACTACGACGAGTGCGACTTCGCCAAGCGCCTCGCCAAGGTCGGCTGGAACAGCCTCTTCGTCCCGGCGGCTGAGGCGATCCACCACGACCAGCTCTCCACCGACCTGGCCAAGGGCCTGCCTCGGATCGTCGAATTCCACCGCAATCGAGATCTCTACATGCGCAAGCACCATCGGTGGGCGGCTGGGCTAGCGGTGCGCGTCCTCACCTCCTGGTCTTACGCGGCGCGGGCGCTCGCAGCGACGGTCCTGCCCCACCAACCGGCGAGCGTCCACTGGGCACACGCTCGTCAAGCGCTTTCCCCAGGACATGGCGAAAGCCTTCGTGAACGTGCCTCCTCAGAGGCGTGAGTCCTCGTCCATCTGCTCTGCCTCGTAGGTCTCGGAGACACTTCCGTCGACGCCGGCCGCCGCCGGGCGCAGCGAGCGCAGCTGGGCGGTCAGGACGCCCGGCGTGCGCAGGGTCGCGAGCCAGCGGCGCTCGCCGGACGTGAAGAAGCCAGTTGCGAGCAGGGCGAGTGGATAGCTGAGCCACAGAGCCGTACGGGCGAGCAGACCGGAGAAGCCCTCGGTAGGTAGAAGAAGCTCCCCCAGGCCGACGATCCCCGCGGTAACCGCGACTACGCGGGCTAGGCGCGCCCATTCGTAGGGCACTGGGAAGAGGCGCTGGGTGAAGCCGTACATCAGCACCAGCACAACGAGGTAGGAGGCGACGAGGGCGATGCCGGCGCCGACGATTCCGAGCGGCGGGACGAGCGCGAGGTTGAGGGCGATGTTGGCGGCGAGGGCGGCGAGGGTCGCTGGGAAGTTGAACTCGGTGCGGCCCGTTCTGCCGAGGATCACGACGAGGACCATGTATAGGGCGTAGAGAGTGACCGCGGTGGCGATCAGGCCGATCACCTCATAGGAGCCGTAGAAGTCGGGAGCGGCAAGGGCGCGGACGAGCCAGCGTGAAAGCAGCCACATGCCGGCGACGACGAAGGAGCAGCCGGCGACGAACAGGGTGACGACGCCGGCGTAGACGCCGCGCGCCTCGTCGTCGTCGCGAATCGAGTAGGCGAGCGGCGGCCAGGCGAGCTGGAAGCCACGGACGAGCACGTTGACGCCCTGGGCGAACTTGACGCCGAGCGAGTAGAGGCCCGCCGCTGGTGGGCCAGCCGTGTGGATGATGATGAGTCGATCGACGAAGTTGAGTCCGTAGAGCGAGAGCTCCGCCGGCATCGTCGGCAGGCCGAAGCGCATCAGCCGGCGCAGCAGGGGCAGTTCGAAGCGCAGCGAGAGACGCTTGCGGTGGACCCAGATCAGGCCGAGGACGAAGGCAGCGCCGCTGATGTAGCTGCCGAGCAGCAGGCCGCGAGCGCCCTCCCCCGCGCCAACGACGAGGACGACAGTCAGCGCGATCGCCGAGAGCACGCTGAGCATCGTGGTGACGAAAAAAGCGCGGGCGCGCTCCTCGAGCCGGAAGAGGGTGAGCAGGTACTCGAACATCGTCGAGACCCAGAGGCCGCCGATCGCGATCCGGCCCAGGTCGGCGGCTGGTTCGGTGAGCAGCAGCTCGGAGATCGGCTCGGCGAAAGGCAGGGCAACCAGCGCTGCCATCGTGGCAAGCCAGAAGAGCGTCGCAAAGGAGGTCGCGACAACCCGGGCGGGATCCTCACCGTCCTTGTAGTAGAAGCGCAGCAGCGCCTCGATCAGGCCGAGACGGACAACGATGCTGGCCGTGACGATGCCGGCGAAGATCACCTCGGCCTGGCCGTAGTCGGTGGTTGTCAGGTACCGCGTGTAAAGCGGCAGCAGCGCGACCGCGATCAGCTTCGAGACGATGCTCGCCGCCGTGTAGGCGGCGCCGGTCGTCGCTAGGCGGCGGAGGTATCCCGACACGCGCTGACCCTAGCCCGGCCGATCGGCGGCCGCGAGCGAAGCGCCTGCGGCAAGCAGGAACCAGGTGATTGGGTCCTCGAAGAAGCCGGCGTAAGCCATCGTGTGGACGATCAGGGCTCCGAAGGTTGCAAGAACTGCCGCACGGCCGATGGATAGGGCGGCGGGCCCTGTCGCGGAATCCGCTCGGCCGAGCAGCGAGCTTCGGAGCCCACCGGCCATCGTCCACAGGGCTGTCAGGACGAGAGCTAGGTAGGCGGCTATGCCGAGGATGCCCTGCTCGGCAGCGATCGTTATTGGCTCAGTGTGCGAGACCGAGACCGGGGCTTTGTGCGTCTCTACGTGCTCGCGATAGGCCTTTGGGAAGCTTCCCGATCCGTAGCCGTAGATCGGCCGCTGCGCGAAGAGGTGGATACCGCCGGAGACGAGGTTTGCCCGGCCGCTGGTGTCGATGTTGATGCGATCGAGACTGGCCCTCCCGCCGGTGAGGAGGACCACGAGCACACCAAGGACGACGAACGCCCCAACGGCTGCGAGCGTCCAGCGCAAGCTCCACTTCAGAGCCGCAAGCACCGCCAGCCCTGCGAGAAGCGCAGCAAAGCTCGATTGCGAGAAGGTTGGAAACAGGCCGAGCCAGAGCACGAAGACAAGCGCCGTGAGCAGCACCAGAGTCTTCCGTTCGCGTGCCCAAAGTAGGGCGCTCATCGCCACGACCGCCACCAGGGCCAAATATCGCCCGTAGACGTTCGGGTCCCAGAACACCGAGTTGACCCGGAAGTAAGTGTGGAATTCATTCGACCGGATCACCTGGTCGTTCCAGAACAAGCTGCGGCTGAAGTGCTCGACCGAGCCGACTACGACAAATACAGCCGCCTCGATCGCAACCACCCAGAGGATCGAGGTCAGAAGCTTCTTGTCCCAGCTGACACCTCGCAACAACCCGTACACCAGGGAAAACGGCACGAAGAAGAAACACACGTTCTGCAACCCCTTCGAGAAATCGGGCGAGTAAAGCACTTGCAACGCATAGAGCAGAACGAATCCGGCGAGGACATACCGCAGCAGCGTGGGGGGGTCGATCTGCGTGCGGCGTCCTGTTTTTCGCACAGCCCCTTCAGCGAGAGACGATCGCCGCCCGGCGAAAAACCCAGCGCCCAGATCGACCCCCCCGCGCTGCTGCCACTCGCCAAACGCAGCGGAGAGAACCCCCCCAGCGATCACCAGGTAAAGCGGCACCAGGAGGTTTGCCGTGTCACCCCCTGCGTGCAGGGGCACCCGGAAAGGCAGCGCCGCAACGATCGCCAGCGGCAGCAGGATCGGCCAGCGCCTGAAGACATACGCCAGAACCACCGCCGCCGCGACTCCAAGCAGCGCGAGCGCCGCCAGCCGCGACGTGTGATCACGCAGATCGACAATTTGGTGGGAGTGCCACTGGTCGCCGAGTATCAGCGCCGGGAAGAGGGCGAGCGCCGCCAACATCGCGCTCGATCGCATCCGACCCGCCGGGAGCAGAATCGTTGCGGCCGAGGCGACGGCGGCCAGGAGGACCCCTGTCCCTGCCAGGAGGTCGCTCACCGCGCACCTTCCTTGCCGGTGAGTGTCAGGCAGAGGTCGCGTGTTTCCAGCGGGTTCCTCTGCGCACGGTGCAATTTGATCGTCCCCGGTGGCACGAGGGTCCGTCCCTGCCCGAGCAGTTTCACCCGCAGCTTGTAGCGGCCGGGAGGAGCGATGCCGTCGTTGCGCATATGCCCGTCCCAGTAGAAGGTGTGGAAGTGGTAGCGCTTGAGGTAGGTGTCGCGAGCGAGGGTGACGATCAGCTTGCCGCCCGGCTTCACCACCTGGACGGTGCCGCGGTCGGACTGGGTCGTGCGGAAGCGGATTCGCTCGCGGTCGAACCGACAGTCGCGGTTGGGAGTGAAGGCAGCGGCGGTTACGGGCTTTGCGCCTGGCCGCGGCGGCTGCCAGCGTGAAACGAAGGTGACCCGGTCGAGGACTAGGGGGTCGCGCTTGAGCCGCTGCGACCAGGCGAAAGCGGCGACTGTGGCGAAGACCAGGAGGGCGAAGACCAGGGCGGCCCAGGCCTCACCCCGAGGTCTGGGCATTGTCCTCGCCGACGATCACCGCGACGGGCGCAGCGCCGGAGACCGAGGCGATGTCGGCGCTCATCAGCCGCACGTCCGAGATCCCCAGCACGGAGGCGACGCGGCGAGCCTCGGGCGCGTTGCCGCGCCGGAACATGACGACGCTGCCGGTGAAGCTCCTTGCGCTGTTGGTCACCGCGCCGAGCTGAAAGCCCTTGCGCTCGACCTTGTCGCCGTAGGTGCCCGCGAGGCCCGTAACCGCGGTCCCGTTCAAGACCGAGACTTCGATTTCGCTCGGCTTCAGCGTCGCCGCCGACTTGCCCCGACCGTCCTTGCCGTCGGCGTTGTCAGAGCCCTGAGTGGCGATGTAGATCGCGCCTCCCGCGACGAGCACGACGACGACGAAGATGGCAATCAGGTAGCGCGGCTCGGCAAGGCGCGAGCCGAAGCTGGAGAAGGCCTCGCGCAGACGCTCACCCCTGGTCAGCTCCGGCAGGCCTGCCTCGCGGCGCCGACGCCGCTCCTCACGCTGGTCGAGCGCGTCGCGCTCAGCCGTCCGTGACTCCTCGAGCTCGCGCAGCTCTTCAGCGCGCTTCGCCGCGACTACCGAGGTCGACTCCTTGCGCTCGGCGTCGCGCTCGGGCGCCGAGCCGGCCCACTCGCGCAGGCGACGAATGTCGCGCGCCTGCGAGAAGGCAAGCATGGCAAGCAGGGCAAGGCCGATGAAGGCAGCCAGGCCTGCAAAGGCGCCGATTTGTTCGAGCAGCTGCACGGAGGGGGCTGCGAGAGGCTACTCGTCGTAGAGGACTGCCGCCGCGTCGCCCCCCGGGGCGGTAATCATCTCAACCACGCGCTGGGCCAAGTTGGCCTCATCGCCGGCAAGGACGAGATGCTCGAGCGAATTCAGCGTCGCCTCGATCCACTCCGGGTCGAGCGGCGTCTCGCGCACGGCGCGGAGAATCCGTCTGGCCGCCGTCGGCTGCTGGCTCTCGGCCAGCCCGAAGAGCTCCTCGTGCAGCTTCTCCCCCGCCCGCGGTTTGGTGAACTCGATCGCGATGTCGGTTTCCGGCTCATAGCCGGCGAGCCGAATCATGTTGTGGGCGAGGTCGACGATCCGCACCGGCTCACCCATGTCGAGCACAAAGACCTCGCCCTTGCCGGCGCCGATGTCGCCGGCTCGGATCACCATCTGCACCGCCTCGGGGATCGTCATGAAGTAGCGCGTCATCTCAGGATGGGTGACCGTGACCGGACCGCCGCGCTCGATCTGGTTGCGGAAGATCGGCACGACGCTGCCCGAGGAGGCGAGCACGTTGCCGAAGCGAACGCTGGCGAAACGCGTTCCCGGATGTTTGTTGCCCGCCGCCTCGACGATCCACTCGGCCATCGCCTTCGACGCGCCCATCACAGTTTTCGGATTGACCGCCTTGTCGGTGGAGATCAGAACAAAGCGCTCAACCTCGGAGGCGGCGGCGGCCTCGGCAGTGATCCGGGTCGCGATCGCGTTGTTGCGAACCGCCTCCAGCGGATTGGCCTCCATCAATGGCACGTGCTTGTAGGCAGCGGCATGGAAGACGACGCTGGGCTTGAAGCGCTGCATCACCTCGAGCATCCGGCTCGGCTCCTTGCAATCGGCGAGCACCGCCTCGACGTTGGTGAAATGGCGCTCCTCGACCATTTCGCGGTCGATCTGGAAGAGGTTGTCCTCGGCGTGGTCGAGCATCACCAGCAGCCGCGGTTTGACCTGGGCGATCTGGCGGCAGAGCTCGGAGCCGATCGAGCCGCCGGCCCCTGTGACGAGGACTATGCGGTCGCGCAGGTAGGCACCGACCCGATCGAGCTCGCGGACGATCGGGTCGCGACCGAGGACGTCCTCGACCCGCACCTCACGCAGCTGCTTGTTGAGCTGGACGCCCCCGCGCAGCAGCTCGAACACCGTCGGCAGGGTGCGGACGCGAATCTCCCGCTCACGACAGGCGGCGACGACCTTGGCCCGCAGCGTGCCCGGCGCTGAGGGGATCGCGATCACGACCTCGTCGGGATGCGTCTCGTCGAGGATTTTGGCGATCTGGTTGGTCGAGCCGAGCACCTTGAGGCCGCCCGACATACGCATCCCCCGCTTGCGCGGGTCGTCGTCGACGAAGCCGATCGCGGTGGCGTCGAGGCCGGGATTGAGCTGCAGCTCGCGGACGACCATCTGACCGCCCGAGCCGGCGCCGATCACCAGCACCTCGTGCTTGGGGAGCCGGCCCGAGCGCGAGGGCCGCTCGACGATCAACCGCACCGCGAGGCGGGCGCCGGCGATCAGCATCAGGGTGAGGATGAAGTCCATCACGGCAACCGAGCGCGGCAGGTTGTGGGCAAAGGGCCGCAATACCGTGAATGCGACAACAAGGATCGCGCTGGAGGCGGTGACGGCGCGGACGATCAACAGGAAGTCGCGGCCGCTGACGTAGCGCCACCACTTCTGGTAGAGCCCGAAGGCCGAAAAGACGACCAGCTTGCCGACGACGACAAGGCCGACCGACTGCGCGAAGAGGATCCAGTAGCGGTGCGGCAGGCCACTCTGGTCGAGGAAACGCAGCCGGAACGCCAGATAGAAGGAAAGCCCGACGAGCATGCCGTCGGCGGCCATCTGGAGGACCCGGTTGCGATAGACGGGATGGTTCAACCGGTGCATGGGAGGCTGGGCGAGTTTAGTCGGTGAGCGGTTGAAAGTCGCATCTCGAGGGGCCTTTGAACTCCTATACCCGGCTCTACCCCTACGATGTGCGCGCCGATGCCGCTCGCCCTGCTCTACGCCGACCTGACCGGCCCGATCGTCGATTTCTGCGTCAACGTGATCAACGACACGGGGCTGGCCGGTGTCTTCCTGTTGATGGCCGCCGGCAGCGCCTGCATCCCGATCCCGAGCGAGGCCGTGATGCTGTTTGCCGGCTTCAACGTCTCCAGCGGCGATCAGACGCTGATCGGGGTCGTGCTGGCCGGGCTGGCCGGGAACATGGTCGGCTCCTGGCTGACCTACGCGATCGGCTACTACGGCCGTATCGACCTGTTGGAGCGCAACAAGCTGATCCACGTCAGCCCGGCACGGCTGGCCTGGGTCGACGGCTGGTTCAAGCGCCACGGCGATGCAACCGTCTTCTTCGCCCGCCTGCTGCCGCTCGTGCGCGCCTTCATCTCGCTGCCGGCCGGGCTCGCCAAGATGCCGTTCTGGCGCTTCACCTGGCTGACCGCGCTCGGCTCGCTTCCCTGGGTAGTCGGCTTCGCGCTGATCGGCCGCGCTGTCGGCGACAACTGGGAGCAATGGCGCCACCACCTCCAGGTTCTCGATTATCTGGTGGTCGCCGCGATCATCGGCCTTGTCGCCTACGCGATCGTCAAGCGGCGCCGCGGTGGGGGCTCGGGAGACGAGAACGCAGCCGTCGAGCCGGCCGGCTCCAGCGGAGCTTGAGCCCAGCGGCTGAAGCCGGCATTGCGGCAAAGCGGGCGATCGTGCTCGGCATGGTGCAAGGGCCGGCGGAGCTGCTGCCCGTATCGAGTTCCGCCCATATCGTCCTCGTTCCCTGGCTGGCCGGCTGGGACTGGGAGGCGATCGACCCTGAGGTCCGCAAGAGCTTCGAGGTCGCCCTGCACGCCGGCGCGGCGGCGGCGCTGGTCGTCGGCCAACGCAAGCTGATCATCGAAGAGCTGCAGGCCTTCGATGCCCGCGGCGGGGTCGTGCTGGCCCTTTCCTTCCTGCCGGCCGCGATCGTCGGGTACAAGTTCGAGCGGGCAATCGAGCGGCGCCTAGGTGGCCCGCGAGCGACCGCCTACGGCCTGCTCGCCGGCGCGGCCGCGATGCTCGCTGGCGATACCCGGCCCCAGCTGCGCGGCCGCGGCGAGGCGCGGGCCGTGGATGGGCTGGCGCTCGGGGTCGCGCAGGCGGCAGCGCTCGCTCCGGGTGTCTCGCGCAACGGAATCACCCTTGCGGCGGCGCGCTGGCGGCGCTTCTCCCGCGACCAGGCAAACCTGCTCTCGCGCACGATCGCACTGCCGATCATCGTCGGGGCGACCGCGCTGAAGGGCGTACGTCTCGGCCGACGCGGCGCTTCCTCGGAGCTGCGCCGTTCGATGGCGATCGGCGTAGGGGCGTCGTTCTTCTCCACTCTTGCCTCGCAACGTCTGATCGGTCTGGTCGAGCGCGATCGGGCTCTCTGGCCCTACGCGGCATACCGCGTCGCCCTTGCGGCCGTGGTGATTGCGAAACTGCAGGGACGATGAGTGGTGACACGTACGCAAAGGCAGGTGTCGACCAGGGTGCGGCGGATTCCGCAGTTGCGGGCCTGGTCAAAGCTCTGAGTGCAATTCAGCTCGGCCGGCCGTCGCGGCAGGTGCCCTTGCCGGGCCACTACGCGAGCGTGGTCAAGCTCGACGAGCGGACCGGCATCGCGCTCTCCACCGACGGGGTCGGGACGAAGCTGCTGGTCGCCGAGCAGCTCGGCCGCTACGACAGCATCGGCATCGACTGCGTGGCGATGAACGTCAACGACGTGATCTGCGTCGGCGCCGAGCCCCTGGCGATGCTGGACTACATCGCGATCGACCGGGCAGACCCGGCGGTTTGCGCGGAAGTCGGCGTCGGGCTCGCGCGCGGGGCCGAGCTGGCCGCGATCGAGATTCCCGGCGGCGAGCTGGCCCAGCTCGGCGAGATGGTCCGCGGTGTCGACGTCTCCGGCGCCTGCTTCGGCACCGTCACCCTTGACGAGATCATCGACGGCTCGAGCGTGCAAGCCGGCGACGTCGTAATCGGACTCCCCTCCTCTGGCCTGCACTCCAACGGCTACACACTGGCCCGTTCGGCGCTCGACGGACTGCCGATCGACGAAGACCCCGACGGCCGCCTCGGCCGCCGCCTCGGCGACGAGCTGCTCGAGCCGACCGCGATCTACGTCAAGCCGATCCTCGAGCTGCTGCGCTCGGAGATCGAGGTCCGTGGCCTCGCCCACATCACCTCCGGCGGCCTCGGCAACCTGCTTCGACTTGCCGCCGACGTCGGCTATGAGATCGACGATCCGCTCCCCGTGCCGCCGATCTTCGGTCTGATCCAGGAGCGCTCCAGCGCCTCAGACGACGAGATGCATGAGGTCTTCAACATGGGCTGCGGTTTCTGCTGCGTGGTGCCCGCGACCGACGAGGGTGCGGCGCTCGAGCTGCTCCGTCGCCACTACGGCGCGGCAAAGCGAGTCGGCGCCGCGGTCGAGGGCCTGCACGAAGTCCACCGCAGCTGAGCGGGAGACCGCGGTTCGATAGAGAACCTCTATCGAGACCGTGCCCGACAATATGAGCAGTTAGATGGAAGCCCGCTCGAGCAGCGCAATGATCGGCACGGTTCTCTCCGGCCGCTACCGGCTGGAGGCAAAGCTGGGCAGCGGCGGCATGTCGACCGTCTACTTGGCGCGCGATCAGACGCTCGACCGGCCCGTCGCCGTCAAGGTGATGCACCGAGAGATGTCCGAGCAGGCCGACCAGCTCGAGCGCTTCCGCCAGGAGGCGCGCTCGGTGGCCAAGTTCTCCCACCCCAACGTGGTCTCGGTGATCGACGCCGGCGAGGACGGCGGCCACCCCTACATCGTCTTCGAGTACGTCGAGGGGGAAACGCTCAAGCAGCGGATCAGCCGCAACGGCGCGCTCGACCCGCAGGAGGCGATTGCCTACGCGATTGAGATCGCCCGCGGCCTCTCCGTTGCCCATGCCCGCCAGATGGTTCACCGCGACATCAAGCCGCAGAACATCCTGATCGACGCCGAGGGCCGCGCCAAGCTGACTGACTTCGGCATCTCTCGCCAGCTCGAGCAGGACGGGATGACCGCGACCGGGCGCGTGCTCGGCACGACGGACTACGTCGCGCCCGAGCAGGCGATGGGGCGCAAAGTCGACCCGCGCACCGACATCTACTCGCTCGGTGTCGTCCTCTACGAGATGCTGGTCGGCCAGGTCCCCTTCGCCGCCGACAGCCAGGTCGGCGTGGCGATGAAGCACGTCAACGAGGAGCTGCCCGACGTGCAGCGCCGGCGTCCGGACGTCTCGGCCGCAGTGGCGCTGGTGGTCGAGCGATCCACCGCCAAGGACCCCGGCGAGCGCTACCAGGAGGTCGGCGAGATGATCGACGACCTCTCGACCGCACTCGAGGTCGAGGCCGCGAGGGCGGGCTCGACCACCGGCGAGGCGACCAGCGTGCTCGACGCGGTGCCGCCGCCGAAGCGCGAGCTCTCCAGCCGAGCTCGCTGGAGCTGGGCGGCGATCCTCGCCTTGCTCCTGGTCGCCGGCGCGATCTTGCTTGCCGTGCAGCTGATCTCGAACGGCAACCTAGGTGGTGGTGGCGCCAACAAGGGCAAGGGCAGCCCGGTTTCGGTCAGCTCGGCGACCGACTACGACCCGCAGGGCGACGGCGAAGAGGTGGGCAACAAGGTTGAACTCGCGGTCGACGGCGACCCAACCGGGACCGCCTGGGAAACCGAGCACTACGAATCCGACACCTTCGCCGGCACAAAGACCGGCCCGGACCCCGGGGTCGGCATCTACGTGAAGGCGGCTTCACCGGCCAAGCCGGAGAAGATGATCGTGCGCACGCCGACGAGCGGCTGGGACGCCGAGGTCTTCGCGGCCGCCTCGGGCCCGCCGGAAGAGCTTTCCGAATGGGGAGAACCGGTCGCCACTGTCGTCGACGCCTCCTCCAGCGAGGAAATCGACCTGAGCGTCGAGGAACCCGCCACCTACTTCCTGCTCTGGTTCAACAAGGCCTCAGAAGCCCACGACCAGTTCGGCGGCTACCAGGTCGAGGTCAGCGACATCAACCTGCTGCGCTAACCGCCGCGGACGCGGGAGGGTTGGCACCGTGATCGCCGGTGGTCATGTGCGCGCGCCCGGGAGCGGAGGAGGCGGCGCCTGATCCTCAGAACTCGTAAGAGCGGCTGCGCTGGTGGCGATCGACCGCGAATGCGACCAGCCGGTCGCAGAGCGTTGGATAGTCGAGGCCAGTGGCTGCCCAGAGCTTTGCGTAGACGCTCGTCTCGGTGAAGCCGGGCATGGTGTTGATCTCGTTGACCAGGACGGCGCCGTCGGGCTCGACGAAGAAGTCACAGCGGGCGAGGCCGGAGCAGCCACCGAGCTCGAAGGCGGTGACGGCGAGCTCGCGCACTACGGCGAGCTGCTCGTCGGGAAGCGGGGCCGGCACGACCAGCTCCATGCCGCCCTCGCGGTACTTCGTCTCGTAGTCGTACCACTCGCCGTCGGCGACGACCTCGCCGGGCTGGGAGGCCTCGACCTCCTCGTTGCCGAGCAGCGAGCACTCGACCTCGCGGCCTGAGGCGGAGGCCTCGACGATCACCCGAGGGTCGTAGCGACGGGCAAGTTCGACGGCCTGGTCCAGCTCGCCGGCCGCCTCGACTTTGCTGATGCCGACGCTCGAGCCGAGGCGCGAGGGCTTGACCCAGAGCGGCAGGCCGATCGCCTCGCAGCGCTCGCGCCAGCCGCTCTCTCCAGCCGCGACGAAGTCGACCTGGGCGATCCCGGCCTGGGCGAAGAGTCGCTTTAGCGTCAGCTTGTCCATACAGAGAGCCGAGGAGAGCACGTCTGAGCCAACGTAGGGAAGATCGAGCCACTCGAGCACGCCCTGCACGCTGCCGTCCTCTCCGAAGGGACCGTGCAGGGCGGGGAAGGCAACATCGGAGTCGAGCAGGCCGGCCGCGGGCGCGAGCTCAACCGGCGCTCCTTCCCAGCTCCAGGCGCCGGCGCGGGAAATCTTCACCCGCAGGGCCTCGTGCCCTGCCTCTTCCAGACCGCGCGCCACCGCCTCCCCCGAGCGCAGCGAGACGTCGCGCTCAGATGAGCGGCCGCCGCTGAGCACCGCGATCCTCATTCTTCTGTTCCGGTTTCCGGTTCGGTCGAGCCGCTCGCCTGCTTGCCGACGACGACCGTGACCACAGAGCCCGGCTTCAGCTCCGACCCCGGCGGCGGGAACTGGTCGGTGACGCGGCCGACCTGGGAGGGCACTTCGGTTTCGGATTCGTTCACCGTCGGCTTCAGGCCTTCGGCGCGCAGGGCTTCCACTGCGTCGGCGCGCAGCTTGCCGATCACGTTCGGCACGGTCGCCTTCGTTTCTCCTTTGGAGACGACGATCAAGACCGTTGATCCGGCGGGGAGCTGCGAGCCCGCGTTTGGCTGCTGGCGGATCACCTCGCCGACCGGCTTGGCGCTCTCTTCTTCTTCGACGCTGGGCGTGAAGCCGCGGCCGCGGATCTGCTGGACGGCAACCGAGCGCTGGGTCCCGGCGAGCACCGGGACCGTCGCCAACTTCGGGCCACTGGAGACCGTCAGGACGACGCCGGTGCCCCGTGTCGCGGTTTCACCGCCGCTGGGCTTCGAGCGGATGACCAGCCCTTCTTCGACGGCTTCGGAATGCACCCGTTCGACCTCGGCCTTGAAGCCGGCTTTTTCGAGCTCTTCTTCAGCTTCGGCGACCGTCAGGCCCGCCGTCGAGGGAACCTTGGCGCTGCCGGGACCGGCGCTGACCGTCAGCATCACCTTCGGCTTCGAGCAGAAGAAGGTGAGGAAGGCGCAGTCGAGCGACGCTTCGTTGGCCGGTGGGGAGGCGGCCGGGTCCTGCTCGAGCACGGTGTTCTCCGGCGCTTCACGCTCGACTCGCTTTACTTCGCCGACGTCGAAGCCGTCCTGCTGCAGGCGGGCGAAGGCGAGGTTGAGAGATTCGCCGGTGACCTTGGGGACCTCCGTGGTGGTGTCGCGGGTCAGCGCAAATCCGACCAGCAGCCCGATCAGCACCGCGGCCGCGACGAGCAGCCAGATCAGCCGGCGGGAGCTCTCCTCCTCGCCTTCCTCGACCGGCTCCACCGGGGTGGCGACGATTGGCGGCAGCACCGCGAAGGCTGCGGTGCCACCCCCTCCACCCGGATCCTTCAGCGCCGCGTCGAGGGCGGCGATGAAAGCGTCGGCGCTCTGGAAGCGCTGCCCGGGCTCCTTTTCAAGCGCCCGCATCACCACGGCGTCGAGCGCCGGCGAGATCTGTGGGTTGATCGAGCTCGGCCGCTGCGGGGCCTGGGAGACCTGTTTCATCGCGACGGCCACGGCCGAGTCCCCCTCGAACGGCACCCGCCCGGTCAATGCCTCGTAGAGCATCACCCCGATCGAGTAGAGGTCGGAGACCGCCGTCACGTCGAAGCCCTGGGCCTGCTCAGGCGAGAGGTAATGCGGCGTGCCCATCACCGAGCCGGCCTGGGTGATCTCCGAGACGCCGGCGCGGGCTATGCCGAAGTCGGTCACGGTCGCCTTGCCGTCGCCGTCGCCGATCACGTTCTGGGGCTTGAGGTCACGGTGAACGACGCCGTGGCGATGGGCGAAGCGAGCGCCCTCGAGCACCTGACGGATCAGGGCGACCGCCTGCTCCGGCGTCAGGCCCGTGTCGATCAGCTGCTTCAGCGTGCGGCCCTCGAGGTATTGCATCGCGATGTAGTAGGTGCCATCGACGTCGCCGCGGTCGAAGACGGCGACGACGTTGGGGTGCTGCAGGCCGGCGGCTGCCTCGGCCTCGCGGCGGAAGCGCTCGACGAACTCACCGTCCTGGGCAAAGCGCGCATGCAGGACCTTGAGCGCAACCCGACGCTGCAGGTGCGTGTCGTCGGCAAGCCAGACGTCGGCCATCCCGCCGGACCCGATCCGCTGCAACACCGTGTAGCGCCCGTCGACCACGGACCCCTGCCCCACCTCAGCCATGCGCCACCTTGGGATCGACGGGCCGACAACATGACCCTGGCTCTTGTGTGAGGCCCATCGGCGGCTGTTCTATCTCATTCACCGTTGAGGATCGTTTCGGCTACGTCGCGGAAGATCGGCGCGGCAACGTCGTTGCCGAATTCTTCTGTGCACTCGACCGTCGCCGCAATCGCGATTTTCGGGTCGTCGGCGGGCGCAAAGCCGATGAACCACGCCTGGTTCTCTTCTTCTCCGCCGCCGCAGGCTTCGTTGCCGGGCGTTTCCGCGGTGCCGGTCTTGCCGGCCACGGGGACGCCGGGAATCTCCGCGTTGGTGCCGGTCCCTTCGCTGACCACCCCTTCCATCGCGGTGGTCAGCTCTTCGGCTGTCTGAGCGCTGATCGGCTGACTGTACTGGGAGGGATCGAGGCGTTTGGTCACCCGGCCGTCCGGATCTACCACGCGGCTCCAGATCTGTGGCTTCATCTGCTTGCCCTTGTTGGCGATCGCGGCGGCGACCTCGGCCATCTGCAGCGGCGTCACCGCCAGTCGCTCCTGCCCGATCGCCACTCGCGCCAGGTCGACCGGATCATTGGCGCCGAGCAGTTCTTCTTCGTCGAAGACCCCGCTCTTGGAAACCTCGTCGGCGGGTAGGTCGATCGCCGGGGTGGAGTTGAAGCCAAAACGTTCCATGTATTCGAACAGGGTGTCGTTGCCGAGGCGCTGGCCGAGCTGGCCGAACCAGGTGTTGACCGAGTGGGTCAGCGCCGTGTCCAGGGTCGCGCCGGGGAAGCTCTCGCCGAAGTCGTTTTCGAGTGGAGTCCCTTCGACTTCAAGGGACCCCGGCGCGTCGATCGGCGTTTCCGGCGTGATCGTGCCGCTTTCCAGCCCTGCCGCGGCAGTTACGACCTTGAAGGTCGAGCCCGGTGGGTACTGCCCCTGGGTGGCCCGGTCGAAGAGCGGCCTTTCGAGTTCGTTCGTGTTCAGCTTCGAGAGTTCGTAGGGAACGCGGTTCGGGTCGTAGGGGGGGTTCGAGGCCATCACCCGCACGCGGCCGCTCTGCGGCTCGATCGCGACCACGGCGCCAAAGCCGGCTTCGCGCAGGTCTTCGAGCGCGGTCGTCTGGGCAGCCGGATCGAGGTTGGTGACGACGTCGCTGCCCTCCTGGTTGGCGCCGCGCAGCTGGTCGAGGATCGAGCCGAATTCCGATTCGTTGCCGACCAGCTCGTCGTTGTGGAACTGCTCGAACTCGCTATCACCCTGCTGGACGAAGCTGTAGCCGATCGGATGGCCGTAGAGCGAGCCTTCGGGATAGCGCCGCACATAGCGCAGGCCGGCGCCGTGCCCCTTCGGCACCGAACGGGCGATTACGGTGCCGTCAGCGGCAAGGATGCGGCCGCGCTTGATCTGCTGCTGCTCGAGCAGCGGGCGCTTGTTGGCGTCCTTCTGCTTCAGCGCCGAGGCGTCGAAGACGGACCAGTAGGAGGTGAAGCCGATCAGCAGCGCGAAGAGCGCTACGACCAGGCCGAAGAGCTTGATGATTTGGCGGTTCACCCTAAGCCCGCCCGAGAGCGAAGTCGCCAGAGCGCTCGCCCGCCCCGATCTCGCGACGGGCGCGATCGGAGACGAGCAGGAGCAGGGCCAGCAGGACGAAGTTGGCGACGATCGAGCTGCCGCCGTAGCTGATGAACGGCAGGGTGACGCCGGTCAGTGGAATTACCCTGGTAACGCCGCCGATGATCACGAAGGCCTGGATCGAGAAGACCGCGGTGAGGCCGGTCGCAAGCAGCTTCGAGAAGCCGTCGGCGGCAAGCAGGGCGATCTTGAAGCCGCGGGCCGCGATCAGGAGGTAGATCAGGATCACCGCAGAGGCGCCGAAGAGGCCGAGCTCATTGACGATCAGTGAGTAGATCGTGTCGGTCTGGGCCGCCGGGAGCAGCGGCGCGTGTGTCCCGGGAACCGTGACCAGCGCCTGCCCGAAGCCCTTGCCGAAGAGACCGCCGTCGGCCTCGGCAAAGATCGATTGGAGGATCTGGTAGCCGCTGGTCTGCGGGTGGGCGTAGGGGTCGAGCCAGACATCGACACGGTCGTGGACGTGGGGCACCGTCGCGGCGAAGAACCAGGCGCCGACGAGGAACATCGCCATCCCGATCGCGACGAAGGAGAAGCGGCCGGTTGCCACGTAGAGCAGCGCCAGAAAGGCGGCGAAGAACATCAAGGAGCTGCCGAGGTCGCGGATGAAGACGAGCATGAACATCGAGGCGCCCCAGACGACCAACATCGGCCCGAAGTGCTTGAGCGGCGGCAGCGTCACGCCCAGCACCCGGCGGGCGCCGACGATCAGCACCTCGCGATGCTCTCGCAGGTAGCTGGCGAGGAAGACGACCAGGCAGATCTTCGAGAACTCGGCCGGCTGGAAGGCGAGGGGCCCCGCCTTGACCCCCAGGTAGGCCCCGTTGACCTGCTGGCCGATTCCTGGCAGGCGGGGCGCCAACAGCAAGAGCAGCCCGACGACGGCGATCGTGTACCGGTAGCGCTCGAGCACGTCGTAGTCGCGCAGGAACTGGATCGTCAGGGCGAAGAGCACGAGGCCGAGCACGAACCAGTTGGCCTGGTCGCGGGCGAGGCTGGCGTCGATCCGATAGATCATCACCAGGCCGAAGGCCATCAGCAGGGCCGCCAGCGGGAACAGATAGGGATCCGCGAAAGGAAGGCGGATGCGCAGGTAGATGTGGGTGGCGAGGCAGACGGCGAAGAAGTAGGCGCCGTAGATCAAGCTGAGGTTGTCGAGCTGGGAGCTCTCCTGGGCAAAGACCGCGGTGAAGCCGGCGGTGAGCAGCAGGGCGACCGGAACGAGGGCGAACAGCTCCCTATTCCGAGCCGACATCAAAGGCCCGCGGCACGTTCGATGTCTTCGACCAGCGAGACGGCGTCGTCGCGCGAGCGCAGGTCGTGTCCGGTGGTCGCCTCGCGGCGCCGGGTCGGCAGGGACTCGGTCTGAATCGGGCTGGCGTAGCGCTCTTCGTAGAGGTTGACGCCGAAGGGCAGCTCGTAGGGCAGGCCGCGGTAGAGGGCGACGCGGCCGCTTTCGTCAGTGCCGAGGAACCAAACCTGTCGGTTGCCGTACCAAGCGCCAAAGGCCAGCGCCGCGAGCACGACGAGGACCGCGAGGGCCATGGCCGCCCGCCGCAAGCCCCGGCGCGGTTGCCTGGCGGCGTGCTGCTCACGCCGTTCGCGCGCCGCTGCGGCGGCGGCGCGGCGGCGCACCTCGGTAGCTGTCAACCCCGCCTCGGCAGCGGTGCTGCCGATCAGCGTCGCGTCCTCGTGGCTCTGCTTCGGCGCCGCCGCGTCTTCCAGCCGGAAGGCGAGCGCGGTGATGTTGTCGCGACCCCCGGCCCGGTTGGCTTCGTCGACCAGCGCCCGTACCGCGGCGCCCATCGAGGTGGCGCCCGCGAGAAGCTTTGCGATCTGCTCCTCGCCGAGCATCGTCGTCAGCCCGTCGGAGCAGATCAGGAAGACGTCGCCCGGCGCCGCGGGCACCGTCTGCACGTCCGGCTCGACCTCGGGTTCGGGACCGAGCGCGCGGGTGATGATCGAGCGCTGTGGGTGGTCCTCGGCCTGGGCGTCGGTGAGCTGTCCCTTGCGCCGCATCTCCTCGACCAGCGAGTGATCGCGGGTGAGCTGTTCGAGGTTGCCGGCACGCAGGCGGTAGGCGCGGCTGTCGCCGACGTGACCGATCGCGCCCTCTTCGGCCTGCGCGTTGACGATCGCCGCGGTCAGGGTCGTCCCCATCCCGGCGCGGGAGGGATCGTTGCGGGCCAGTTCGTGGATGTCGCGGTTCGCGGTGACGATCGTCTCGCGCAGGACCCGCTCCGGGGAGCCGTCGGGGAGGTCGATGTCGAAGGCATCGGCGGCGGCTTTCGAGGCGACCTCGCCGGCCTGGGCGCCGCCCATCCCGTCGGCGACGACGAAGATCGGCGCGCGCACGAAGAAGGAGTCCTCGTTGGCGTTGCGCTGGCGCCCCGTGTCGGAGCGGAAGGCCTGGTCGTCGATCCTCAGCACTTAGGTCGCCTCGTACCTGAACTCCGTGTCGCCGATCCGCACCACGTCCCCGTCGATCAGCTCAGCCTCGCCGCTCAGGGTGGCGTCGTTGAGCAGGGTGCCGTTGGTCGAGTTCATGTCCTCCACGTAGGTGTGGCCATCGCGGCTGAAGATCCTGGCGTGCACGCCGGAGGCATAGCGGTCGTCGATCCGCACGTCGGCTTCTGAGGAGCGACCGATCGAGAGGCCGCCGATCAGGTCGAAGCGCTCGCCAGCGTTGAGGCCGCCACCGCGCTCTGCCACCAGCCAGGCATCGGCGGCCCCCGGCGAAGGGGCGAACCCAGGGGCTTGGTGAAAGCCGGTCGCGTCCGGTGCCGGCGAAGCCGTGCGGCGCAGGTCCTTGAGCGCGCTGCGGGCGATCCACAGCAAGAAGAGGTAGAGGACCACCAGAAAGCCGAACTTCAGAGCGACCGAGATCGGGGCATAGTCCATGGGCGGCCTACTGCTCGATGTCGAACAGGAAGGTCGTGGTCCCGACGGTGACCTGATCGCCCGGGCTGAGCCGGGTGGAGGAGACACGCCGGCCGTTCACCTTGATGCCGTTGGTCGAGCCGAGGTCGGCGATCGTCCAGTCGCCCGTTTGCGAGCGGCGCAGCTCGGCGTGGCGGCGGGAGACATTGGGGTCGGCAAGCACGCACTCGGCCTGCTTGGAGCGCCCGATCGTCGCCCGGGGCCCCTCGAGCACGTAGCGGCGATCGTCGAGCGAGACCACCGCCCGGGTCACGACCATTGCTTCCGCGCGCTGTTCAGGATTCGCCGGCGCGGGCGGCTTCTCTTTCACCGCCGAGTAGACCATCGTGTGCCCCTCCTCGCCCTGCCGCGGCGCCTCACCCTCGCGAACCGGCGGCTTGACCAGGCGCGTCTGGATCCCAAACTCGCCGAGGCGCAGTCGCTGATCGGTCTTGAACTCGACCGCGGGCCGGGTCAGCAGGTCGTAGCTGCGGCGCCGCGCGTGCTCGAGCAGGTACCCGGAGAGCTCTTGCTCGAGCGAGCGCTCGTAGCCCTCGAGTTTGGCGCGGTCCTTGCTGGAGAGAAAGACCGTGTACTCGTTGGGGACGTAGACGCGAGCGACGCCCGCCGTCTTATGGGCGTCCATCTCCTTGGCCAGCTTGCGGGCGAGCTCGACCGGCTGCACCTCGGAGCTGAAGGCGCGGCTGAAGACCCCCTCGACGAGGCCTTCGATGCGACTCTCGAGGTTGCGTAGGACGCTGATCGTTGGCTCCTTTTCGCGAGCGAGGCAAGCACTCGGGGTGGCGGTGAACCGGCTGGAATCCTAGATGGTGCAACCCCGGAGGACGTGCGACCGGGGGCGAGCGTAACCAAGCAGGTGAAGGACGCGGGGAGGCAAGATGGTTTTTGCCATTTGGCCGACTGAGGACGCAGAGATGCGCAGTGTTACGCCCGTCATCCGGGTGCGCGGCCTCCGGGGTTGCACCATCTCAAGGCAGCAGGACGCCGTGACCGGCCGCGAGCCAGGCGCCGAGCACCGCGGCGGCGGCAACCGCGCCGAGGCGCAGGCGCAGCGAGCGATCGGCGCGGGGAGGATCCTCGGCGAGGCTGTCGAGCGAGCTTTCGATCGCGCCGCCGAGCTCCTCCAGCGGCGGGCGCCGATCCGGTCGGGTCTGCATGCAGGCATCCACCGCATCGGTGAGCTCGCGGGGAAGATCAGGGCGCAGCCGGCGGAGGGACCGCTGGCGGCCTCCAATCGCCCGCGCGGTCGCGGCCGGCGTCGAGCGGCGGGTCGGGTGCTCGCCGCTCCAGCACTCGTAGAGCATCAGCGCCAGCGAATAGATGTCGGCCTCGGGGCCGACGGTCCGGCCCTCGGCCTGCTCGGGCGCCATGTAGGCGAGGGTGCCGACGACGTCGCCAGGGGCGGTCAGCGCAGCGGCGTCGGTGAGGCGGGCGACGCCGAAGTCCATCAGCTTGGCGCGCGGCTCGCCATCCTCGAGCACGAGGACGTTCTGAGGCTTGATGTCGCGATGCACGACGGAGCGGCAATGCGCATGGTCGAGCGCCTCACAGAGATCGGCGCCGATCTCGCCGATCTCGCGGTCGCTGAGCGCGCAGTCGCGATTCAGCCCGGCAAGCGTCTCGCCGTCGACGAGCTCGGTGACGAGCAGGGCGTTGCCATCCTCCTCGCCCATCTCGTAGAGGGTGACGATGCCAGGGTGATTCAGCCGGGCCGCAGCCTGCGCCTCTCGCATGACCCGACCTGAACCGTCGTCCCGACCGGATTCGATCGCCTTGACCGCGACCGGGCGCTCGAGCCGCCCATCCCAGGCCTCGTAGACCGTGCCGAAGCCGCCGCTGCCGATGCGACGCTCGATCAAGAAGCGGTTGAGGACCAGGGAACCGACCACGGCACTTCTCGACTTCGCCGCGAATCCGCTTCCTCCTGCGACATACTCCCTGCTTCTTGGAGCATTCTTCCGCAAACCGGCCGGGACGCCGGGCCCGGCCTCGCCGCCGCCCTGAACGCCAGCAGATCCTGCTGCGCCGTGGGCTTGCGCTCGTCGCCGGGCTGCTGGTCCTGATCCTCGTCGTGCTTGGGATCAAGGGCTGCCTCGACGCGCGCAAGGACAGGGCGTTGAGCGATTACGCCCGCAACGTCAGTCAGATCGTCGAAGAGACCGGACAGACCAGCAAAGCGCTCTTCGCCAGGCTCTCCGAACCGGGCGACCTCTCGGTGACCGAATTCGTCAACCAGGTCAGCGCCGACCGCAGTGCGATGGACGGCTACGCCAGCCGCATCGACGGCCTCAGCGCGCCCGGCGACATGAGCCACGCCCAGAACGCTCTCGAGCTCGTCTACGAGCTGCGCAGCAGCGCGATGGACGACATCGCCGATCAAGCGAGCACCGCGCTTGGCGACGTCGGCTCCGAGAAGGCGACGGCAAGCATCGCCATTCAGATGCAGAAGCTGCTCGCCGCCGACGTGCTCTATGGATCGGTGGTTCGGCCGGAGATCAACGGTGTGCTCGAATCGAATGGGATCGAGGGCGACGACGTCCCGGAGAGCATCTTCCTGCCGGAAGGGACTAAATGGCTAGAAGAGAGCGCGGTCAGCACCGCCCTCGAATCCGTCAACGGCGCAACTGGGGCGACGTCGGGTGGCGTCCACGGCCTCGGCCTGATCGGCACCAGCGTCAACGGAGCCGAACTGACCGCCGAATCGACCACTTCGGTGGGCAGCGAAGGCACGGTGGAAGTCGAAGTGCAGGTGCAAAACCAGGGCGATTCGACCGAGAATGGCGTCTCCGTTTCCGTAACGGTCAGCGGCGGCGGCACGCTGAGCGGCACGATCAGCAGCATCGCCGCGGGTGAAACGGAAACCGCCCTGATCCCGCTGACGCCGGCGCCATCGGGAGAAGTGACGCTGGAAGTCGACGTCGCCACCGTGCCTGGCGAGCAGGTCTCAGAAAACAACAAGGCCAGCTACAACGTCGCCTTCGAATAGGGGCTGGCGCGGTGCGGATCGCCTACCTGGGACCGGCTGGGACCTTCACCGAGGACGCTCTGCGCGAGGCGGTCGAGCCCGGCGTCGAGTTCGAGCGGTTGCGGACGGCGACCATCCACGAGGCGATCCTCGCGGTTGAGCGCGGCGAGGCCGAGCGGGCGCTGGTGCCGTTCGAGAACTCGATCGAGGGATCGGTGCGCATCACGCTCGACACCCTTGCCTTCGATGCGGAGAAGGTGACGATCGTCGGCGAGCACGACTTCGCCGTGCGGGCGATGCTGCTCGCGCGGGAGCCAGGCGAGCTGAAGCAGATCGCGGTGGTCCTCTCCCACCCCCAGCCGCTCGCCCAGTGTGCCCGCTTTCTGCGCGAAAGCCTGCCGGGGGCGGAGCTGCGCTCGGTCAGCAGCACAGCTGAGGCCGTACGCCTCGTCAGCGAATCCGAGCAGCCATGGGCGGCGATCGGCGCACATTCCGCCGCCGAGCTCTATGGCTGCGCGGTTCTGCGCAAAGGGATCGAGGACGAGGCCAACAACGTCACTCGCTTCGTCTGGATCGCCCCGGCCGGCACGGGGCCGGCGGGCGGGGACGCCTGGAAGACCTCCCTTGTCTTCTCTGAGCTGGGCGAAGACCATCCCGGCGCCCTGGTCAACGCGCTGCGCGAGTTCTCTTCTCGCGCAGTCAATCTGACCCGCATCGAGTCGCGGCCACTGCGCCTGGGACTGGGGCGTTACATGTTCTTCTGCGACCTCGAAGGGGCGTCGACCGACCAACCCGTCTCCGAGGCCATCGAAGCGCTGCGAACCAAGGCGGATTCGGTTCGAGTATTGGGCTCCTACCCAACTGCGTAGAATTCCCGGGCAACATGGCACGTGTGCTCGTACTCAACGCAACGTATGAGCCGATCAACGTCTGCACGTTGAGGAGGGCCGCTGTGCTCTTGCTGAAGGAAAAGGCCGAGCTGCTCGAGCGCCGCGAGGGGGCAATCCACTCCGAGCACATGACGATGGAGCGCCCCGACGTGATTCGCCTGGTCAGCTACGTGCGGATCCCGCGCGAAGCCCATCGCCGCAAGATCACCCGTCGGGCAGTCCTTGCCCGCGACTCGTGGACCTGCCAATACTGTGGCTCCCGCAAATCCGGCCTCACGGTCGATCACGTGATCCCCCGCAGCCGCGGCGGCAAGTCAGTCTGGGAGAACATCGTTGCCGCCTGCGCATCGTGCAACCGACGCAAGGGCAACCGCCTTCCCCGCGAGATCCACATGCATCCCCAGAGCACCCCCAAGGCGCCCGGTCCAACGGTCTTCATTCAAGTGGCAAGCCCGAAGATCCCCCAGAACTGGCAGCAGTACCTTCCGGCGGCTGCGTAGAGCAGGACAGCGGGGAGGTCTCCCTCCTCGACTATCCCTCCGCCAGCTGCTCCTGCCCATCCGGCTCGTCGTTCGAGTCTTCGTCGATGATCAGGGCGACGGCGCTTACGCAGTCGTCGTCCTTCATGTTCATCACTTTGACACCCTGGGTCGAGCGGCCCATTTGCGAGATTCCACCCGCTTGGGTTCTCTGCACCATGCCGCTCTGGGAGATGAAGAGCAGGTCCTGGTGCTCGCGAACGATCAGGGCGCCGGCGAGGCCGCCCTTCTTCGTCGTCAGTTTTGCGGTCAGCACGCCCTTGGTCCCCCGACCCTTGACCGGGTACTCGGCGACCGACGTGCGCTTGCCGTAGCCGTTCTCGGTGACGACGAAAAGCTCGGAGTCGTCGCGAGCGATGTCCATCGCCAGCACGCGGTTTGGCTGGCCGTTGACCTTGGCCGAGACGTTCATGCCCTTGACGCCGCTGGTGTCGCGGCCCATCGGCCTCACGACTTCCTCGGAAAAGCGCGAGGCGTGGCCAGACTTGGAGACGAGCAGGATGTCGTCCTCCCCCGAGGTGAGGCGCACCTGGACCAGCTCGTCGCTGTCGCGGATCTTGATCGCGATGATCCCGTCAGCGCGGATCGGCGTGTTGTAGGCCTTGAACTCGGTCTTCTTGACCAGGCCCTGGGCGGTGGCGAAGACCAGGTACCTGTTCTCGCCGAAGTCCCGGGTCGGGATCACTGCGGTGACCTTCTCGCCGTCGCGCAGCGGCAGCACGTTGACCAGGGCTCGGCCTTTCGAGGTGCGTGATCCCTCGGGCAGCTCATAGACCTTGAGCCTGTAGACCTTGCCGCGGTTGGTGAAGAAGAGCAGGAAGTCGTGGGTCGAGCAGACGTGAAGGTGCTCGATGTAGTCGTCCTCCTTCATGTCCATCCCCATCACGCCGCGCCCTCCGCGGTGCTGCTGGCGATAGGTCGCCAAGGGCAGTCGCTTGGCGTAGCCCGAATGGGTGATCGAGATCACCATCTGCTGGTCGGCGATCATGTCCTCGATGTTCATGTCGCCCTCGAAGTGGGTGACTTCGGTGCGCCGCTCGTCGCCGTAGCGCTTGTCGACCTCGTCAAGCTCCTCGACGATCACGGCGTCGATCCTGGCCGGGTCGCCGAGGATCGAGCGCAGCTCGGCGATCCGCTTGGCCAGCTCTTCGTGCTCCTCGCGCAGCTTGTCGGACTCCAGCGCGGTGAGGCGGGCGAGGCGCATGTCGAGGATCGCCTGCGCCTGCTCATCGGAGAGCTCGAAGCGCTCGATCAGACCGGCCTTGGCCGCCTCTGTATCGGCCGAGCCGCGGATCAGCGCGATCACCGCGTCGAGGTTGTCGAGCGCGATCAGCAGTCCCTCGAGGATGTGGGCGCGGGCCTCGGCCCGGCGCAGCTCGTACTGAGTGCGGCGGATGACGACCTCGCGCTGATGGTTGACGTAGTGCTCGATCAGCTCCTTGAGGCTGAGCGTCTTCGGCACGCCGTCGACGAGGGCGACCATGTTGACCCCGAAGGTGTTCTGCATCGCGGTCCGCTTGTAGAGCTGATTGAGCACGACCTCGGGCGGATCGCCGCCTCGCTTGGTCTCGATCACGAGACGCATGCCGGAGCGATCGGACTCGTCGCGCAGGTCGGAGATGCCGGTGATCTTCTTGTCGCGAACGAGGTCGGCGATCTTCGTGATCAGGCCGCCTTCGCCGCCCTTCTTGACCATGAACGGCAGCTCGGTGACGATGATCGCGTCGCGGCCGCCCTTGAGCGGCTCGACGTGAGCGCGGGCGCGGATCCGCACCGAGGCGCGGCCGGAGGCATAGGCGTCGCGAATCCCTTCGGCGCTCATGATGCCGCCGCCGGGGAAATCGGGGCCCTTGACGTGCTCCATCAGGCCTTCGAGGTCGATGCCGGGGTTGGCGATGTAGGCCTTGACCGCCCCGATCGACTCGCTGAGGTTGTGCGGCGGGATGTTGGTCGCCATCCCGACCGCGATCCCGGAAGAGCCGTTGACGAGGAGGCTGGGGAAGCGCGCCGGCAATACCACCGGTTCGCGGGCTTCCTCGTCGTAATTGGGGCCCCACTCGACCGTATCCGCCTCGATGTCGCGTAGGAGCTCGGTCGAGAGGTATGCCAGTCGCGCCTCCGTATAACGCATCGCAGCGGGCGGGTCGTCGTCGATCGAGCCGAAGTTGCCTTGGCCGTCGACGAGCGGATAGCGCAGCGAGAAGTCCTGCGCCATGCGCGCCAGCGTGTCGTAGATCGCGCTGTCGCCGTGAGGGTGGTACTTGCCCATCACCTCGCCGACGATGAAGGCGGACTTGCGGTAGGACCGGTTCGGCTGCAGCCCCAGGTCGTGCATCGCGTAGAGCACGCGGCGGTGGACCGGCTTCAGCCCGTCGCGAACGTCGGGCAGCGCCCGGCCGACGATCACGCTCATCGCGTAGTCGAGATACGACGAGCGCATCTCGGTGGTCAGCTCGCGCTCCTCGATCCGCCCGCCGGTAAGTGCTTCTGCCCCCTCCATCTAAATCACGTCCCTCAAACGGGCGCGGAAACCAAGCAGGTCGGGGGATGCGGGGAGGGTGGCGAGGGGAGCGCACCTGCTGGTGCGTGACCCGAGGAGGCCGACCGAAGACCCCGAGATGCGCCGGTTTGCAGCGTCCGCGCTAGACATCGAGAAACCTGACCTCCTTCGCGTGCCGTTCGATGAAGGCCTTGCGCGGCTCCACCCTGTCGCCCATCAGGTCGGTGAAAATCTTCTCCGCCATCGCCGCGTCATCGATTTGGACCCGCTCCAGGGTGCGGCTTGCCGGGTCCATCGTCGTCTTGCGAAGCTGCTCGGGGTTCATCTCGCCCAGGCCCTTGAAGCGCTGCATCTTGACCCCGTGGCGGGCCAGGTCCATCACCATCCGGCGCAGCTCGGCGAACGACTCCGCCGTCTTCTCTTTTTGCTCGAGCGAGATCCTGAAGGGCGGGCGGCCGACCTGGCTCAGCAGCTCTTTGTGCGACTCGACCAGGCGGCGGTAGTCATGCGATTCGAAGAGGCCGGCAGAGAGCTCAAAGGCCTTGGCCAGCCCGTCTCGGCGGTGCACGGCGCGGACGAGGATCTGGTCGCCGGATTCGGAGACGATCTCGGCGTCGAAGGGCTCCGCCTCGCCGGCATCGCCGTTGAGCACGTCCTTCACCGCGGCGAGCGAAGTCACGCCGCGGTCGAGGATTTCCGACTCGCCGAGGAAGCGAACCAGCTCGTGACCGAAGTCGGCCTGCAGTGAGTCCGCCCAGCCCTCGTGCTCCTTCAGGCGGCGGTTGAAACGCTGCCAACGAGTCGCGGTCAGCTTGTGCGTCTCAG
>JAJKHV010000174.1 GCA_021154855.1 Solirubrobacterales bacterium
CGGACGAATCGTTCTGATTCTTTGGAGACCGTTTCGCGGAACTCCCCGATGCGAGCACCGGCACCGTCCGCTACCCAGATCATGCCCCCGGGAGCCACGGCGATGCCTTCCGGTTCGACGAATTCGGTGCCTTTTGAGCCGGAGGTGGCTTTAGTGCCGAACGCCTGGATGAATTCGCCTTTTTCGTTGAACTCCTCGACGCGGAAGTTCCCCGTATCGGTGACCCAGAGGTTGCCGCTTGAGGTTACCGCTATTCCCCAGGGATTGCTGAACTGACCGTTGCCAGAGCCAGCCGAGCCGAATTTGCCGAGGTATTCGCCCGCTTCGTTGAACTCCTCGACGCGGTTGTTGGCCCGGTCTACTACCCAGACGTGGCCTTTTTTGTCAGCGGCCACCCCGCGCGGCCCGTTGAGCTGGCCTTCGCCAGCCCCCGAAGAGCCAAATGAAGCTGCGAACAGTGGGGCAGTGCATTCGCTTTCGCAGACCAATTTCTGTTCTTCGGGGAGTCCTGTTTCTTTATAGTAGGTGGTCTGAGTCGCAGGTAGCGCGGCGGCGCTCGCTGTGTTGCCCCCTTCGACCTTGCTGATGGTTTGGCGTCCGGCAGCGTCGTAAGTCGTGATCTTTTTGCGCACGTTTGACGCGCCGCCCCCTGGGCTTTCGATCACTTCGGTCTGCTCGCCGTATTGGTTGTAACCCGGGTAGCGAGTCATGAGGATTTCCGGTTGGCCGGACGTGCCGGGTTGGGCTGCCAGCTTGACCTTGCAGAGCTCGCCCGCGTAGCCAAAGCCGTTGTTACAGTCGCTGTCGCCCGATTGCGAAAAGAGCGAGTAGTAGATCAGTTGCGTTACGTGGGCATCGCTGCCTTTGCTTGCAGGGAGTGCCCGTTCGGTCGGCAGTCCCGTATTTGGGTCATACGCAGTACGCGTGTGAAGGTTGAGACCACCCGGATCGACAATCGTTTCGGTCGGCTTTCGCAGCGTCCAGTCGTATTTGGTCTCAGTGACGCGCTGATCGGCATCGACCCCTTGTTTGGGTACTTTCGCCCCAGTGGTCACACGGGTCGGCAGGTGAGGATTAGGTCCCGTTCCAGACCAGCCTTCTTTTGCGTCTTCGTACTGAATGGTCTTGTGCAGCTGAGCTTGAACAGTTGAACCTGATTCGAGGCGGACCAGATGCATCGGCCCCCATTCCTGCTGCAGCTGAGTACCGTCGGCGGAGTATTCGTTCTTAGTCTCCAGTTCGTGGGACTTTGTGATCTTTTCCGATTCGGACCCCATACCAAGCGCCCGAAGTCGGTTCTGGGCACTAAGTTCGCGCACCACGTTGCCAAATTCGTCGGTTTCCGTGGTTGTGATCGAGGGTGCCGAGGTCCCTGCCCCCGACGGTGTCGCCATGTTGACCTGCATGCCTTCTGCGTCCATGTAGTAGACGTTGGCGCGCGCATAGGAGCTTGGTGGGCTGCCTGGAATTTCGTTGGCCGGGAAGACCGCAGTCGCGTCAGTGGGAAGATCCTGCTGACCCCACGCAGCCACTTCTTTGGCTCCCATCGCATACGGGGCACTTTCGCCGGTCAGAGGCACCCCATAGGCGATCGTTATCTGCGCGACCGTCGGGCTACTTACGAGGCTCGCCCGTTTAACGCTCTTCAGGCGGCCAGCATTTGCCAACTCGCCTTTCAGGGCGCTGTATTCGAGCGTCCAGGGTTCCCGGCCCGGTGCCGATATCGTTTTGATTTGGCCACCTTGTGGGGTTTCGCCCGAACCGACGTAGGCATAGGTTTCTTTTAGAGCGGGCGAGATACGCGGGTCCCACTCTGCGACTAGGCGTCCGGCCGAGTCATATGCGTAATTGGCGACGTCCCAGGAGCCGTTTTTTTCTTCATATCTTGATTTCGGTCCGTAGTAAGTGATTGAAGCGAGTCGATCCTTGTACGAAGCCGGCGCACCCCAAAATGACGCCGGCTTGTATTGAAATGTCAACGCTTTACATCCCAAGCCGACCAATAGGCCTGCTTCCTGACATTCCTGGTAGGGCGGGCTTGGCCCGACTATCATGCTAAGCCGCCGACTACCTTCGACTATCTGGTAGATGAACTGACTTTTGTTTCCAGCGCCACCAGTTTGAGACACCGAGATTGGCAGATATTCGTTGCCGCCTCCGCTGCTTTCGAGGGTCGTGGCGTTTCCAGCGGGATCAGCCAGCCTAAAGGTTGCGCTCCCCGTGACATGCGAGAGCACCCAGCCATTCATTTCTGGCGGCGCCTCGTAGTTATTTTCGCCAACCTTTTCAAAAGCGTATTCGTTGCCTTCCAAATCCGTCAGCAATGCGTAATTGCCGAGCCCTTCTTCTACTTCTGCGGCCGAGGCTGCGACTTCGCGCACGTTTCGCCATGCGGCGCCCCCAGCGACTTCGACCGGTGCTGAGGGCTTCCAGCCCCTCCCCAGAACCGTTCTGTCTTCGGCGATACCTGGAACTCGAGAGCTGTGGGTACGAGTGAATTCCAGGCCCCCGGTTACGCCTGCAATCGATACATCGGTGCGACTGACGGTGTAGTCGCCAGTGAGCAGATCAACACTGCCAGGTCCTACCTGAGCAACCGCGTCTTTGGGGCTGCCCTTTTCGGGATCGATTTTGGCTTTAGCGGCCTCACTGTAGCCTTCAACCCCTTTCGGGCCGGCGTAGATTGCTCTGATCGCAACTTCGCCGCCTTTTTCTGTCAGTTCCGCGTTGGCGCGACCGGCTTCGAAGTAGAGCGGTTCGTTTTCATAGCCCGACACCGCCATCGGCCAAGTCACGCCTTCGCCTGCGGCGTTACGGACCAAGCCCGACGGAATGTTTTCGAAGCCGTGCGGGGAGGCTTTCGTTTTGTATTGAAAGGTTATGCCGGTGACGCCGGGTTCTGCCCATTTGGACATGAGCTTGAGCCGGTTGGCCGAGACGGTCCCTTCAATCGGCGAGACGAGCTTGCTGGTAGAAGGCGCTTTCGGATAGTAGACGACTTCCAGAAACGGCGGATGTTCGGTGGCGCTATACCCGCCGGCATAAAAGGCGACGTAGCGACGGTTGCATTTCCCCGTTTTTTCGCATTCGGCTTTGGTCTCGTCGGCATGCTTGAGAAGCACGCCCTGATTTGGAATCGTTTTGGTGAACCACCCCGACACTAGATCCGTGAGGGACGGAGAAGAGAAGTTCCACCAGCCGGCCTGTGATCCTCGGTCACCGGTTTTAACTTCCGCCTTGTTTTCATTGCTGTAGTCGCCACCGACTTTGGTCCAGAATTCTTCGCCGAAGAAAATCTGCGAGTGGACCCAGTCAGCTTTGAATCCCCAGGGATGAGTGACCCGCAGCATTTCTACGGCGGAGGTGTTTTCCGCCGCCACGGGAGCGTAGAGGCCAATTGTCGCGCCGTAAATCGAGGCGCCGCTTGGTATTCCCGAGAGTTCGTAGAACGCAAGCAAGTCGCGAATGATCGCGCCTTCTTTCGGATTGTATTCGAGGGGGTCAGTGACTATGCCCGTTGTCCATGAGCAATTCGAGGTGCCATTAGGCGCCGGGAGATTCCCAATAGCGCAATCGAAATAGCTGTTTGGAATCACCACAGAAGGGTCGATCTTCGCCGGCCATGACCTGTCGGGATCTTCGAGCCAAGCTTTGTCGACGGCGACCGTGAGTCGCCATTTTTCATCACTCACTTCGGAAAGCGAGTAGGAGACCGCATTGAAGTTGGGGACACTGCCGGGCGTGCTGTCTGAAACCACGGGCGCCGGCAGCACCGCGAAGAGCTTTCCGTCCTGGTCGCGGACCTGAAGCGAGCCATCGCTGGCCACCGTGGGCGTCAGCCCCTCGGAGGCGTCGAGTTCGAAGTCGAAGCTGCTGGGCTGTGAGGCGTCGGGGAGGCTTATCGTCTCCTTGATGCCGGTGTCGAGGCTCGTGAGATCGAAGCTGACGCCCGCCTGTGATTCATAGGAGGCGCTGCTTCCTTCCACGCTGTCCAGCGATGCCGTCGGGCCGAGCAGTCTGTAGGAGACCCATTGGTCGTCGGTTGAGAGCCGAACGGGTTCGGCTCCGAGCTGTTCGGGAAGGCTAACCTCGAAGCTATTGGCGCCGTTCGTGAGTTCGCCGTTTGGAAGCTCTTTGAGATCATCCTCTATCGGCTTCCACTGCCCGTTCGGGTCCTTGTAGTTGATCGGGCTTTGGTAGACGCGGGTCGCCAGCGCGCCGCTTTGCAGACGAAACGTCTGGGAAGATGCCGTGCGATCGCCGACGACTTCGGGACCGGGTTCGGCCTTGGGGGCAACGCTTAGCGCGGAGCCGTCTTCGCGCGACTGAGATTCGTCTTCTTGTCCAATCGCGATACCGGAACCCAGTGCAAGTAGCGCCACGAGCGTTACAACGAACAGCCTCATGCCCCGCATTAACCCTCCCTACGTCTGTCACTTCATGGATGAGATGGAGTGACCCTTTTGGTACAAGCGGAGAGTCTTCTATCGCACTCGGTACGAGCTTTGCAACCCGACTTCTTGACTATTTGGTCTGTAAGTGTCATATCGGTGGACTTCATTCCACTATAATTTTCCCTTCCTATTGCGGAATACGGTGGCTTTTCAATGGGCTACGCCGCCAACCAGATACAAGAAAATTAATCCGTTCCCGGCCCCCCTTCTCGCAGCGAGATCGCGCTCTCTCGAACAGTTGACTAAAAGAGCTTGGCCCGCTCGATCGTGACCGTCGGGCCAGAGTCGAGGCGAAACTCCAGCGAAGTCGGCCATCTGAAAATTCCCCGCCGACGAATGCCGGCACGTCTGGGGGTCGAGGAAAAGTCTGGCATCACTGCCAACGACAAGGCGTATCGCCACGTAGTCAGGCTGGAGAGTCTGGGCCCGATCGAGCACGCCTTCGAAGCAACAACCGAAGTGGCCGAAATCATTGACGACTACCTTGGCCTCTAGCTTCAGCGGCCTTGAAGATGGCGCAGAGCCTCCGCTTGGAGTGAGAGTTCGCTTGGCGATCTAGCTTCCGGCGCTCTGTGCAAATCAGCTCCGCGAGCAGCTCTGCCCTTCGCTCGTCCTGACTCGATGGCGCTTGTGTTGGGAGGCCATGCGCGCGCCCACGCACGCGAAGCGTGCGACCATGCGGATGCCTGGCCTCCCAACCGAATCCCGGTGATTCGCACCTCCTCAGCGGTGGATTACGGCACGCTCGACTCGGCGACCATGCTCGCGACTGAGATCGTGCTGAATGCGCCGCAGCCGGATCTCGGCTGCTCGTCGTTCGCGCCGACGGGCGGCCTCGCGAGGCTTGGGGCCAAGAGGATCGCCGGTTCGGGAAGCCAGGCCGTTGTGCTGGCGATAGGCGTAGATCAGATCGACGCCCTCGTTCCATAGCGCCACTTGGCCGGCACTAGAAGGACGCGGGCCGAGAGCGTTGACGATCATCTCCGAGGGGTGCCGGCGCTCGGACGCGACTGCGTCGCGGCGCAATCGCAAGAGCCTGTCGTCGACCATGTTCAGTTCGGTCTGCTCAGGGCCGCTCAGTCCCGACGGTCGGGGTGCCTCAGCGCGAGCGCGATCGGCAAGCGGCTCGCGCTCGACTTCGAGACGTCCAAGCTGCTGGGCGGTGATCCGCTCGACACTGTCGATCAGGGCGAGCTCGCCCTTGTCGGTCTTCTTTGCCACTAGAGCCGCTTCGCGGTTGCTTGCCAGCTCGGCGAGTCGGGAGCGGTCCTCGGCAATGCGACGGTCGAGCATGTCGAGCTGCTCTTGAGCGGATGCGCCGGGCGAACCTGCGGAGAGACCGGCGACGAGCAGCTCCCGGCGGGCGACCAGGTCGCCTGCCCCCAGGCCCTCGATCCGCTTGCGCGCAGAGACCTCGACGGCGGCGAACTCGGTTGCGACCCGCTCGGCGCCGACGCGCAGGTCGTGGGCGGCATCCTCGATCTCTCGCTTCGCCGGCCCCAGCTCAGGATCAAGCAGGTCGCTGGCGGCAACCCCGTAGGCGGTGGTCTCTCCGCGGGCGCGAGAAACGGCGACGACAAAATCCTCGCGGGCAATCCCGGAATCAAGCAAAGCAAAGGCCGACTCGAAGGTCTTGGACTGAGTTGCGTAAGTGGTGAGAGCGTAAGCGTGCTCGAGGGGCGGTTCGCCGCTTTCGGTGCGCCGCTGCAGGTAGCGCGGGCTAAGGACAATGGTTCGCCCATCGCCGCCAATCCGCTGCAATTTAAGATGGCTCTGAGAAGCATCGACGCCGGTTACTTCCCAGCGCTCGCGATTGGAGACATCGGGTGAGTTCACGCGGGTGATCACTCGGTCCCCACGTGCGAACTGCTGGCCGGCGACGCTGACGCTCTGCGCACCAAGGCAACCTTCCGCCGCCAAGACCTCGCGTGCCCGTTCGTTGAGATCGGCGACGTCGCGTCCCCGGCGCGCAATCATCACCGCGTCCTCCCCGGTGGCGAAGCTCCGGTACCAGTCGAGGACCAGGGCGCCGAGCGTCTCGGGCAGGGTATCGCCGATCACTAGCCGCTCCTCGGCACGAAACAGGTCCAGGGCGTCTGAGCCGCGGCCTTCGTGTGCGAGTTCGACTATTTCGCGGTCGATAGGCCCACGCTGGCGCCTGATTTCGGTGAGGACGATCGGCTCGGCCTCGTTGGTCAAGACCCCGTAGACACCCCCCGGTCCTACCGCGCCGATCTGCCTTGGATCACCGATCGAGATCAACTTGCCGTTATATCGCTTGACCAATGCGACCAGCGCGTCGTAGTGCGGAGTCGAGGTAGCGGAGGACTCGTCCATGACGATCACGACGCCTCGGGGAAGCGCCTGCAGGCCCTCGGCCTCTGCCTCTTCGCAGCGGATCAGGAGCTTTGAGATCGAGGTCGCAGGAACGCCGGCGTCGTGCAGCTCGCCCGATGCGCTGCGAGCTGTGGCGACCCCAATTCCGTGAAAGCCTTCCTCTGACCATGCCTCGCGAGCTGCTTCGAGCGCGGTCGTCTTGCCCGCGCCCGGCAGCGCGGCAACGGTGACGATCCGCTCGCCTCCCGTTGTCAGGCGGCGGACCATCTGCGACTGCTCCGCGCTGAGATAGTGGTGGCGGGCGAGCACCACCGCCAGGACCGACTCGTCCACCACCGCGGCGCCAGCGGCCTCCCCCGTCCGCGCGCTCTCGAGGATTCGCTGCTCCATCTTCCACAGCCGCTGAGTCGTGAAGTAGGTGGTCGCAAGCGGCTCCTCGCCGTAGTGGATCTCGACCACCCGCTCGCCGTGAAGCACCGACTCGACCGCCGCCTCGAGCTGGTC
>JAJKHV010000175.1 GCA_021154855.1 Solirubrobacterales bacterium
CTCCATCAGGCGGTAGCTCCGTATTTCCGCATCGCCCGCCGTGCCGCCCAGCCGGTCAGCGAGAAGAACGCCGCGGAGAAGAGCAGAACTGCGGCGATCGCGAACAGCGTTGCGTTGGCCGGCGGCGAGCCGAGCGAGTCGATGTTCTTGACGATCGTCGGCGCCAGCGGCCGCGAGGGCTCATAGATGAAGATCACGCCGTCGGCCGGGTTGGGAGCGAAGGCGACCGAGCCGGAGACCATCGCCAGCATCACTGCCTCGCCGATCGCCCGCGCAACCGCCAAGACGGTGCCGGCGACGATCGCCGGACGGGCCGTGCGGACGGCGATCTTCCAAGTCGTGCGCCAGCGGTTGACGCCAAGCGCCAGCGAACCCTCGAGCCAGCCCGGCCGCACCGAGCGCAGTCCGTCGGAGAAAATCGAGACCATCAGCGGCGCGATCATCACGGTCAGAATCAGCACCGCGGCAAGCAGGCTGTAGCCGCTCAGCGAGATCACGCCGGCGACCGACGCCTTCTGCGACTCGGTCACAAGGTGGTTGCCGATGAAGGGGACGATGACCAGCACCCCAAGCAGGCCGTAGATGACCGACGGGACGCTGGCGAGAAAACGGACCACCGGCTGGAGGATGTTGCGCATCCACTCCGGCGCGAACTCGACGATGAAGACGGAGACGAAGAGCGAGCAGAAGAGCGCGATCAGGACGGCGCCACCGGTGATCAGCAGCGTGCTCCAGATCAGCTGCCAGCCGTGGAACGTGTAGACGAAATCGGCGCCGCTGAGGCCGGAGAGGTAGATCTGGTTGAGCTCTTCTTCGACGCTCCCCCCCGCCCCGAACCAGGACAGCCCGTTGTGGGCGAAGGACGGCCAGGCCCGTACGAAGACGGTGATGATCATCGCCAGCAGCAGGCCGACGACAGCACAGACCAACGCGCCGAGCAATCGCTCGGCGCGTTGGTCTGACCATTTCGGGCCGTACTCCGGGAGGTACTCCTCCTCCATCTAGTGCTTCTTGGCTTTCTTGTTGAAGGCGGGAACGCCGCCGGCCTTCGAGATCACTTCACCGGCGACCGGGTCACGGCGCGCCCAGTCGATGAACTTGGTCAGCGCCGGATTGTTGACTCCTGTCGGCAGGACCAGGAAGAGGTAGCGCGAGAGCGGGTACTTGAGCGGCTCGACGCTGATCTTCTTGGCCTGGCAAGGAACCCCGTTGACCTTCAGCGCCTTCTGACCCTTGCCCTGCCAGGCGAGTCCGTCGTAGCCGATCGCGCTCGGGTCCTGCTTGACCGCGTTGACGACAAGGCCGTCTGCGGTCAGAGCGTTGACGTTCGAGGACGGCAGTTCGTTGTTGAGCACCGCTTGGAGGAAGAAGTTGTAGGTCCCTCCGTTGGTATCGCGGCCGACCGGATCGATCGTCGTATCGAGGCCCGAGCCGGGAACCTGGCTCCAGCTGGTCAGCAGCCCCCGATAGATGTCGTGGGTCTGCTGAATGCTGATGTCACTGAGCTTGTTCTTGGGATTGACATCGATGCAGAGGCCGTCGAGGAACATCTTGATGTAGGTCGTCCCGGCGTCGCTGGGCAGCGGCGTGCGGGCCTGTCCGGCGAACTGGCTGGTGCCGTTCTGGACGTCCTTGACGCCGGCGTTTCCTCCGTTGGCGGTGTAGACGAAGTGGACCTTGTGGTTGACCGTCTTGGTGTAGGTGCTGAAGAGGGCTGACAGCACGGGCTGTGCAGCGACCGAGCCGGACCCGATCAGGGTCACGGCGCCGGCAGAAGCCGGAACGGCAAGCGCCACCAGGGCGATCGCCGATATGGCAAGGGACTTGATTCTCATCTCGATTTGCTTCCTTTCCTGCCAGGTTGCGAAGTTTCTTGACTGCCTTACTCGACATCACCCTACCAGCTTCTGTACTTTATTGACCTCTTTACTAAGAAAGGCTCACCCGGCGGCCCTGGAGGCACTCCGGCGGCCCTGGATACGGAGGTTCCATTGCTCAGAAGAAGAATCCCCACGCCCCGCGCCATCACCGCGGTAGCGCTGGCAGCGGTGCTGGCCGCGGCGGTTGCTGTGACCCCGTCGTTCGCCGGTTCGTCGATCGCCGGGCCCTTCCTCACCAAGAAGGCCGCCTCGCACGTCTACATCAGCAACAAGAAAGCCTCGACTCTCTACCTGAGGAAAAAAGTCGCCGACAACACCTTCGTCAAGAAGGTCGACGCTCCGTTCACCCCGGTCGCCGGGATCGCGGCCGGCACGGCGGTCTTCGGACCCTCGGTTGCAACCGCGCCCGGGTACATTCCCACCGCTTTCACCTCGTTTGGGATTCCCGGCACCGGCTCGGCGGTGATCACGTTCTCAGGCAACGCAACCTGCACGGCGGCGAAACCGACCGCGGAACTCGCCTGCCCGATTCAGATCCTGGTCGATGGCCAGACCACCGGCAAAATCAACTTTGCGCCGGCAACCGCGGCCACCCCGACGCCGGTCCCGATGGTCTACACGGTGATGCAGACCACGGTGCTGCAGAAGGGCGGCCATACCGTCGCGATCCAGTACGCAGGAGCGAAAAACGTCGCTTTCACGCTGAAGAACTGGAACCTGGCGGTCCAGGCCTACCCCCAGCGCCCGGAAGAAATTCCCACCGAAACGACCGCCACCGCGAAAGCGGGCAAATAACGAGCACCCCAAGCCAACGGGCCTGAAGGCGACCACACAGGCCGCTTTCAGGCCCATCGGCAGACCTGACCGCGGCCAAGCGCGGTCAGGTCTCGAGGGGCTAGTGACCGCGGAGCTGGAAACGACCGGGGCGCTGCAGGGGCTCGCCGAGGATCAGGCGAGCCCGGTAGTGGAGGGCTTCGAACGTCTGGGTATCGAGATCGTCGACGCTGGCCTGCTCACGCCCAGGCTGGGTGGTGCTGCCTTCGACCGGCCCCCCTCCCGAGGGTCCCTGGCGAAGAACGCCATTCAGCCTGCCACGCGAGACGAACGTCGTGTGGGGGGGTGGACCACTCACCGCGTCTCCTTTCTTGGTTTTATTGACCATCTAAGTCAAGATTAGCATCCTGTGTGCGCCACTGCGATCTGGGTAGCGAGGAATGAGATGCCGCAACTCGTCCTCGGTCCGCTTCTCCGCTACGTCTCCGAAACCGAGGCGACGGTCTGGGTCGAGACCAGCGAGCGATGCGAGGTCGCGATCCTCGGCCGCGTCGAGCCGACCTTCTCCGTCGCGGGGCGCCACTACGCGCTGGTGCGAATCGAAGGCCTGAAGGCCGGCGGTTTCTACGAGTACGAGGTAGCGCTTGACGGCGAGCGTCGCTGGCCCGCAGCCGACCAAGACCTGCCGCCGAGCGTGATCCGCACCCTCTCGTCCGACAAGGCGCTCGACATCTGCTTCGGCTCGTGCCGGGTGGCGGCGCCGCATGCGGCGCCCTACACCGAAAGCAAGGATCGGGATCCCAAGGGCTGCGAGTTCGATGCCCTGCATGTGCTGGCGACGCAGATGGCAAGCGATGACCGCGACGAGTGGCCGGAGCTGCTCTTCCTTCTCGGCGACCAGGTCTACGTCGACGAGGCCTCGCCGCAGACGCGGGAGCGGATCCGGGCCCGCCGCGACGTCTCCGAGCCCCCTGGTGAAGAGGTCATCGACTTCGAGGAGTACAGCTGGCTCTACGAAGAGAGCTGGAGCGACCCGATGATCCGCTGGCTCTTCTCGACCGTCTCCACCTCGATGGCCTGGGATGACCATGACATGAGCGACGACTGGAACATCTCGCGCTCCTGGCACGAAGAGATGGATCGCAAGCACTGGTGGCACGAACGTGCCGTCGACGGGATCGCCACATACTGGATCTACCAGCACCTCGGCAATCTCTCGCCGCGCGAGCTCGACGACAACGAGCTCTACGCCGAGGTGAGGGGGAATCCGGATGCGACCGAGGTCCTGCGTGGCTGGGCCAGGGAAATCGACACAACCGCGGCTGGAACGCGGTGGAGCTTCTGCCGCGACATCGACGGCGTGCGGGCGCTCTTCCTCGACTCCCGGGCGGCTCGGGTCCTGACCGAGGAGCGCCGCTCGATGTTCGACGACCAGACCTGGGATTGGATCGTCGACCACGCCAGCGGCGACTTCGACCACCTCATCCTCTCGACCACCGTTCCCTACCTCCTCTCCCCCGGCTTTCACCACCTCGAGGCCTGGAACGAGCAGCTCTGCGACGGCGCTTGGGGCGAGACGATTGCCCGCGGCAGCGAGAAGCTGCGCCGCGCGGTCGACTTCGACCACTGGGCTGCCTTCCAGTTCTCTTTCCAGCGCCTGCGCGGACTGCTAGAAGAGGTCGGCTCCGGCCGGCGCGGCAAACCGCCGGCCTCGATCGTGCTGCTCTCCGGCGACGTTCACCATGCCTACCTCTGCGACATCGCCTTCAAGCCCGGCGCTGGTGTGCAGAGCGCGGTGTACCAGGCGGTCTGCTCGCCCTACCGCAACCCACTCGAAGCGCGCGAGCGAAAGGTCGTCGAGGCCGGCTTCTCCCCCGCCTTCGCCAAGGTCGCCCGCGGGCTCGCCCACCTCTCGGGGGCGCCGGACCCCGGCATCCGCTGGCGCCTGCTCGAGGGGCCGCACTTCGACAACCAGGTCGGCACGCTGCACCTCGACGGCCGCACCGCGACTGCCCGACTCGACAAGACGGTTGCCGGAGAGGAAGATGAGCGAAAGCTCGAGAAGACGTTCGAGCGTCGTCTGGCTTGAGGCTGCTGCCGCTCTAAAGGCTCAGCTTGGCACGTTCGTACAACGACTCCGGGGCTATGTCAGCGTCGTTTGGCCAGACAATTGTGCCCGCCTCGGGATCGGCACGAAGCTGCCTGAAGTAGCCAATGTCCCTAAGTGGCTCGAAGACACCGCCGTAGTCGAGGAGGTAGGAGAGATCTACCTCGGTAGCCAAGCCGTCCTCAAATTTGACGTGGACACGGCGATCATTCCGAGCTTTGGCGTCAACAAGCAGTGGCGTACTGCGCATGGCTGGATGATAGTTCCTCACCCCAACGGCTCAATCGGGATCAAGGGAAGATGGCCGCGTGCACGCTCCCAGTTGTCGCGAAGTTGATCCTGGTTTGCTCCCGCCCACTCGACCACCAGGCGGCGGGCCCGCGCGGGCAGTTCACCTGCGATCACTTCAAGGCTTTCGATATCCATCGAGGCCTCGTCATCTCCATAGCGCGCATGGAAGTGCGGTCGGCCGATGTGATGCAACTCGTCGTAGTACATCCAGATCGTGATGCCGTAGAAGCTGCTTATCCGTGGCACCACCCGACTCTCGGATTGGTGGGCGCGCAAAACAAGACGCGACTGTGCCAAAAGTCCTACCCTGAACTCAACGGCGAATTGGGGCGGGGCGCCACCCGGCAAAGCGCACCCCGCCCCTCGCCTCTTCAGACGGCTGCAGAGACCTCTGCGTCATCGTCATCCGGGGGGCTATGGGGAGTCGAGGCCCCATGGCCATCGGATGACGGGACATCACCGTTGAAGCTCTTTATCTCGCCCGGCCGGAGGTAGACGATCTGCCCCTCGCGCAGCTCCAGCTTCTGCAGTTCAGCACGGGTCAGCTGCGCCCAGACCTCAGTGCCGTCGCCGAGCACGAACTCGACTCGGATCTCGAAGCCGAGGGCGACGATGCGCTGCACCATCGCCTCCTCGGCGCCATCGTCGCGGTCGAGCGCGACCGTCATGTCGTGCGGCCGCACGTACTGCTCGCCGAGCCGGTTGACCTCGCCGACGAAGCTCATCACGAACTCGGTCGCGGGCTGCTCGTAGAGCTCGTCCGCGCTCCCGGATTGTTCGACCCGGCCCTCGTTCATCACGACCAGCTGGCCGGCGACGTCCATCGCCTCCTCCTGATCGTGGGTGACGAAGATCGTCGTAACGTGCATCTCGTCGTGGAGGCGCCGCAGCCAGGTGCGCAGGTCCTTGCGGACCTTGGCGTCGAGCGCGCCGAAGGGCTCGTCGAGCAGCAGCACCTGCGGCTCCACCGCGAGCGCCCGGGCCAGGGCCATGCGCTGGCGCTGGCCACCGGAAAGCTGCGACGGATACCGGTCCGCCAGGCCCTCGAGCTGAACCAGGCCGAGCAGCTCGTGCACCCGCCCGGAGATCTTGTCCTTGTCCCACTTGCGGATCTTCAGGCCGAAGGCGACGTTCTCGAAGACCGTCATGTGCTTGAAGGCGGCGTAATGCTGGAAGACGAAGCCGACTTCGCGCTTTTGCGTCGGCTTTTTCGAGACGTCTTCGTCATCGATCAGGACGCGTCCGCCATCGAGCGTCTCCAGCCCTGCGATCGCGCGCAACAGGGTTGACTTGCCGCTGCCGCTCGGCCCCAGCAGGGCGGTCAGCGAACCGTTGGGCACGTCTATCGATACGTCATTGAGGGCCTGAAAGTCACCGAAGCTCTTCGTGGCTCCCTCGACTGTGATTCCCATCAGGCGTCCTCCTTTCTCTTTAGGACGTTCATGGCCAGGAGGGTTGTGAGAGCGAGCAGGGCGAGGACCACGGAAGCTCCGAAGGCGCCTGCGGTGTTGAAGTTCGCGAACTGCTTTTCGACGAAGAGCGGCAGCGTTTCCGTCTCGCCGGAAATTTGGCCGGAGACGATCGAGACCGCGCCGAACTCGCCGAGCACGCGTGCCGTGGTGAGGACGACGCCGTAGGCGACGCCCCAGCGGATCGCCGGCAGCGTGACGCGCCAGAAGGTCTGCCAGGCGTTGGCGCCGAGCGTCGAGGCGGCCTGCTCCTGCTCGGTACCGATCTCCTGCAGGACCGGCACCGTCTCGCGAACGACGAAGGGCAGCGAGACGAAGACGCTTGCGAGGACCATCCCCGGCACCGAAAAGAGGACCTTGATCCCGGCTTCGGAGAGGCTCGGGCCAAGCCAGCCCTGGGTCCCGTAAAGAAGGAAGAGCGAGAGCCCGATCACAACCGGCGAGATCGCAAAGGGAAGGTTGATGATTGCGTCGATCACAGCGTTGCCCTTCCACTTGTGACGGACCAGCAGCAGGGCGCAGCCGACACCGAAGACCGTGTTGAGTGGCACTGCGATCGCGACCATCAAGAGGCTCAGCTTCAGCGCGTGCAAGCCATCCGGTGAGGTGATTGCGTCGATCGGTGGTGCCAGACCGTGTTCGAAGGTCTTGTAGAAGATCATCACCAGGGGTGCGAGCAGAAGCACCGTCAGGTAGCCGAGCCCGAGCGTGCGCAGGCCCCAGCGGCTTCGCGCCGAGCTAGTGGCCCTCATCGTCGTCCTCCACCTTGGTGAAGTTCTCGCCGCTCATCGGCATCACGGTGAGGCCGCCACCGCTGCTGCGCTCGTGGCGACTGCCCCAGCGCTGGACCCAGGTGATCACCGCCAGCATCAACAGGGCGGCGACGAGCAGGACCACCGAGACGGCGGCGGCGCCGATGTCGTTGCCTGACTCGATCTGCTGGCGGATGAAGACCGAGGAGACCATCGTCTGCGGCAGCCCGCCGGCGAAGAGAAGCACCGAGCCGAACTCGCCGAGAGCGCGGGCGAAGGCGAGCGCAACCCCGGCAGCGAGGCCGGGCAGGAGGTTGGGGAAGATGATGCGGCGGAACACGGTGAAGCCGCCGGCGCCGAGCGAAGCGGCGGCCTCCTCCATCTCGCGATCCATCTCGATCAGGAGCGGCTGCACGGCGCGGACGACAAACGGCAGGGTGACGAACAGCAGGGCGACGACGACGGCGATCCGGGTGCTGCTGATGTCGATTCCGACCGGGCTGTCGTTGCCGTAGAGCGCCAGCAGCGTCAGACTGGCGACGATCGTTGGCAAGGCGAAGGGAAGGTCGATCACCGCGTTGACGACTGACTTGCCGGGGAATTCGTCGCGGACCAGCAGCCAGGCGATGATCGTGCCGAAGACGGCGTTGATCGCGACGACGATCAAAGAGCACATCACGGTCAGCTCCAGCGAGCGAACCGCCTGCGGTGAGGTGACCTGAGTCCAGAAGGTGCTGAACCCCTCTTCGAATGACTGGCTCGTCAGCGCGGCCAGCGGCAGCAGGACGATCAGGCTCAGGTAGAGCACCACCGTCCCCCGGCCGAGGCCGGCTCCGACCCCGGGCAGGCGCAGGCCCGCCCGGGGTGCTGAAGCTGTCGCCGAATGCGCCTCCATCGATCAGCCCGAGGTGGATACTCCGAGTTCACCCTCGATCTTCGCGACGGAGCCTGTTTCGTCGTCGAAGAATTCGTCGTTGACCTTGCCCCAGCCGCCGAACTGGCTGATCTTGAACAGCTCCTTGGGCGTCGGGAATTGTTTCGCGTCGACCAGCTTCGGATTGACCGGGCGGTAGCCGTTTTCGGCCCAAATTTCCTGGCCTTCGTCGGACCAGAGGAACTTGAGGAATTCTTCCGCCGCGGGCTCCGAGGCATTTTCGGTGACCGCGATCGGGGTTTCGATCAGGAGCGTCGAGGAGGGGACGACATATTCGACGTCTTCGCCTTCTTTTTCGGCCTTGATCGCCTCGTTCTCGTAGCTGAGCAGCACGTCGCCCTCGCCCTGGGTGAAGGCGGCGAGCGCGTCGCGGCCGCTGCCGGGCTGCGCTTCGGTCTTTTCAAGCACCGTCTTCACCGCTTCGAGCGCCTGCGCGGGCGATTTGCCCTCGTTGATCGCTGTTCCGTAGACGGCCATGATGTTCCAGCGGGCGGAGCCGGAGCTGAACGGGTTCGGCGTGACGATGCCGACGTCCTTGCTCTGCAGGTCATCGAAGGAGTGGATGCCCTTGGGGTTGCCCTTGCGGACCACAAGCACGACAACCGAGTCGGTGGCGATGCCGCCGTAAGGCTGTTTTTCCCAGTCTTTGGAGACGAGTTCGCCTTCTTCGACGAGCCGTTCCATGTCGCCGGCCTGAGAGAAGTGGACGACGGACGCAGGCTGACCGGCCACGACGGCGCGGCTCTGGTCGCCGGAGGCGCCGAACGAGTTGCTGAAGCTGACGCCACTGCCCGCCGAAGTCTTTTCGAACGCCGGCTCCAGGCTTTCCTGGTAGACGGATTCGGGAGTGGAGTAGCCGACCACGGAGAGCTTCCCCCCGCTCGTCGAGCCTGAGCTGGAGTCGTTCGAGCTACTGCCACAACCAGCGACGAGAACTGCAATGAGCAGCGCGAAAAGAGCGGCCATGGGGGCCGCGTTAACGCCTCGCCGCCGGGTTACCTTGCGAGCGTTCCGCATAAACGGATTCCTTCCTATGTTGACTACCTTGCTTTTCTGACTGACTTACTTCTAAAAGCGAGCCTGGCAAGGTAGCACAATGTCGATCGGCAAAGTCGAAAAGCGCGAACTAGCTGCGGGCAAGCGCGCTCAGCCGGGGCTGATGCCGCCGCCGACAGACGGCGGCGATGCAGGGGCCTGAGGCGCCGGCGCGGCCTCAGGAGCCGCTTCCCCTTCGGGCGCTGCTTCGTTGCTTTCGCCCGCCCCCTTCGACGGCTTTTCCGTCGATTCTTCTTCTTCGTATTCGTATTCGCTTTCGTATTCGCTCGGCGAGGAGGAATAGGAGCCGGAGGTATGTCCGCTATCGAGGCCGGAGAGTTCGGGCAGGCTCGACGGTTCGGGGAATTCAGGGCAGTCGCCGGCGACAGCGGATTCCATGAAAGAGCGCCAGATCGGGCCGGCGGTGGGACCGCCGAAGCCGGTTTCTTCGCGTGACTGCGGGTGGCCCACCCAGACCGCGGTCGAGTAGAGGGGCGTGAAGCCGACGAACCATGCGTCGGAGAGGTCCTCCGAGGTGCCGGTCTTGCCGGCCTCGGCGCCACAGCCCATGTAGGTGTATCCGGCGCCGGTCCCCTGGGTGATCACGCCCTCGAGCAGCCTCGTCACTTCGTAGGCCTGGCCCTCGGTGAGCACCCGGTTGCCTTCACCGGTATCGGTCTCGTCGACCTTGCCGCCGGGAAATTCAACCCGGCTGATCGCGGTCGGGTCGTGGTGGATGCCGCCGCTGGCGAGAGTCGCGTAGCCATCTGCCTGTTCGAGCGGCGTGACCCCTTCCCGGAGACCGCCGATCGCCTCCGCTGGAACCGATTCCAGGTCCGCTTCGATGCCCATTTCATGTGCCGTCTGGGTGACGTTTTCAGGACCCACGTCGAGGTCCAGCTGGGCGAAGATGACGTTGACCGACTCCCAGGTGGCGGAGGCGAGCGACATGGTGCCGCCGCCGGGCTCAGCGTTGTTGACGGTCCAGGTGCCGCCGCCGGGAACATCGAGTGTCATCGGCGAGGTGCCGTTGTAATAGGTGGTGTCGGGGTCGATCCCCTGCTTGATCGCCGTGGTCAACACATAGGTCTTGAATGACGAGCCGGGCTGGCGGTGGGCCTGCCAGGCGTAGTTGAATTCGCTTTCGCTTTCATAGCCTTCGGTCGAAGCGAGAGCGACGATCTCCCCATTGGAGGGATTGATCGATGCCAGGCCCGCGGCGGGGCCGCCTTCCGGGTAACAGACGCTGCAGGAGTCGACCGCTTCCTGCGCGCGTTCCTGCAGTTCGGGGTCGATCGTCGTATAGGCCTTCAGGCCGCCGTAGCGCACGGTGTTGATGCCGTATTTGTCGATCAGCTCCTGCTGAACGAGGTCGAAGAGGAAGGGGTCGCGGATGATCCGGTACTTGTGGCCGGGGCTGAGGCCGAGGCCGCTGTGAATCGCTTCGCGGTATTCGGCACCGCTGACGTAGCCCTGATCGTGCATCGCCGCCAGGACCTCGTCGCGGCGCTGCAGGGCCGCGTGCGGATCGAGGAAGGGGTTGTATTCGGAAGGGGCCTGCGGCAGGCCGGCGATCAGCGCCGACTCGGTCAGGTTCAGCTCTTTGGCCGGCTTGCCGAAGTAGGTCTGCGCCGCGGCCTCGGCGCCAACCGCGGTCTCCCCTTCGACCGTCCCGTACGGCGCCGTGTTCAGGTAGGCGGTGAGTATCCATTCCTTGGAGTGGGCTTCCTCCTCCTCATAGGCGAGGTGCGCTTCGATCAGCTTTCGTTCCAGCGTCTCTTCGGGGTTCTGGATGTAGAGGTTGCGGACCAGCTGCTGGGTGATCGTCGAAGCGCCCTGGACCGGCTTGCCGCCGGCGAGCAGGTCCTTCCAGGCGGCGCGAGCGATGCCGGTCGGATCCAGCGCGCCGTGATTGAAGTAGTTCTTGTCCTCGATCGCCACGGTGGCGTCGCGCAGTGTCTGCGGCAGCGCCCGCGAGGAGACCGGCTGGCGGATGTTTTCGGCGTGGATGAAGCCGATCAGGCTGCCATCGGCGGCGTAGATCGCCGAGGAGCGGCCCTTCTCCACCGGTTTGAGGCTGGAAAGCGGTGGCGCCGACTCGTAGACGTTGACCGCCCAGCTGCCGGCAACGGCGGCCGCGGTCACGCCCAGGCCAAGCACGATTCCCAGCGGGATCGTGACCTTCTTCCACTTCGAGGTATGCGAGCGGCGTCTCCGCTCGCGCGTCCGGCGTGCCATTCGGCTGCAAATTGTAGGGAGGCAGGTGACC
>JAJKHV010000176.1 GCA_021154855.1 Solirubrobacterales bacterium
CTGGGACCGTTCAAGCCGGCGCCGGACATGCTGATCCTCGCCGCGATCGAGCGCGCGATCTGCCACGGCGCCTCAGACGTTTGGATCGTGGTCGTAGGCGAACACCTCGGCTTCGAGCGCACTGCTCACAACACCCGGCGCTTGCGCCGCCAGCTTGAACACCTGGGGGCCAAACACAGGTGGACGGCAAGCACTGAGCGGTACGGGCGGGAGTACTGGAGCCTCACGCCCGCCGGACGGCGGCACCTGGCCGCTGCACGCAAGGCGGGCCGGATGGGTGAGCTGCCCGAGTCTCCCCAGCACCGGGAATGGCGCCATGCACAAGCGGAGGCCGGTAGGCGAATGGAAGGCTTCCGCGCCCTGCTTGGGGACGCGCTGGAGGACGCCGATCCGGTGGCAACCGCCTTCACCCCTCCTAACTCTGCGGCGTGGTTCGCGCTGGGCCAACGGCTCAGCGCGGCGTTCTGGCTGCTCGGCTCGGCGATCTACTGCCTCGAAGAGTGGGCCGAGCCTGACGACGCGCGCCCCGATACCGACGAAAACCCCGGCCCAGCTCCGGGCCGCCGGGTCACTTCTGCCTGGGATGAAAAGGAAACGATGGCTAAGGAGACCACGAAATGACCAAGAAGCAACAGACCAAAAAAGCCGCTGTGCCAACCGGGCGGCTTCGCCCTGGCGAACTGGACGGCCTCGTACTCGCCTACATGCGGAAGCACAAAAAGGACTGGCCGCTAACCGCCAGCGCCGTCGCAAAAGGGATCGAGCGGTCCTCGGGGGCAGTCGCCAACTGCCTAGCTCGATTGACGAAAAGAAAGCGGCTCGCCAGGCCAAACGGAAGCCGCGGGCCTACGACCTGAAAGTGGCGAAGTAGCCCATGAACGGCTGCACGCATCGGGCGGGGAAGCGTGGCCGACCGGCTGCGCTTCCCGCTTATCCCAGGGGGCCAACCGTGACCGACCGCGAACTTTGCCGCCGCTTTGGCGAAAACCTGCGGCGCTGCCGCGAAGGTGCGGGTCTGTCCCTGGATGGCCTGGGCGACCGCGCGAACCTTCACCGCAGCGAGATCGAGAAGCTGGAGAACGCCAAGCGCGAACCTCGGCTCGGAACGATCATCAAGGTCGCCACCGGCCTCCGGGTATCGCCCTGCCATCTGCTTGAAGGCTTGGACGCCAGCCCGATCTTGCAGGAGACCCACCGTGTCTGATCTCACCCAGCACTTCGCCGCGATCCTGACGCGCGAGCGCGCCCTAGCCGATCTATCGGTAGAGGAGTTGGGGTACCTCAGCTCTATGGACAAGTCCGCAATCGCGGACCTGGAGCGCGGCCAGCGATTGCCCCGCCTTGACACGATCGTCAAGCTCGCGGGCGGCCTTGAAATCGAGCCATGCGAGCTGCTCGCAGGCATGAAGTACCGACCGGGGCGGCTCGCGCCGGGCACCTTTGAAGTGACCGACGAACCGAGGGAGGCCAGGGAAATGACTGACGCCCTCATCATTCTCCGGCGCTTCGGTGACACCGTGAAGCATCACCGACAAAGGCTCGGGGTCTCCCAAGAAGAGTTCGGGTTCCGCGGCAACATGCACAGGAATGACGCAGGCCACTTCGAGCGCGCCGAGCGTATGCCCATGCTGGAAACCATCCTCAAAGTGGCCGCCGCCCTTGAAGTCTCTCCGTGCGAGCTTCTGAAAGGGATGTCGTGGAAAACCGGCCGATTGATCCCAGGCCGCTTCGAGTTCGAGGAAATCAAACCCCGCCCAGCCCGGCAACGGAGTCGACAAGAACGCCCCGCCGGTCCCGTTCCGGGTTGGTTCGAGATTGAGGGCAGACGCATACCCGATGAGGAGGCAGGCTCGTGACCCCTTCAACTACGCCCCCCACCCCCGAGGTCAAAATCCGCTTCGGGGAGAACCTGGAGCGCCTGCGCGTGCGTGCCGGCTTGACCCAAGCAGAGCTGGGCTATCAAGCCTCACTCCATCGCACCGAGATCAGTTTGCTGGAGCGGGGCGGCCGCCTTCCCCGTATCGACACCGCCGTCAAGCTGGCCGGCTGCCTTTCGGTATCCCTTGACGAGCTAGCCATTGGCATCGGGTGGAACCCCGGCTACACCGTGGTCGTGAACGGCGAGTTTGAGGTGGCCGAGCCGGAGAAGACGAAACCATGACGTTCCCTGACCTGGCCCGCGCTCGGTTCGGCAGCAACGTCTTGCGCCTGCGCAAGGAGGCCGGTTTTACGCAGGAGGTAATGGCCGACCGCTCGGCGCTCAGTACGACGATGATCGTCAAGATGGAGAAAGGCAACCTTCTGCCGGGCTTCGAGGTGGTAATCAGGATGGCGGCGGCGCTCTTAACTACTCCGAGCGCCCTCGTTGACGGGATCACTTGGAAACCGGGCCGCGTTCTGGAGACCGATCCGCAGGACTACACCCTCGCCGAGGACGAATCAGGCGAAGGCAGCTAGCCGCCAACCGGCGCAGCCGAGCCAAGGGCCGGGACCGCTTCGGCCTCGGCAAAAACCATAGGTTTCGCCAAGAATGGCGGACATGTCATCTGAGCGGGGACGCATGGCCGGGGACAACGCGCTCGTCGTGGCAGGAGGGGCGACGGGGCTGGTGCTAGCAGCGCTCTGTCTGACGCTCGCTGGGAGCGGCCAGCACGGCACCGTGACTGGATTGCGTGTGACCGCCGTGCTCGCGCTTCCCTTTCTGGTCGGCGCATACGCTGCCCCAGCACTTGCCGTTCTGTGGCCGGGAAAGTTCAGTGAATGGTTGCTCGCTCGCCGACGCTCGTTTGGGCTTACGTTTTCCGCGGTCTTCTCGGTGCACCTTGTGCTGATCGCCCGATTTCTCAGTCTTCCACCCAGCCCACCCCCAACGGCGCTCGGATTGACTCTGGGATTTGTGGCTTACGTGCTTCTGGCGGGGATGGTGCTGACTTCTTTCAGCCGTATTGCAAAGGCGCTGGGAGCTGCTCGAGTCCGCCTTCTGCGCCGCGTTGGCGAGCAGTGGGTGTTCGCGGTGTTCACGCTGACCCTAATCAACGGAGCTTCAAAACACTCCGCATTGTGGCTGGTGCCGCTGCTGATTGTGATGGCCGCATACGCAATGCGCTTGAAGGTATGGGCGCGCGCTTCACGGCTATAGCGGGTTTCACTGTCGCCCTTGTCAAGTCGTAGCGGGCGACTCCTTAACGGCAATCATCAGGGCCAGCTCCAGCCACTTGAAGTGGCAGTCCACCTCGCTAAAGCCAGCGTCTCGCAGCCAGTCCATTTGTTCGGCGAGTCCCGCAAGCCGGTCGGTCGGGTCGTCCTCGATCCGACCGATCTCGCGACGAAAGCGCTCGTGCAGGCGCGGAGAGGCGGAACGCACAAGGTCGAGGTTCGCGAAGACCCCGCCCGGCGCGAGCAAAGCGTGTATTTCCCCGAACAGCTCCCGCTTGCGCGCGTCCTCCAGATGATGGATCGCCAGCCCCGATACGACGACGTTAGCCGTCCCGATTCCCGCGAGCGGGCCTCGGAGGTCGTGCTCGCGCAGCTCGACCAAGGGTTCATCGTTGAACCGCTCCTTCGCCCGGTCAAGCATCGGCGCGGATGAGTCGAGCCCTATCGCTTTGGCATCGGGGTGGCGTCTGCGGACGAGGGCCAGCAATCGCCCATCGCCGGTGCCGAGATCGAGGAACCGCGCGACCTGCTGGGGGAGCGCCTTCAGCAACATGTCCTCGGCGATATCCCGGTGCGGTATCTCCCGCGAGAGGTACTCGGCAACTCGTCCCCGATCAGACCACTCGCCCGGCATACTTGAACGCTATTCGAGTCGGGGACCGTTCACCGCCCCGTCGGTAGTGCGGCGGTCGGCCGGGTTCATGCTGTCACCCGGCTTCCCCGCAGTTCAACCGCGCTGCCGGCGTCGCCGCGGATCAAAGCTTTCAACCGCGCACGCTCTGCGGGACTGCGGCGCATCATGTGGGTGTAGACGCGCAGGGTGAACTTCGGGTCGGTGTGGCCGAGCTGGGCCATCACCGAGGCGGGGTCTTCCCCGCAGGCGATCAGGGTCGAGGCGAACGTATGCCGCAGCTTGTGAGGGGTCACGCCCTTTGGCAACGGCACCTCGCCGCGTTCTTCGGTCTCCACTGCTATCCACACTGAACAACTGATGAGACGAGGACGCTCGGTGGCTTTTTCACGTGCTCAAACTGCATGTAGACGCAGCCTAGCCTCCGTCCGCTCAGAAGCTCGACCAGGTAGCGGACCTTAATTCCTTCATTAGATACTGAAATAGTCGTAGTATCACCGGGGACTAGCGTGATTTCCTGGTGTAGTGAGGCGCAAGAAGTATCGCACTGTATAAACCGCACAGCTCTCGCAGTGTCATTCCGAACGACAGCGTCCGTGAAATGACTTGGATCAGTAGGGTCAACCGATGGACAGCCGCTCAGAGACAAGGCGAGGGCGACGAATGTGACTGGCCACAGCCGCCGAAGCCACCTATGGTCCGTAGTTAGAGTGTCACCATCCAATTTCGATTTCGCCATGTGGGCCTATACCTGGTAGGAAGACTTGTGGACCTTGTAGTGAGCCGGGAAGGTATTCGTGAAGAGGGTTGAGATATCCTACTCTTCCCTCGTCGCATATCGTCTCCTCATTAACGGTGTGACCCTTCAGCCAGTCGATGATTGCATCGGTGCCAAGGCCAGCAATCTGGGGCGGCACCAAGCCCAGAGCTACCAGGTGCGCGGCAATTTCCCCGGGGGTTCCAAGATGTTCACCGAGACCGTTGATGGCTTCCGCCAATTCGTGGCTCGCGTAGTAGAGGGCGTAGGGTGGCACAGCCGCGATGTCCAAAGCAGCATGAGCCACTTCGCCCGGGGTAGGAAGGGGCGTACCGAGCCAGCCTAGTCCGGTTGGATCAGTACCGTTAATAGGATTGTCGTGGGTATATCCGTAGGGAGATCGAGTCAGCGATTCCAAGGGATCTTTCGTAGGAAACTGCCCAGTCGCCGGGTCATAGACTCGGGCCCGCAGGTACTGCAACCCACTTTGGGCGTTGGTGTACTGGCCGGCGTAGCTGAGCGGAGTGGTCTGCGTGCCGGAGCTGCCGGTCAACCCTCCGTATGCGCCGTAGGTGAACTTACCCGTAGAGCTGCCGCTTGAGTTAGTCAGCATCCTCGTGCTGCCGAGCTGATCATGGTGGTAGTAGATCGCAGTTTCTGAGGAGATTTGCTCAACCGGCAGACCGCCGGGACCATAGATGTAGTTGGTCTGGCCGTCGTTGAGAAGAAGCGGCAAGCCCCCACTCTGGTCCCAAGTCAGATAGTTTTTCGTGCCGGATACGGTCTGGGAGGCACGCAGACCAGCACCGTCGTAGGTGTAGGATTCGCTGATCGCTGGCACTGTACCTTCCGCGAGCCGTTCCACCGAGGTCAGGTTGCCCGCCTGGTCGTATTTGTAGCTGGTGGCAGGTCCGGTCGCGGGTGCTGATTTGATGCGCTCGCCCAGTTTGTCATAGCTGTAGGTGACGCCGGTCCCTGCTTCGAGCTCGCTGGCTTTGTCGTAGGTGTTTGTCGTGCCGGGTGCTTTTGTCAGGTTGTTGGCTGCGTCGTATTCGTAGGTTGCGCTGCCCGCTTTGGTCAGCCGGTTGTTAACGTCATAACCGAACGCTTCTGATTCGGCGCCGGGCAGGCTTTTGGAGGTGAGGCTTTCGATCTGCCCGGCTTTGTCTCGTACATAGGCGACCGAGGCGAGCGTTTCTTTGCTCTTCTTCATCGTCGCTGCGCTCATGCGATCGGCGCGGTCATACGCGTATTCGTCTATGTTGCCGGTGGTAGTCGGAAAGGTGCTGATCAGCAGGTTTGAATTGGGGTCATAGGAGAAGCTCGTGGTCTTCCCGAGCCAGTCGCTGATGCTGGCCAGACGCTCGGCGTTGTCGAAGGAGCGCGTCACTTTTTTGCCGTTCGGATAGGTGATGCTCGTCTCGTTCCCGGCGAGGTCATAGCCATAGGACGTTTTGTCGCCGTGCCCGTCGGTCGTGGTCGTGAGCCGGCCGAGTGAGTCGAAGCTGAAGCTCGAGCTGCCGGTGCCGTCGGTCCTCGACGTCAGCCGACCGTCTGGGTCATACCCGATTTCTACGGTCGGGGTGACGCCATCGGAATAGGCGACTTTGGTCAGCTCATTGGCCGCGTCGTAGGTGTTCGTGGTCGTACGACCTTCGGAGTCGGTCTTGCTCTTCAGGCTTCTGACTGCGTCGTAGACGTAGGTAGTGCCGCGGCTCAGCGGATCGGTGCTGGAGGCGAGATGGTCGAGCGGGTCATAGGTGTAGCTCGTCGTGCGTTCGAGGCCGTTTGTCCGCGATTCAATATTGCCATTGGCGTCATATGCGGTACGTTCGAGTGCACCGTTAGGCCGTTTGACGGTCAACCGCTGGTTGGCAGCGTCGTAGGTAAAGCTCGTCGCATGGCCGTTGGCGTCGGTTTCGGCTTCAACGTTGCCGTCGGCGTCGTAGGCCCATTTTCGTTCGTGCCCGAGTGGATCGGTCACCGTCAGAACGTTGCCCGCGGCATCGTAGGTATAGGCCGTCGTGTATTCCGAGGCTTTAGCGCCTTTGGCATTGCCCCGCGGGCTGACCTTGGTCAGGCGATTGCCACGCGTGTTGTAGGTGTAGGTCGTCTTGTCCCCCACCGCATCGGTGGCACTCGCAAGATCGCCGGCAGAGTCATAGGTAAAGGTCGTTTTCTTGCCGTTTGGGTCCGTGGTGGATGTGAGATCGCCTGGGTGTTCTTTGCTTTCGTAGGTGTTGGTGATGACGCGCGACTGCGCCGGTTCAGAGCCGACCAGCGGCGTCGAGGTTTTCAGCAGGTTGCCCCGAGCGTCGTAGGTGTAGGTGGTCGTGACGCCGTTGGCGTCGGTGTATTCGGTCAGGTCATCGAGGGAGTCATAGACCGATTTGGTTTTGTGGCCCAGAGCGTCTTCGGTCGAGGTCTTATTCCCGCGCGAGTCATAGGTCGCATGCATCGTGTGGCCGTTGGGGTCGGTGACGGCGGTAATCCCGAGCGTGTTGGGATCGCGTTCGTAGGTCCAGGTCGCGCTCGATTCCGTCCCCAGCGCCTCGATCTTCTTCTCAAGCGCGCCCTTTTCATATTCGTACTCCGTGACGTATCCGCGCGGGTCCGTCTCTTTCGTCGTCGTGGTGGTCCCCGCTTCTTCGTAGGAATATTTGGTTTCATGTTCGAGCCCGTCGGTCTGCGTCAGAACGCGACCGCTGCCGTCATAGGTGTTCGTCAGCACGGTGTGTTCCCGCGCGTCTTTGTAGGTCAGCAGCAGGCCGCCTTCGTTGTAGGTGTAGTGCGAGTGCCCGCCGCGCACATCGGTGACTTCGACCAGGCGTCCCGAGCCGTTATAGGCATAGCTGACTTTGCGCCCGGTCGAGTCGGTGACGGTTTCAAGCTGGCCGGCTCCGTTGTAGGCGAACGTGAGGGTGCGGCCGGCGCCATCCGTGGCTTTTTCCAGCTTCCCGGAGCCGTTGTAGGTGAGCGTCGTTTTGTTGCCGCTGAGGTCGGCGATGCTCGTCAGCTGTCCGGTACTGTTGAACGTATAGATGGTCCGCGCCTTGACGGTATAGGTGTAGGTGCCGCCTTCGCTTTTGACCAGCGTCGCCAGCACCCTCGGTGGGGCCACAAAGCCTTTGGCGCCGGGCTGGAATTCTGTCTGGCTGCCATTTTCATTGGTCACCGTGGCGTAGCCGGTTGTTTCGTTGACCGAGAGCGACATCCCGTACGACATCGCCCAGCCGCGCCCAAGAGGCGAGGACTGCCCCGCTTGCGCCGCCAAGGAGCTGTATGTGCGTCGCATGGTCAGGCCTGGGCCCCGTCCCTGGATTTCGAGATCCGTCGTCGACTCGGAGTAGTCGCCGGTTGCCGTATTCACGGGGTCGCCGCTGCAGGTCTGCAGGCATGGAATTCCCGTTGGATTTCCGCCGCCCCAGGTAAAGTTGGCGGGCACCGGCACCGCGGTTACAAAGAACGGCACGACCAGGGTGTCTGTCAATTTTTCGCCATCGCTGAACGTCTCGGTGAAGCTCCATGCCATCAGCCATTCGCCGAGACATTCGGCGGGCTCGTTAGCGGGGATGGTCGCGACTTGGCCACCGAACCAGCCGCTCCGAGCAAAGCCTTTTTCGTTCTGCCAGTTGAATGATTCGTTATGGCTCACCTGCGTTTCGCAGGCATCGAACTCAGTGTCTGATTGGACGTTGACCGGCGGAGCTTCTTCCCACGATTCGCGGGCGGCGTCATAGAGTTTGACGTAGCCGCACGGATCGTATGAGGAGCCGATGAACGGGATCTTGAAACTGCAGTCGCTGTAGAGACTTCCGTTGGTCCTTTCGTACAGATTTGCGGGTCGGGCCATTTGGACTTCCACGATGTCGCCGGCTTCGTTCGTGACGGCGGGCGCGACAGAGTCAGAGCTAGGGCCGGTCGGAGGCGTTGGCTGGGTTTCCAGCGATCCGGGCGACAATGGATCCGACATTTGGACGCATGTCGCGCTCGTTGGGCTGGGCCGGCTATGCACCTGAGTACCTTGTTCAACAGGACAGACGGTCGCCCGATCAGGAAGCCCTGCGGCTTCACTTGAGATGTGGGTGGGTGTTTCGGACGTTTTTAGAGAGCCGCTGGATTGGGGCTTAGCGTTCCCGGCGGACGGCGGTACCTTCCCGAGCACAGCTTCAACAGGGGCCACCAAAGCGACGATGACTAGCCCGAGCACAAAGCAAGCACCGCTCCTGGACATCAGATCAAGCCTGCCAGACCGAAAGCTCCTCACGGCATCGCCACCTTTCCTCTCCCATGTACCTCAGGGATGAGCGTTGATTAGCATCGTTTTACCTGAGCAATCGGCCACAGTGCCCCTTTTGGACGGATATCGGAAGTATCGTTGCCCGCGCTTCCTCGATTGACCCCCAACGCACTTCCTGGTTAATGGCGAAGCTGACGACCGATCGGGCGGTGAAGGCAGAATGTTCGTCGCGCGCGAATTCGCCACCAGGAATACAAGGCGTTGTGCCCGAGGAGCTATACGAGATGAACGGTCTCGTGGCCGCTCTGTCACAAACCCAGGCCGGAGGGCACCCACCTGCGGCATTTGAGCCACTCGATAGCGACGAGTGGCCGAATCGCCAGTAATTGACGGGAATCCACGGTAATCCGGCGTTGGAGGTGCCCTCGGCATGGACCCCTAATTACCTGCAAATAGGCTTCTTCTGCCGGGTCAGAGCGCCTGGATCGCACCCAGGAGGTCGGCGGTTCGAATCCGCCTAGCTCCACTGAAAGCGCCTGCAGGCAGGCGCTTTTCGCTTGACGCTCGCCGAGCAGGAGGCGATCCTGGCTGCGTTAGTCAACCACAGGTCAACTGCGGCTTGGAGGGGCGCCGCGAGAAGGAGCCCCCGTGCCCGAGACCACGAGCCCGAGCCGGAGCCGGGTCGAGCGCGGCGTCTACCGCCAGCCCAACGGCAAGTACGCGGTCTGCGCCCGCCGCGCCGGGCGCCCGAGTTGAAGCGACACTTCGCTCAGGCGAAGACGCCGCAGGACTATCGGAACATCGGCAACGACTGCGTGATCGTGCTCGAAGCGCTGAGCCGCGAGGTCTACGACCCCGACAGACACCTACGCGAGGGTGAGGAAGAGCCTCCCGTCGCGAAGACGAAAATGCGAATCGACCGGTTCATCGAGGATGTTGCTTCGGGCCGCGACAACGCCAAGCTCAGGCGGCTTGCAAAGGCCGCCAACGATCAGGCGCAAGCAGTCAAGCACCGCGCGGCCGGCGATCGGAAGGAAGCTGGCATCGCAGCCGATTCGGTGATTCTGCTCGCCAACATCCTGCGCCGCCTGGACGAGGACTAGGGCGTCGTCGATAGTGAAGGTCTGCCGCAGCGCCAGAATCTCAAATCACGATCCAACCCGACATCGACAGCTGAAAGAGACCTAGCCACGATAAGCACGTCCTCGCGGTCGGATCGCGAGGACGTCGATCACACGCTCGCGATCCCGGCGGTCGAAGATCACGCGCCTACGGGCAGATCTCGATGCCTACCCGCGCTACTACAACTTCGATCGCGTCCACCACGGCCGGCTGACTGCCGGCCAGATCCCCGCGAACATCGTTACGGTGCCCGCAAGATGGAGGTCAGATGAGCCGCCGGTGGTGTCGGCACATCTTGGAGTCCGTGCAACCTAGAACTTGGTTGTCAGCTCTTCGGCGAATTCGAGGAACTGTTGTTCGGAAGGCAACTGATCCGGAGGACCGAGGACTTCGAGCTTGGCGGCGACCCCATCCTGCTTCCAGATAGCCCTGATGCCGGCGCCACCGGCTGCTGGGAGCGGGAAATACCAGAGCATGGCCCGTTCGCCGAGACCGGAGACTTCCTGGATTTTGGCTTCGGTTTCACCGGCCTTCACCTCGAGGCCAGCGGCCTTTCGGAAGGCGGTCGCCTCTCTCTCCCAGGCCCGCCCAGCCGAGAGGTTGTTTGGCGCCGGGGGCCCGCCGATGAAGGCAAAAGAGACATTGGGTTCGGAGCCGAAGAGGCAGATGATCTGCGGGTGATCGAAGTTTGATTCGCC
>JAJKHV010000177.1 GCA_021154855.1 Solirubrobacterales bacterium
CCACGCATCCTTGGTCAGCATGTGGGCCTCGTCGAGGATGTAGACCTTCCAGCGACCGCCGATCGGCGCGTAGGCGACCCGCTCGCGCAGATCGCGGACGTCGTCGACCGAGCGGTTGGAGGCGGCGTCCATCTCGATCACGTCGACCGAGGTGCCGGCCGCGATCACCCGGCAGGACTCGCATTCCCCGCAGGCCTCGAGGCTCTCGCCGCGGTTTTCGCAGTTCAGGGTGCTGGCGAGGATCTTGGCGAGCGATGTCTTGCCGGTCCCGCGCGAGCCGACGAAGAGGTAGGCGTGGTGCACCTTGCCCTGCTCGACCGCGTTGCGCAAGGTGCGGACGACGTGCTGCTGGCCGACCACCTCGCCGAAGGAGCCGGGCCGGTGGCGGCGGTAGAGGGAGATCGAGTCGCTGGAGGACGGCACCGCAGCCAGTGTATCCGCGAGCCACCACCGGTCCTGGTCGACTTGGCCGGCCGCGTATCTATACCTTCCGCCGGTGCCAACCCGGGCCCGCAACTGGCTCTCACCGGTCGCCTGGGTGGCCGGCGTCAGCGCCGTACTGCTGATCGTCTTCCCGCTCGGCTTCCCCAACTACGACACGATCTACGCGCTGGTCTGGGGCCGTGAACTGGCGCACGGAGTGAGCCCCGACTACGGCTCGGCGCTCCCTCCCACCCCGCACCCGCTCGCCGACCTGCTGGGCCTGATCACGACCCCGCTTGGCAGCGGTGCAATCGACGTAACGATGGTTATCGCCTACCTGTCCCTCGGCCTGGTCGGCTACCTCGTCTACCGCCTCGGCACCCTCTGGTTCGATCGCCCGATCGGCGCAATCGCCGCGCTGATCGTCCTCACCCGCGCCCCCTACCTATCCAACGGCCTACGCGCCTACGTCGACCTCCCGTACATAGCCCTCGTCCTGGGCGCCCTCGTTATAGAGAGCAGACGCCCCCGCGCCGGATGGCCAGTCCTGGCCCTGCTAGCCCTAGCCGGCCTGCTCCGCCCCGAGGCCTGGCTCTTCTCAGTCGCCTACCTCGTCTACCTCCTCCTCGGGCCCTCGGAAGCTTCCGCTATCCCAGCTGCGACCGATCTCGCCAGCTCATCTCGCCCGTCCGTGCCCGAAGGGGAGACGAGGGCACCCCTTGACCGGGCGGATACTCAAAGTGCCGGCCTCATCAGGCCGGCACTTGGACGGACGAGGGATGTCCTTCTCTCCCCCACCGGAGCCATGCTTTTGGGCCTTGCCTTGGCGGCGCCGATTCTCTGGGTCCTGTTCGACTGGATCACCACCGGGAACCCGTTTTATTCGCTCACCGGCACCCAGGAAACCGTCGAAGCGCTGAAGCGACAGACCGGTCCGGTCGACGTCGTCCTCTACGGGCCACGGCGCCTCGGCGAAGTGCTCCAGTGGCCGGGGATGGTCGGCGCCGCGGGCGGCATCGTCCTCGCTTTTTCCTTCCTGCGCCGCCGCTCGACTCTCGGTCTGATCGCGGCCGCACTCGCCCTCGGCGCCTTCGCCCTGCTCGGCAGCGCCGGCCTGGCGATCATCGCCCGCTACACGATGCTCGGCGGCGCCATCCTGGCGATCTTCGTCGCCGTCGCCCTGCTCGGCTGGCGGCTGCTGGAGCCCAGCCATCGCTGGCGTCGCCGCTGGCAGATTTTCGCCGGCATAACCGCTGCGATGTTCGTGCTCTGGTTGCCCAATCAGTGGGACCTCGACTCCACCGTGAAGAGCGACCTCGCCGACCAGGGGACGATCGAGCGCGACCTCAGCGATCTGGTCGACACCGGCGCTTTCACGAAGCCGCTCTGCGGCCCGATCGCCGTCCCCAACCACCGCGCCATTCCACGCCTTGCCTCCGGCCTCGAAGTGAAGCCGACCGCAATCATCAGCGCCAGCGAGGAAGGAGTCCCCCGGCATGGCTACTTCCTCGACCCGGCCAGCCCCTTCGTCATCCACAACTTCATCCTCGACCCCAATGACCCGACCCGCCTCAAAACGACCGCCCCGCCGGGCTTTCGCCGCGTCGCCCGCAACGACTCCTGGGCCCTCTACCGCCGCTGCGGTCGCGGATAGGCCGGCGCCGCATGTCGCGAGGGTTCAAGCGCTCGGGCCTGTTCGGCCTGATCGGTGTCATCGCGGGTGATGATCATGGTCACCCGCAAGGGCGGTAAGCAAGCCGACTGGCTCTCCGACCTCTGGCTCGCCGAAGCGGCCTGAGCGTCGGCTCAGCTGCCGCGCTCGACCAGCTCGACTGCGGCGTGCGTCTCGGCCGCGACCCCCGGATCGGCAAGCTCGACTCCCGGCGGCAGCTCGACGTGCAGGTCGTTAGCGGAGTCGAGGCGGGCGCGCAAGGCCCCAGCGCACCGCGAGGCGAGCACGTGTCCGCCGCGCTTGCGGTCGTCGCTGACGAAGTGAAGGTGGTAGCCGCTCACCTCGATCCCCTCGACGTAGTCCGGGAAGCGGAAGCCGAGCATCGTCCCCTCCACCTCCCTCAGCTCGAATACGTGCTGTTCGAGGACGACCTCGGTCAGGGGTCGGTAAGGCGGGCTCTGGCGCGGAACCGAGCGGGCGCGGATCAACTCGAAACGACCGTCGAGGCGGACGGCACAGGTCGTCGCGTCCGCGGGAATCAGCTGCTCGAGGCGGGCCAACAGCTCCGTATGCCCAAGCGGCCCCTCAACCTCCAGATCGACCGTCGGATCGAAACGGGTCACAACCGCGAACGGCGTCCGCTCCCCGCCCGCGACCTCGCCCACCGCTCCGTCGACATCGGCGCGATAGAAGCGCCCGTCGAGGGCGATCATCTCGCCATCGAGACCGTTCAGGGTCCCGAGGCCGAGGTCGCCGTGCTCGGCGAGCTCGTCGAAGCTGAGATCGCCCTCGTAGGCGCCCTCGAGCAGCGCCCCGATCGTCGAGGCCTGGAAGAGCACATGCGGCGCTCGCTCGGCGTGCAGTTCCTCCTCGCGCAGCGTCTCCACATGCAGCGATCTGATCCAGCGCTCGTCCAGCACAGGCGCCAGTCTCCCAGGCCACCCAGGACGTGTCTGAGCTCGACCCCCGTATTTGGTGGCTGAGCTCAGCACGTCAAAGGGCCGGCTCGCAAAGTGCCGGCTCGCCGTCGGTGTCCTCGATCGTCGAGAATCGAGGCATGGCAGCGATCCAACTGCGCGGCGTGGTCAAGCGCTTCGGCCCGATTACCGCAGTCGACGGGCTCGACCTGGAGGTGCCAGAGGGCATCTGCCTCGGCCTGCTCGGCCCAAACGGGGCCGGCAAGTCGACGACGATGCGACTGCTCACCGGCCAGGCGCTGCCCGACGCCGGCGAGCTTCGCGTACTGGGCCACGAGCTGCCCGCCGATTCGAAGGCCGCCCGCGCCGAAATGGGGGTCGTGCCGCAGCTCGACAACCTCGACGTCGATGTCACCGTCGAAGACAACCTGGCGATCTTCGCCCGCCTCTATCGGGTGCCAGACGTTGGCGCCGCGGTCGACCGGGCGCTTGACCTGGCCCGTCTTCGCGAGCGCCGCCGCGACGCCGTCGACGAGCTCTCCGGAGGGATGCGCCGGCGCCTGCTGCTGGCCCGCGGCCTCGTCCACGAACCGAGGCTGATCCTCCTCGATGAGCCCACCGTCGGCCTCGACCCCCAGATCCGCACCGAGCTCTGGACGCTGATCGGCGACCTGCGCTCCCGCGGAACGACGATCCTGATGTCGACTCACTACATCGAGGAGGCCGAGCGGCTCGCCGACGAGGTGGCGGTGATGACCAAGGGCAAGATCATCAGCCGCGGCCACCCGGTCGAGCTGATCAGCGAGCACGCCGGCCTGCAGACCGCCGAGGTCTACGGGCCGCCAGAACGGCTGATCGAGGCGCGGGCGACAGCCGAAGCCCACGGGCTCTCCGTCCGCCCGGCCGGGCCCGCAATTGCGATCGTCGGTTCCGAGAAGGCCGCCAACGGAGCGATCCCGGACGATGCCGTCGTCCGCGCTGCGTCACTCGAGGACGTCTTCGTCCTGCTCACCGGGGAGGAGGCGGAGTGAGGCGCCTCGAACCGGCGGCGATCGGCGGTGTGATGAGCCGCGAGCTGGCCAACTTCCGCACCTACTGGAAGGGCACGACCTTCTCCAGCGTGCTCGAACCGATCGTCTACCTGCTTGCCTTCGGCCTGGGCCTCAGCGCCACCCTGGTCGACGAAGTCAACGGCGTCCCCTACATCGAGTTCGTCGGCACCGGCATGGTCGCGACGGCGGTGATCTTCTCCAGCGCCCTGCCGGCGATGTTCGGCACCTTCGTCAAGCACCGCTTCCAGAACACCTACGACGCGATCCTGGCCGCGCCGGTCGACGTCGAGGAGCTGGTCAGCGCCGAGATGCTCTGGATTGGCCTGCGCTCCGGCACCTACGGCTGCGTGCCGCTGTTGGTCACGATCGCTTTCGGCCTCGACCCGGCCTGGGGGATGCTGCTGGTGCCGTTCTTCTGCTTCGTCACGGCGCTCGGCTTTGCCGGCTTCGGCGTCGCGATGGCCGCGACCGTGGCCAAGATCGATCAGTTCAACTACGTCACCGCACTCTGCATCACGCCGCTCTTCCTCGTCGCCGGAACCTTTTTCCCGATCGACGGCCTGCCCCAGGGAGTCCAGGACGTCGCCCAGCTCAATCCACTCCACCAGCTGGTCGAACTCGTCCGCGGCGGCGCCTTCGGCTTCGAAGCGATCGACATAGCCCGCTTCGCCTTCCTGGTCGCCTTCGCCCTGCTCACCTGGCGCGTAGCGGTAAGCCGCATGCACAACCGTCTGATCGACTGAATGCTGACTTCGCCTTTTCTCGCCCTATCGGCGAAGAAAGACGAAGTCAGCAAAAGAAAATGGACCGTGCGCCCCGTCCTCCGAGACGAAGTCACCGGGCGTGTCCGTCGCGATTGGCTCGAGCCGGGCTCTCCTGCGGCACCCGCGGCATCCGCTTAAGGCTGCTTCCTTCCGGACCTGACCTGATTCGCGTGCCCACGTCGCGCAGGACCCGACCGTCAACGCCGCTCACAACGCACTGACCCCGACGGCCAGTCCCTCGGAACGGGATTCGGCCCCGCTAGAGCGGATTGCGGGTTACAGGGCACCGCTGATTCCCCGCCTAGCACGGTCCGCGACCATCGTATCTGCATTTGCCCACTTCCAGCGAAGACAAATGCAGATCGAGGCCGTCTCCGCTCAACGCCGGATCAAGAGTCGGGTCTTGAAGATGGTCGCACTCACCTTGCCGACGCGAACCTTCTGGCGGACAAGGATGCGCTTGCGCATCGCGACGCGCTTGCGCGCCTTCGGCTTGACCTTCAACGCGACCAGCTTGCTCTTGCCGCTGTGCAGCTTGATGGTGCGCCGACCGGTCGCCGGGCGCCGCTTCTCGAGAAAGCCCTGGACCGTGGTGCGGCAGGGACGACCGACCTTGCGGGGGCACTTGACGCGGACGAAGAGCCGCTTGCCGCGCAGCGTCGCCGTGCCGGGGGTCGCCTGGCGCAGCAGCTCCTCCAGCCGCTGGGCGCTGAGCCCGCCGGCTCCGCCGCCGCCAGCTCCGCCTTTTCCAGCACCGACGCCCGCCTTGCCGCGAACCGCGCTGAGCACCACGTTGTCGTAGTCGGCGCTGCCGTCGACCAACACGCTGGTGCCGCTGGTGTAACGGCTGCTGATCTGGATCTGATATTCGTGACCGATCGTGAGGTCGCTCGGGTCAATCGAGGGCGCCGAGACACTGGTCCAGGAGCGGGCGCCGGCCAGGGTCGTCGGCGTGATGAGGTTCGCGCCTTCGCCGCCGTTTGAAAGGTCGTTTAGCCGCACCGAGTACTCGGCGGAATTGCCCTGGACGGCGAGAAGCTGGTCGACGCTGGCGCGGCGGTCGAGCGTGAAGCTGACCGCAGTCGGCTCGTTTCCGCCAGCGCCGGAATAGGTGAACGGAGGGCTCCGCCAAACCGCCGTCGTTGTGCCCGCCACCGCCATGACCCCGGCGACGCCCGTGTAGGCAGAGCGGATGTAGCCACCGCCGTCAGCCCCGCCGGAGCCCTGGAAGGAATTTGCCACGCTTGCGCAGAGCAACGGCGACAGGCAAGTGCCTTCGGTGCTCGCCGAGGAGTCCCAGCCGGCGGCGCCCCCGTCAAAGCCGCGCGCGGCATTAGTGGACGGGTACTTGCTGGCCGCTGCGGCCGGAATCGCCGCCAGCAGCGCTGCTAGGCACGCCGCGGCGATCGCACCGAAACGACGAAGCATTGGAATGCACATCGGGTCCTCCTCTTGGTCGTTGCTCGCCCGAACAGGCGACTACTGAATTTTGAGTACCCGTGAGCGCCCGCCGGCCCGGCCGCCTTGGACGAACGTAGGATCGAAGCGATGATCGACGTCGACACAGGCTCGTTCTTCGCGATCGTCCTCGTCGCCGCGATCGCCGCGATAACGGTCGCGATCGTGCCGAAGGGAATGGCCCCACCGGTGGTCGTGCTGGAGCTCCTGTTGGGAATCATGATCGGCCCGCAGGTCCTCGACTTCGCCCATTCCTCCGACTTCATCGAGTTCTTCTCCAACCTCGGCCTGGGAATGCTCTTCTACTTCGCCGGCTATGAGATTGATTTCGAACGGATCAAGGGCAAGCCGATGCGCCTCGGCGCGCTCGGCTGGGCGCTCTCCGTCGCCCTGGCCTATGGGATCGGCGGCCTGCTCGCCATGGCCGGTGTCGTCGTCTCCTTTCTCTACACCGGCTCGGCCCTGGCGACGACGGCAATCGGCACCCTGATCCCGATCCTCAAGGACAGTGGCGGACTGAAAACCCGCTTCGGCACCTATCTCTTGGCCGCGGGCGGCGCCGGTGAGTTCGGCCCGATCCTGCTCGTCACGCTCGTCCTGACCACCGCCAGCCCGGTCCACGAGGCGGCGATCCTGCTCGCCTTCGTCTTCCTTGCCCTCGGCGTCGCCCTAGCCTCCGTGCGGCTGGCCTGGCGCGGCTGGCCGGCCTTCGAAAAAACCTTCGAGGCGAGCAGCCAGCTTGCGGTGCGGATCACCGTCGTCCTCGTATTCGGCCTCGTACTGCTGGCCAGCCAGCTCGGCCTCGACGTCCTGCTTGGCGGCTTCGTCGCCGGGATGATCACGCGGGCGGCGCTCAGGGGTCACGAGCTGCAAATCTTCGAGTCCAAGCTGACGGCAGTGGGCTTCGGCTTCTTTGTCCCCTTCTTCTTCATCACCAGCGGCCTCGAGTTCAACCTCGACGCCCTCGGATCGACGAGTGCGCTGGCCAAGATGGCCCTCTTCTTCGTCCTCTTCCTGGTCGTCCGCGGCGCCCCCGCCCTCCTCCTGTACCGCAAGGTCCTCAGTGCCACCGAGCGCCGCGCCCTCGCCTTCTTCTCCGCCACCGAGCTGCCCCTTGTGGTCGCGATAACGACGATCGCGGTCGACGCAGGCAAGATGCGCACTTCGACCTCCGCCGGCCTGGTCGGCGCCGCAATCCTCTCGACCCTGATCTACCCCTTCATCGGCATGGCCCTGCAGAAGAGAGCGATGGCGGAGCAGGACGAGGAGCTCCTACCGCCACCTATGATTGAGCCTCTCCCGGGCGCGTAGCTCAGCGGGAGAGCGCTCGCCTCACACGCGAGAGGTCGCTGGTTCGAACCCAGCCGCGCCCATCGGCCACCAGCCAATCTCAGTGGCGTGATTTTCGCGGGCTCGGATGGAGCTTGAGGTCGACCTGGGCGCCTGCAGCCAGAGCGGTCCCCGCAGAGGGATTAGACGACTTGACAATCATCGGACGGGGTCGCTTGCCTTTTCTCGCCTTCGGCCTCGTCACCGTGCCGATCTCACAACCGGCCGTCCTGATCTGCCTCTTCGCCGCTTTCGGCTTCTTGCCGATGACGTTTGGCACGACGCACTTGCCCTGCGGTTTCGCGTGCATATAGGAAATCGGCGCCGAGCAGGCCGAGGTGTTGCCTGCCGCATCGATTGCGCTCGCCGAGAAGGCGGCGGTGGCGCCCTCCCCAACCTGGACCGCGATGCCGGGCGAGCCGAGTTGGGCTGCGCTTGCGCTGGCAATGGGGGCGCCGGTGCAGGACGAGCCCGCATAGACGCGCACGGTCGACCCCGCCTCGGCGGTACCGCGAATCCGCGGAGTGCCACTTGAACCCGGCGAGGTGGGATCGGTGCCCGTCAGCTGCGGCGCCGAGGGAGGCACCACGTCACCTTCCTGAGCGAGCCAGATGCCCCCCGGCCCTTCGATGCGTTCGTCAACGGTTGCGCAAACGGCCACCCCAACCCCCGGGATCTTGGGCGTCGCGTTCATATCGGTCCACTGCCCGGCGATCGCTCCCGTCCCGGTGAGCCCATGGACGAACGGCGTCCCGGGGCGCGGGTTCGCACCGCCGCTGTCCCCCGCGGTCGAGAGGACCAGGGGGTTCGGGGCCGTCGTGACGGTGCATGCCTTTCCCTCGGAGGTGAGCGTCGCGTTCGCTTCGCCTTCCAGGGTGAGTGCGCCGGTCACCTGGTTGAAGCTCCCTCCGATGACCCCGATTTCAAAATGGACGTTGACATCGGCATTGAGAGGGTCGGTGATGTGGGTGGTGAAGTCGGGAACTTTCAATGCCCCCGCCGTTATCGAGCCAGTGCCAGGGTCGATCTGGGCCGTGAACGGCGCAACCTCCGGTGCCGTAAACATGGCCGCGTCGGAAAGCTGGACGCCGACGTTTGCGCGGTCTTCGGTGAAGGTCATCGAGAGCGGCTGGGCGCCGATCGGAGGCGTGGTGAATCGCTTGCTGGCGCCAACGACTGCGGGGGGTTCCCATTCAGCGACGTCTTCGCTGAACTTGCGGTCGGCGGCAAGCACGCGGAAGTAGTAGGTCCTGCCCGGTTCCAAGGACGCACCGGCGCTTGCGAGATCGAGGCTGACCGGCACAGCGCTGGGTTCGATTTCGCATTCGCCGCAGATCCAGCCGAGCGGTAGGGCACTCGGGTCACTGGAGCCGGCGCAAGTCGAGTAGCCGGGCAAAGAAGAGGGGCACTCCAATTCGGTCGGCGCTTCCCCTGGATCGAGCAGCAGCTGGAATTGGTAGAAGACGCCCGCTTCGGCCCCCTCAGGGTCGAGTTCGGCTTCGAGGGTTGCGTCGGTGGAAGTGATTTTCGAGACCGACTCAGACTCAATAGTCGGAGAGGCGCTCGCGTAGGCGGCAGACACGCTCAGCGTCAGGAGTGCTGCGAGAACGATCGCCCACGTCGCGCGTCTCGAGGCGCGCCCCCAACTGCCCCGACCAACCCCAATGATCATCCCGTCGCCTCCTTCCGGACCCCGCTCAATGCAGCGTCGCCTTCGAGACGCCGGCATAGGACCCTCACGCCTACGGCATCTTCGAGTATAGGCGTCCCCCGATGCGAGGTTCGATAGGCGAGGTCGCTGGTTCGAACCAGCCGCGCCCATGCCGTTCGTGCTCCGTTTGAGCTAGGGCTGCTGAAGGACCGAGAGAATGTTGCCGGCCGGGTCCTTGAACCAGGCAATGTGTGGGCCGGGGCCGCGGGCGATGCCCTTCTCGTCCTGTTCAAAGCCCTCGTAGCGCTCGAGGGAGACTCCCTTGGAGGCAAGCTCGTCGACGGCTGCTTCGATGTCGTCGACCTCGAAGTTGAGGATCGTGTAGGTGGCGGGGGTGAAATCGGGCTTGGCGTAGACGACGGTGTCGCGGCCGCCCGCCAGCTGGATCGAGGTGACGCCGAACTCCTCGCTCAGCACAGTGACGCCCAGCCCAAGCGTCTCGCCGTAGAACTGCTTTGCCGCCTCCATGTCATCGACGGCAAAGCCGTTGGTCGCTTTCGTGTCCGCGAACATGCCATTCCTTTCGTCGTCTCGTCTGAGTTTGCCGCCCGCCGGCTCACCACCCGGCAAGCTTGGGGATATGACGCTCGATGTGGGCAGCAATGGTCTCACGCACCCATTGCTGGGTGACCGGGTCGGCCATGCGGTAGCGGCCGAGCAGGATCTTCTGGTCGTCGAGCGGCAGGCCGGCGATTTCCCAGCTCACCGCAAGCCGCTCGAAGAGCAGCTCCGAACGCCGGCGCCAGGCGTCCTCCCGCGAGGTCGCCGCGGTGGCTGGGCCCTCGCTGAGCTTGGCGATCGTTCCGGCGCTGAGCGACTCGCGCAGGCTGAGGATGTTGCCCTCGCGATCGACGTACTCGACCGTCGCCGCCTTCGGCTTCGGCGCTCGTTTCTTCTTGCCCTTCGCCATCTCGCTCAACTTTCGGGGGCCGGTCGCTGCCGGCCCCGCTTGCGGTCACCGGCGCGTCGCTTTTCTTCCAGCCGCCGCTCGCGCGAGGCGCGCGTCGGCCTGGTCGGTCGCCGCCGCACCGGGGTCGCCAGGCCGGCGGCGATCTTCTCCGCCAGCCTCCCCAGGGCCAATTCGCGGTTGCGGGCCTGGCCGCGGGCGTCCTGAGCGACAGCGGTGATCACCGGGCCGGCGCGCCAGACCAATCGTTCGCGCTGACGCTCGTCCAGCCTCCGCGACGCTTCGACGTCGAACACCGCTTCGACCCGCGAGGCGGTCACGTTCGCGTGCTGGCCTCCCGGGCCGGAAGAGCGGCTCGCTCTCAGCTCGATCTCACTGAGCGGGATCGAGAGCCGTTCGTCGATCTTCAGCTCGTCGGCGATAGGGCATCGACCTTCTCCGCCAACTCGAAATCGGCGGCGGTGAGACCGCCCTCGGAGTGGGTCGAGATGATCACCTTCACCGTGTCCCAGGAAACCTCCAAGTCCGGGTGATGGCCGGCCGCCTCGGCCGGCTCGACCAGGCCCTCGACGAAGCGCACTGAGCCGACGAAATCACCGCAGCTGAAGCTCTTGGCGATCGCCTTGCCGCTGCGCTCCCAGCCCGGCAGCCGGGAAAGCCTCGCCTCGATCTCGGAGTCGTCCAGAAGCGCCATCGCGGACTATGCTGACACGGAGCCATCGTGGACGCAACGGGCCTGCGCAATCCCCTCCGATGTGGCTCACCCGTGGCGCCAGCAAGACCTTCCCAGTTTTGGAGATCGGCTCGGAGCGCTTCGAAGCAGCTCAGGTGACGCAGGGCCCCGTGCCCGAGTCGCGCCTGTAGACGCGTGGCTGCTGCTGTGCCGCGTGGTGGAGCCGCCGCGGTTCGATCACCCCGCAGATCCCACCGAACCAGCGATCCTGGCGGCGAGTCAAAAACAGGCCGTATACGTGGTTGAGCCGGCGTGGCAGCGCGCAGCTGGCAGCGCGACGGCCGCTGCGCACGGTCACCATCTGGGCGCGATCGATCACCGCCTTGCCGCGGTAGACCCGCCGGACTTCGTAGCGGTAATCAGCGTGGAGCCGTCCGCGCGGCATCACCTTGACCAGCCGGGCGACGATCGCGGCATCTGACTGGTCCAGAGCTTCGGCCGGCGCCTGGGGCGCGCAGGAGCAGGCCGCAGCGCTGGCGCTGCCGATCAACGCCACCAGGGCAGCCAGCAGCGCCCCAACTAGAAGCTTCCCCCGCACCCCTCAAATGTACGGCGGTCGTAACGCTTTGTCCATGTATTCCGGGACTACGGGTTACGGCTAGGGAGTGAGCACGATCTTCAGCGCTTCGCGCTGGTCGTATAGCTCGTAGGCCTCGGCCGCCTCGTCCAGCTTCATGTGGTGGGTGACCAGCGGCGAGGGATCTAGCTTTCCCGCCTCGATCAGCGCCAGAACGCGATCGACATGGGCGATCACGTTGGCGAGGCCGAGCCGCAGGGTCAGCCCCTTGAGCCAGGCCAGGCCCAGCGGCACCTCGCCCTTGCCCGCGTAGGCGCCGATGCCGGAGACGGTGCCGGCGTCGCGGGCCAGACTCACCGCCATCGCCAGCGGACCGGGATCGCCGACCGCGTCGACCACCACGTCGACGCCCCGCTTCTCGGTCGCCGCACGCACGACGCGCTTCGGCTCCTCCTCCGTCAGATGGATCGGAGTGGCGCCGAACTCGCCTGCCATCGCCAGCCGCTGCGTCACCGAGTCGATCGCGAAGACCTCGGTCGCACCGCCGGCAAGCGCCGCCTGCACGGCGCAGAGCCCGACCGGCCCAAGCCCGAGCACGGCGACCGTGTCGCCGGAGCGCATCCCGGCGTGGGCGACCGCGTGGTAGCCGGTCCCCATCACGTCGCCGGCGAAGAGCGCCACCTCATCCGACATCCCGTCCGGCACCCGCCGCAGCGTCAAGTTCGCGCGCGGCACCAGCAGCTGCTCGGCCTGGGCGCCCTGCAGGTCGCCGAGGTGGGCGCCGTGGCCGAAGGTCTGGCCGTTGTCGCAGCGGTGGTAGTCGCCGCGCAGGCAGGGCACGCAGGTCGCGCAGGCGGTGTGGAAGCAACCCAGGACGCGGTCGCCGACGGCGACACGCTCGACGTCGGGGCCGGCGGCGAGCACCGTGCCGACGAACTCGTGGCCGATCGTGAAACCGGGCTCGACCGGAACCCTGCCGTGAAAAATGTGCAGATCCGAGCCACAGATCCCGCTCGCCTCGACCTGCACCACCGCCTGATCGGCAGCGGAGACCTCGGGATCGGGCTTCTCCTCGACCCGAACTTGTCCGGGAGCCTGAAACGTGACCGCGCGCATGAGACCAGAACCTACCCGGTCGTCGGCTGCGGGCGATCCCGAATTAGCGTCCCGACGAGGGCGCGACTGGCCAAGCTGGGCTGTGTGTGCGCGGCCGCTCAGCCGACGGTGACGCCGGGGACGCCGAAGCGGTTGGCGTTGCCCGCCGGGTCGGCGGTCTCTTCGATCCGCGACTCCAGCGCCAGCTCCTTCTCGAAGTCGGCCGCCTCGCCGTGCTGGAAGGAGACGTCCTTGCCCTCGAGCAGCTCGATGAAGACCTCGACGAAGTGGGAGTCGAGCTGTTTGCCGGCGACCCGTCGCAGCTCGACGATTGCGTCGTAGCTCGACATCGGCGTGCGGTAGGAGTCGCGCGCGGTCATCACGTCGTAGGTGTCGGCGACGGAGATGATCCGCGCCAGCTCGGGAATGTCGTCGCCGGCCAGGCCCCGCGGGTAGCCGTTTCCATCGATTCGCTCGTGGTGGGCGAGGATGATTTCCGCCACCGGCCCGTAGCCGTCGAGCGAAGAGACGACGCGGGCGCCCTGCTGAGGATGGCGCTTGATCAGCATCCAGTCCTCGTCGGTGAGCGGCACGTTGGCCTTGAGGATGCGGTCAGGCAGGATGAACTTGCCGATGTCGTGCAGCAGCGCCGCGATGTGGACCAGCTCCTCTTCCTGGCGCGGGTAGCCCGCCCGCTGGGCGATTGCCCGCGAGTAGCGCGCCACCGCGGCGCTGTGCCGCGCGGTCATCTGGTCGCGCAGGTCGAGCGTGCGCAGCATCGCGCTCAACATCCCGACCTGGAAGCTGGCCAGCTGCTTGCTGCGCCGCTCGAGCTCGTCGCCACGTTGCTGGGAGAGGAGCAGCTGGCCGAGCAGGTACTGGAAGGTGATCAGTACGACACCGAAGAGGGCGATCGCCGCGATGCCGATCACGTGGTAGATGAAGGCGACGGCGACAGCGAGCATCGCGCTGGCGAACTCGGAGGGGAGCACCGCCGGCAGGACCTTCAGCTTGCTGGTGAAGGTCGCCCGTTCCACATAGCAGCCGTAGCCCGCGATCATCACGAAGTTGATCGCCAGTGCCAGCTGGAAGAGGCCGAAGACGCAGAGGTAGAAAGCCCAGTCGGAGGGAGCGATCCCACTGCCCGACACCGCTTCGTGAAAGATGATCCCGCCGATCAACGGGAAGAGCGCGTAGGTCAGGACATTGCAGAGCAGCAGATGCGGCTCGTCGCGCCACCTGAAGATCCAGCCGACGACAGTCGCCGCCACGCCAATCAGAGCCGCCGGCGTGCCGCCCAGGAAGACCATGGCAAGGACGATCGCCAGGAAGGCGCCGGAAACCCTGAGCTTCGACTCCGTCCCGACGGCGGTCAGGTAGCTGAAGGTCGCAAAGGCGAGAAGAACCGCGAACAGAGACAGGTTCCAGTCGCACTCCGGTGCTCGCCAGAGCCCCACGACCGCGGTGAGCGCCAGGGCAGCGAACATGAGGCCGATGGCAAGGCGAGTTGGACGTTTCTTAGCCATGTCGATGGTCGATGGCGAACGCCGCGTTCAGGCGTCACCAGGTATAGGTTCCCCAGCGAATTGCTATCCCCTTTGGGACGCTTTTTGGGCGCTGCAATGCGTTGGTTTACTGCAAAGTACTGATGGGGAACCGCAAGGCAGGCGCGCGGTGGACATATTGCAGGCCATCGCAGGACTCTCCGTATTTGCGGCAAAGGGGTGGTCGGGGGCACGAGCTCGAGCGAGATCGGCGCCTCAGCACGACGAAGGGCGCCGGTAGGCGCCCTTCGGGTACTTCGCCGGACGCCCGTTGAGCGTCCGCCATCAAAAGATCTTGATTTGCTTAGTGGCCGGCGTGGAAACCCATTTGAATCCCCTTCCTTCGTGGTCGAAACCCGACAGCAGAGGCGCTGCCCCTCATCAACTTGCAGAGAACTTGGTCAACTTGTAGCACAACTTCGCCGAAAGTTGTGCAACTGCAGCAAAAGTTGTGCAGAAATGCAGTAGGACGTAAAAGCCGAGATGCGCCGCGACGAGCTGACAAGACCGCTGGGACATGCCGTATTTCGGCGGCTGGCGGCGAGCTACGTGATCAACGAACTTGGCGACTGGATGGGGATAATCGCCCTCTCGGTGCTCGTCTTCGATCGCACCGGCAGCGCCCTCGCGACCGCTGGACTCTTCCTTGGCACTCGCTTCCTGCCCGCCTTGATCGCCCCGGTCTTGGTTGCCCGGGTCGAGCAGCCGGCGCCCCGCTTCGCGCTGCCGATCATCTACTGCGGCGAGGCAGCTGCCTTCTCTGCCCTTGCTCTGCTCGCCGATGGCGCCCTCTTTCTCCCTGGCGTGATCGCCCTGGCGGCGATCGACGGCACGCTGGCCTTGACCGGACGCTCGCTGACCCGGGCCGTGGTCGCCGTCCTGCTCGAGCCCAGCGGCGAACTTCGCGCCGGCAACGCCGTGCTCAATATCGCCCTCACGGTCAGCGCCGCCATCGGCCCCGGCGTCGCCGGCCTGATCGTGGCCGGCTTCGGCGTGCAGACCGCGCTCCTGCTGGACGCCGCCTCGTTCTACGTGATCGCCTGGCTGCTCTTGACCGCTGGTCCCCTGCCCCAGGCAAAGCCCGAAGAGGGCCATGTGCGCGAACGCCTCCGCGCCGGGCTCGCCTATCTACGCGAAAAGCGCAGCTTGCGGCGCCTATTGATCGCCCAGGGCGCTGCCTTCGTCTTCTTCGCCGCGGTCATCCCGATCGAGGTCGTCTACGCCAAGCAGACCCTGGGAACTGGCGACTCGGGCTACGGGATCATGCTCGCCAGTTGGGGCGCCGGGATGATGCTTGGCAGTGTCGTCTTCGCCGCGGCACAGAGCGTCAGGCTGCCGATCCTGCTCTTCTTCAGCACGCTCGCCGTCGGCGCCGGCTACCTCGGCATAGCGGCGGCACCTACCCTGGCTGCCGCCTGCGCCGCCTCCGTAATCGGCGGTGCTGGCAACGGGGTGCAATGGGTCTCCGTGATCAGCGCCGTGCAGGAGCTGACCGCCCAGAACATGCAGGCGCGGATGATGAGCGTGCTGTCCTCGACCGCAACGGCGATGCCGGCGGTCGGCTATGTCCTCGGCGCCGTGATCGCGGTCGCCCTCGATCCACGTGTGACGTTTCTCGTCGCCGGCCTCGGCGTTCTGGCCATCGCCGTCTTGGCTGCCGCCTCGATGGGCGCAAACTGGCTGGAAAGCGTGGACAAAACAGGTCCAACCGCCCTTGACGCCGAAGGCGAGATTATGGTGGAGTTGATTCCAGTGGGGGAGTCTCCCGTCCGCGCTGCCTATCGGAGGTCGTGATTTTGAGAAAGCTTGGTCTTGCTCTGCTCGTATTGGCGCTTGCCGGAGGCTCGACCCTGGGCCTTGCAGCTTGCGGCAGCAGCTCCGGCGGCAAGGAGGGTGGGACTCTGACCGGCAGCTACGCCTCCTTCCCCGAATACCTCGATCCGGCGCTCGCCTACTCGACCGAAAGCTGGACGGCGATCTACGACACCTACCTGCCGCTGCTCACCTACGCCCACGCCAGCGGCGCGGCGGGCAGCAAGGTGATCCCGGGGCTCGCCGTGGGCCTACCCAAGATCAGCAACGGCGGCAAGACGTACACGCTGACCCTCCGCAAGGGTCTCAAGTACTCAGACGGCACGCCGGTTAAGGCCTCGGACTTCCCCGCCTCGGTGGAACGGATGCTGGCGCTCGAATCCGGCGGCTCCTCCTTCTACACCAGCATTGTCGGCGCCGAAAAGTTCGCCGAAACCAAGCAGGGCAACGTCAGCGGCATCAAAGCCGACGACAAGACAGGCAAGATCGTCGTCGACCTGACCGCGCCCCGCGGAACCTTCAGCAACGAGCTGGCAATGCCATTCGTCGCCCTGCTGCCCAAAGGCACGCCGGTCAAGAATCTCACCGCCGATCCGCCGCCGGCGACCGGTCCCTACGAGATCGTCAAGTCCGAACCGGGGCGCGCCTGGTCCTACGAGCGCAACCCGCAGTGGACGAACGCCAACGGCAAGCTGATGCCGGAGATCCCCGGAGGCCACGTCAACAAGATCGAGCTCAAGGTGGTCGGCAACGACTCGACCCAGGTCAGCGAAGTCGAACGCGGCAAGACCGATTGGATGCAGACCGCTATCTCCGCGGACCTCTACCCGAAAGTGAAGGAAAAGTACGAAGGCACCCAGTTCCGGGTCGAGCCGACGGTCAGCACCTACTACTTCTGGATGAACACGACGAAGCCGCCCTTCGACGACCTCAAGGTCCGTCAGGCGGTCAACTACGCAGTCAACCCCGCGGCACTGGAACGGATCTACGCCGGCACGCTGTCCGCGCTGCACCAGGTCCTGCCGCCGGGGATGCCCGGGCACAAGCCCTTCGACCTCTATCCGCATGACATGGCCAAGGCCAAAAAGATGATCGCCGAAGCCGACCCTTCGGACCGAGACATCACCGTCTGGACCGACAACGAAAGCCCCAACAACGAAGCGGGCGAGTATTACCAGGGGGTTCTCCAGGAACTGGGCTTCAACGCCAAGTTCAAGGAAATCAACGCTGAAAACTACGCACCGCTGGTCGGCAACGAAAGCACGCCCGACCTCGACACGGGCTGGTTCGACTGGTTCGAGGACTATCCCCACCCCAACGACTTCTTCCAACTGCAGCTCTCCGGCGAAAGCATTCAGCCGACAAGCAACTACAACCTCGCCCGCATAGACGATCCAACGCTGAACAAGAAGATCACCGAGCTGAACGAACAGCCGCTGGGCCCCCAGCAGGAAGCCGGCTACGCCGAGCTCGACCGCGAATACATGGAACAGGCGCCGTGGGCTCCCTACGGCACGCTGACCACGTCGACCTTCGTCTCCAGCGCGATCGACCTCGACAAGGTCATCTACAACCCGACCTTCGGCAACGACCTGACCAGCTTCCAGCTCAAGTAGCCGCCCGACGCTGCTTTCACAATACGAGCGTGGCTCCGGAGTCGATCGCCGCAACGGGCCTGGCGGGGGCCGGCCCTTGGCGGCTGGGTCTGCGGCGCCTGCGGTCCAATCGCGTCGCCCTCGCCTCTCTCGGCCTCTTTGCCCTGATCGTCGTCTTCGTTCTCGCCGCCCCCCTCTGGGCCGACCACGTCGCCGAAACGGGCCCGAACAAGACCCACACGCTGCAGAAGATCGAAGTCGACGGCGAAAAGCGCGACGTCGTCAACCCCGAAGGCAAGCCGATCGGCCCCGTCTGGCTCGGCGCCGGTGGCAAGTTCTTCCTCGGCGCTGACAGCCGGCTCGGCCGCGACGAGATGGTGCGCCTGATGTACGGCGGTCGCACTTCGCTCTTCATCGGCATTGTCTCCGGCCTGCTCACCACGGCTCTGGCCACTCTCCTCGCCCTGCTCTCCGGCTACTTCCGCGGCTGGACCGACACCGTCATCTCGCGGGCGATGGACGTCATCTGGGCCTTTCCGGTACTGCTCTTTGCGATCGCGCTCGGGCTGGTTCTCGCCGTCGGCGGCCTGCAGATCGGCCCGCTCCACCTCTCCGGCGGCTCGATCTGGATCCCGATCCTGATCATCGGCGTCGTCATGGTCCCCTACATGGCGCGCCCGATCCGCGGCGAGGTTCTCTCGCTGCGCGAAAAGGAGTTCGTCGAGTCGGCGATCGCCCAGGGGGCCGGGACGGTGCGGATCATGTTCTCGGAGATCCTGCCGAACCTGATCTCGACGATCATCGTCTTCTTCACCCTCAACATCGCCGCCAACATGCTGCTCGAGTCAGCCCTCTCCTTCCTGGGGGTTGGCGTCCAGGCCCCGAACGCCTCATGGGGCACGATGATCGCCACCGGCAACAACCTGATCAGCAGCGCGCCGCTGCTGACGATCATCCCCGGCACGATGATCCTGCTCACGGTGCTCTCGCTGAACGTCTTCGGCGACGGCCTGCGCGACGCGCTCGATCCCAAGTCGAAAGTGCGCTTCGAGGCTCACAGTGGGCTCAGCGCTCCGGAGGGCTCGGAGACGATCGGGGGGCTGACGCCGTGATGGCCCGTTTCGTCGTCAGGCGCCTGATTGGGATGGTCGCCGTGCTGTTCGCGGTCTCGGTGCTGACCTTCCTCGTCTTCAACGTGATCCCCAACTCCGACCCGGCCCAGCGCATGGCCGGCAGGGCCGCCAAACCGGAGCTGATCGCCACCATCAACGAGGAATGGGGCTTCGAGGACCCGCTCCCCCAGCAGTACTTGACGATGATGGGGAAGGTCTTCAGCGGCGACCTGGTCTCCTACAAGGGGCGGGAAAACGTCGAGGAACGGATAGTCGAAGGCATCCCCGCCACCGTCTCGCTCTGCCTCGGCGCCGCGGTGATCTGGCTGTTCTTCGGCATCCTCTTCGGCTACCTCTCGGCGGTTCGTGCGGGCGGCTTGCTGGACCGCGGGCTGACGGTACTCGCCGTGACAGGGATTTCGATGCCGGTCTTTTGGCTGGCGGCGATCTTCCTCAACTACCTCACCTACAAGACCGAAATCTTCCCCTCGGGGGAATACGTGGAATTCACCACCGACCCGCTCGAGTGGGCCAACCACCTGATTCTGCCCTGGATCACCCTGGCAATCCTCTACGTCGGCTTCTACAGCCGCGTACTGCGCTCGAGCATGCTCGACGTGATGAACGAGGATTACGTGCGCACGGCGCGGGCCAAGGGGCTGAGCGAGCGCCGGGTGATGAGCCGCCACGTGATGCGCAACTCGCTGATCCCGATCGTCACCCTCTTCGGGCTCGACTTCGGTGCCCTGCTCGGCGGCGCGATCCTGATCGAAGCGATCTTCAGCCTCAACGGCGTCGGCCAGTACGCCTACGAATCGCTGCAAAGCCTCGACCTCCCTCCAATCATGGCGATCGTCCTTTACGGTGCCTTCTTCGTCGTCCTCCTCAACACCCTGGTCGACATCGCCTACGCCTACCTCGACCCGCGGATCAGGCTGGGCACCTCCGCCCAATGACTGAGCCACTTCTCTGCGTGCGTGACCTGCGGGTCGGCTTCGTCACCGAGACCGGCCGGGTTCAGGCGGCCGACGGGGTCAGCTTCGATGTCGCGCCGGGTGAGGTGCTGGCGATCGTCGGCGAGTCCGGGTCGGGCAAGAGCGTCACCGCGCAGACGATCATCGGCCTCACCCGTTCGCCGAACTCGAGGATCGCGGGCTCGGTGCGCCTTCGCGGCGCCGAGCTGATCGACGCCGGCGATGACGAGCTGCGCAAAGTCCGCGGCGAGCAGATCGGGATGGTCTTCCAGGACCCGATGACCTCCTTCAACCCGGTCTACCGAGTCGGCAGGCAGATCGTCGAGGCGGTCCGCGCCCACCGGCGCGATATTGGCAATAGCGAGGCGCGCGAGATCGCGGTCGAGATGCTCGACTCGGTCGGCATTCCCGATCCGGCCCAGCGGATCGACGATTATCCGCACGAGTTCTCCGGCGGCATGCGCCAGCGGGCGATGATCGCAATGGCGCTGGCGCTCGAGCCCGAGCTGTTGATCGCCGACGAGCCGACCACAGCCCTCGACGTCACCGTTCAGGCGCAGATCCTCGCCCTGCTCGAGCGGCTCAACCGCGAACGCGGCCTGGCGACGATCCTGATCACCCATGACCTCGGCGTAGTTGCGGAGGTGGCCGACCGAGTCCTGGTGATGTATGCGGGGCGGGTGGTGGAGCAGGGGACGCTCGACGAGATCTTCTACGACCCTCAGCATCCCTACACCTGGGGGCTGCTCGGCTCGTTGACGCGGATCGACCGCGATCGCCCCGAGCGCCTGCCGCAGATCAGCGGCGCACCCCCTTCGCTGCAGAGCTTGCCGCAGGGATGCCCCTTCCGGCCCCGCTGCCCGCACGAGTTCGACCGCTGCCCGGAGCTTCCCGGCCTCGACGCGCGGCTCGCCGAGGCGCCGGCTCATCTCGACCGCTGCTGGCTCGAGCCCGAGGAAAAGCGTGAGCTGCGCCAGGTCGAAGGCCAGATCGGCCTGGAGGCGCCAAAGTGAGCGTCGACGGGCCTAAAAGCGACGATATAGGTGACATTCAGACCCATCGGCCGGAGCTCTTGCTGGAGGTGGCTGATCTCGTCAAGCACTTTCCGGTCAAGCGGGGGCTGGTCTTCGATCGCGAGGTCGATCAGGTGCGCGCGGTCGACGGCGTCAGCTTCAGCGTCGCCAGGGGTGAGACGCTGGGCCTGGTCGGAGAGTCGGGCTCTGGCAAGTCGACGCTCGCCCGAACGGTCCTGCAGCTGCTCGAGCCGAGCTCGGGCTCGGTCCGCTTCGAAGGCCGGGAGATCGCCGGCCTTTCGCGACGGGCGATGCGGCCGCTGCGGCGCGAGATGCAGATGGTCTTCCAGGACCCCTATGCCTCGCTCAACCCGCGCAAGCGGGTCGGCCAGATCGTCGGCGAACCGCTGCTACTGCAGGGAGTTGCGAGGGGCGCTGCGCTGCGGCGCGAAGTGCAGGAGCTGCTCGCTCGGGTCGGGCTCGCGGCTGAGCACTACGACCGCTTTCCCCACGAGTTCTCCGGCGGGCAGCGCCAGCGGATCGGGATCGCGCGGGCAATCGCGCTGCGTCCCAAGCTGATCGTCGCCGACGAGCCGGTCTCCGCCCTCGACGTCTCGATCCGGGCCCAGATCGTCAACCTGCTCGCCGACCTTCAGGAGGAGCTCGAGCTGACCTACATCTTCGTCGCCCACGACATCGGCATCGTTCGCCACGTCTCCGACAGGATCGCGGTCATGCACGAGGGCAAGATCGTCGAGGAAGGGCCGGCGGATCAGGTTTGCGACCAGCCTCGGGATGCCTATACGAAGCAGCTGTTGGCGGCCGTGCCGATCCCCGACCCGCGCGAGGCGCGCTCGCGTCGGCGGGCAGTGCGACCCAGCTGAGTCGCGACCGGCAAACTGTCGGTCAGGTTGAACCTGCCACTGAAGCCACCGATCAAGCCGCAGCTCGCGCTGACCCGCAAGGAGCTCCCCGTGGGCGAGGAGTGGGCCTACGAGCAGAAGCTCGACGGCTTCCGCGCAATCGTCTTCATCGACGGGGCTGACGCCTACATCCAGTCACGCGGCGGCAAAGAGCTTGCCCGCTACTTCCCAGAGCTGAGCTTCCCGCCCGGGCGCTACGTGTTCGACGGCGAGCTGGTCATCCGCGACGGCGACGGCAACCTGGAATTCGACGCCCTGTAGAGCCGCATTCACCCCGCCGAGTCGCGGATCACCCTGCTTGCCAAGGAGATCCCCGCGGAGTTCGTGGTCTTCGACGTGCTCGCCGAGGGGGACGCGTCGCTGTTGGCGGCGCCGTTCGCGGCGCGGCGCGAGCGGCTCGACGGATTGGCGCGGCTGCTGGAGGGCACTTCGGCGGAGACAAGCGTGCTCAGTCGCGATACGAAGCGGGCCGAGCAGTGGCTGCGGACGACTGAGGGCGTGATGGCCA
>JAJKHV010000178.1 GCA_021154855.1 Solirubrobacterales bacterium
GCCGCGGATGGACTCCTCCAGCCGAACCGACAAGCTCTCGGCATCGCCCCAGCTTTTCGAGAGCGACTTCCTTAACTTCTTCTCGCGCGTGCATCCCGCCGTACCGGCGATCGTCTTCGTACCGGTCGTGCTCGCGGTCGAGTGGCTCGGCGCCGTCGGCGGCTACGCCGCCTGGCAGCTGCTGTTGCTCAGCCTCGGCGGAGTCGGCATCTGGACGCTGACCGAGTACTGGCTGCACCGGCTCGTCTTCCACTGGGAGCCAGACAACGCCGTCGGACGACGCATGCACTTCATCATCCACGGCATCCATCACGACCATCCCAACGACAAGTTGCGCTTGGTGATGCCCCCCGCCGTGGCGATTCCCCTCGCCGCCCTCTTCCTCTTCGCCTTCACGCTGCTCTTCGGCACCCCAGCGGCCTACCCGCTCTTCGGCGGCTTCATCGCCGGCTACCTCTTCTACGACTACACGCACTACTACGTGCACCACTTCGTGCCCAAATCCGATTTCGGCAAGCGCCTGCGCGAGCAGCACATGCGCCACCACTTCCAGGACCATCGCTTTGGCTACGGCGTCTCCTCACCGATCTGGGACGTCGTCTTCCGCACCCTGCCGCGCCGCCGGCAAAACGGCTAGCGCAGCGCTATCTCCAACTCGAAGCGGGCGTCGGGATCATCGAGTTGATCCCCCAGTAGCTCGCGCAGCCGCGCGACGCGATAGCGGGCCGTCTGGGGGTGAACGTGCAGGGCCACGGCCATCTCAACCGAGTTGCCGCGGTGGCGGACGTAGGCGAGCGCCGTCTCTTGCATCCGCTCGCGCGACTTCACCGTGAGCGAATCGAGCGGCGCCAGCCTGCGGGCAGCGATCCTGGCCGCCAAGGCAGCGCCCTCGAAGAGCAGCAAGCTGGCGAGATGGTCCTCTGCCCGGACCAAACCGTCAGCCGGGATCGCGCCTGCTTCCAGAGCGCGTAGGGCTTTCTTCGCCAGTTCCCAGGAATCGCGCAGCCGCGTCAGCTCGCCGGACGGCCCGAGCACCGCCGTCCTGCCGGCGACGGCGCGCTCGATCTGGGCCTTGCGACCGGGTCCGTCGGGATCGGGCAGCAACACGCAACCGCTTTCGTCGATCTGCGTCACCAAACAGTCGACCGGAAGCCGATGCGCAAGCCGTCCCAACTCAGATTCAGGGCAGACGAGAGGGGCGAGCGTGCGGGGTATTCTCCAGCCGGCCGCTCTTGCCGCGGCGCGTAGGCCGACAGGCTCGGCGGCGGGCTCACGCATCAGCAGCAAAGCCAGCTCGCGCGCCCGCTGTCGGCGGAGATCCTCTTGCTCTGACTGGGCCTGGGCATAGCCCTCGACGGAGTCGGCCGAGAGCTCATCGATGTAGGCAAAAATCGCCTCGGCAAGAAGACTGAGGGCCTCGGGGTCGAGCTTCGCCTGCCGCCCGGCAAGAGCAAGCCTGCGCCAGGCGACTCTGGCGCCAACCCGGTAGGCCGCCTGGAGGGAGTCGAGGGTTCGGCCCTGACGCAGCTCGCCGCGACCGAGCGCGAGGTAAACCTCGCGTCCCAGCTCGCGGCCCGCGTCCGGATCGCGGATCAAGGCGACGAACTGACTCAGCGCCTCGCCGACACCGGTGCGGATTCCGTGACCGAATTTCCCCTCCAGCGGACGCGCGTACTCCGGCACCTCCCGGGCGATCGTCGCCAGGATCTCTTTGGTCACCTTTGCCAGCTCGGGCTCGATCAGGTCGGCGACCGTAGGCGGCAGCTGTCTCCAGGGCTCTGAATTGAGAGAACTTGTCATCTGCATGACAAAAATAGCAACAAAATTCTGGTTTGATGTTTAACTCTTATCGGGAGAAAGCACATACCTTGGGGCGTGATGGGTGAGATGAGCAAAACCGAGAAGATCGCCAACCTCGGCGCCGTAGTCCTTCCCTTCGTCGCCACGCTTGCCGCGATCGTGCTGCTCTGGAACCGGCTCGTCAGCTCCCGGGACCTGGAGATAGCCGTAGTGATGTACCTGTTGACCGCGATCGGGATCACGGTCGGCTTCCATCGCCTGCTCACCCATCGCTCCTTTCAAACCTCGAAGCCAACTGAGTACACATTTGCGGTGCTTGGCTCGATGGCAGTGCAGGGGCCGGCAATCTCCTGGGTCGCCGACCACCGCAAGCACCATGCCCACACAGACGAAGAGGGTGACCCACACAGCCCACACGTCGGTCATGACGGAGGCGTGCGCGGCGTTCTCGCCGGGCTCTGGCACGCTCACTCCGGCTGGCTTATGTCCACCCAGGGCCGTGCCGACTGGAAACGGTACGCCGCTGACCTTTATGAAGACCGCGGCATGCGCGCGATCTCGCGTCAGTTCGTCCTACTGGTACTGACAAGCCTCGCCGTCCCGGCGCTCGCCGGCTATGCGCTCAGCGGCACGCTCGCCGGCGCCGCAACGGGACTGCTATGGGGGGGACTGGTGCGGATTTTCTTCGTCCACCACGTCACCTGGAGCGTCAACTCGGTGTGCCACTATTTTGGTACGCGTCGGTTTGACACTGATGATCGCTCGACCAATGTCTTCTGGCTGGCACTGCCGTCACTGGGCGAGTCCTGGCATCACAACCACCACGCCTTCCCCCGCTCTGCGGTGCATGGCCTGCGCCGTTGGGAGATAGACCCCTCGGCTTTGATAATCGCGACGATGGAGAAACTTGGCCTTGCCTGGAATGTGGTGCGTATCTCACCGGAGCGTCAGGCCCAGCGTGCCGCCTCAGCACCACCTGCCTGAGCGCCTTCCCTCAAATTGCCAACCTGTCGGCAATGGATTTGACTATATGAATAGTCACTGTCACTGTGACTGTGCCACACTCCGGGGAGCTGACGACCCGGGAGGCAAAAGTCCTCACGGGATGAAAGGAAGGAAATGCCCAGCACCAGCAACGTACTCGACGAGGCTTTGAACCTGGTCAAGAAGCGGCTCGCCGAGCTTGACGAGGAGCGCCAGCGTCTCGAGCGCGCCCTCGCAGAGCTTGGCGGGACCGTCACCCGACGTCCAGGCCGACCCCCTGGCTCGGGTAAACGTGGCCCCGGTCGCCCTCGTAAAAATGCACCCTCGGCTGCATCTGCATCTGCGTCTCCCTCGACATCAACTGCCACTCCGCGTCGCCGACGTCGTCGCCGCGGCGGCACGCGTGCCGATCAGGCCGTCGCGCTTGTCGAGCAGAACCCCGGCATCTCCGCGTCGGAGATCGCCAAGCAGATGAAAATCAAACCCAACTATCTCTACCGAGTCCTCGGTGAAATGGAGAAAGAGGGTCGGGTGACGAAGAAGGGGCGTGAGTACCACCCCGCCTAACGTCAACCGCAGCGCTTTGAAAAAGCCGGCCCACCTGGGCCGGCTTTTTCATTGCTTGGTCGGCTCAGAGGAGGGCGAGCTTGGCCACCGCGTCGCGCTCCTCGCGGAGCTCGGCGGCGCTGGCATCGATGCGTGCGCGTGAAAACTCCGGCACCTCGGCTCCCTCGACGATCGACCACTGTCCGCCGCTGCATTGGCACGGGAAGCCGGCGACGATGCCCTCCGCCACGCCGTAGGAACCATCGGCGGCGACACCCATCGAAACCCAGTCACCTTCCGGGGTGCCCAGAATCCAGTCGTGCACGTGATCGATCGCCGCGTTTGCCGCCGAGGCAGCGCTGGAAGCGCCGCGTGCGTCGATGATCGCAGCACCGCGTTTGGCCACCCGCGGGATGAACTCGTCGGCAATCCACGCCTGATCGCCAACCGCATCCCATGCACTCTCGCCGCTGACCCGAGCATTGACCAGGTCCGGGTACTGGGTGGTCGAGTGATTCCCCCACACGGTCATCCTGCTGACCTCTGAGATCCCCTTACCCAGCCTATTTGCCAACTGGGCGATCGCCCGATTGTGGTCGAGGCGCATCATCGCGGTGAAGCGCTCGCGGGGGACACCGTCGGCATTGGACATCGCAATGAGACAGTTGGTGTTGGCCGGGTTGCCGACCACCAGCACCCTCACGTCATCAGCGGCGCCAGAGGCAATCGCTTCACCCTGTGGCTTGAAGATCCCGCCGTTGGCCTCGAGTAGGTCCGAGCGCTCCATTCCCGGCCCGCGGGGACGGGCGCCGACCAGCAATCCGACGTTGCAGCCGTCAAAGGCAGGCTTGGGATCGTCGAAGATGTCGATGCGCCGCAGCAGCGGGAAGGCGCAATCGTCGAGCTCCATCGCGGTGCCCTCGGCCGCCTCGACGGCATCGGGTATCTCGAGCAGGCTCAACTCGACCGGAGTGTCAGGGCCCAGCATCTGGCCGCTCGCGATGCGGAACAGCAGCGCATAGCCAATTTGCCCAGCGGCGCCGGTAACGGTGACTTTCACGGGGGTGCTCACGGAATCTCTATCTCCTGGATTCGTGGTTTTTGAAGAGAAGGGCTATGCCATCGCCCGCTGCAGGCCCTCGTCGATAGAGCCGAGGAACTGCTGCGTCGTCTGGAATTCCTGACCCCCACCAACGAGCAGGGCGAGGTCTTTGGTCATCCGGCCGCCTTCGACGGTTTCCACACAGACGCGCTCGAGCGTCTCGCCGAAACGGGTAACGTCAGGTGTGTCGTCGAGACGGCCGCGAGCGGCAAGGCCCCGCGTCCAGGCAAAGATCGAGGCGATCGGGTTTGTCGAGGTCGGCTTGCCCTGCTGGTGCTGGCGGAAGTGGCGTGTGACGGTGCCATGCGCTGCCTCGGCCTCGACCGTCTTACCGTCGGGACTCATCAAGACGCTGGTCATCAGGCCCAACGATCCGAAACCCTGGGCAACGGTGTCGGACTGCACGTCGCCGTCGTAGTTCTTGCAGGCCCAGACGTATCCGCCCTCCCACTTAAGCGCCGCCGCGACCATGTCGTCGATCAAGCGGTGTTCATAGGTGATTCCGGCAGACTCATAGTCAGCCTTGAACTCGTTCTCATAGACCTCGGCGAAGAGGTCCTTGAAGCGCCCGTCGTAGCGCTTCAGGATCGTGTTCTTGGTCGAGAGGTAGACCGGATAACCGCGGTCCAACCCGTAGCGCATCGACGCGCGCGCGAAGTCGCGGATCGAGTCGTCGAGGTTGTACATCGCCATCGCAATACCCGGGCCGGGGAAGTCATAGACATCGAGCTCGATCGGCTCCGAGCCGTCCTTGGGCGTGTAGGTCAGGGTCAGCGTGCCTTGGCCTGGCACCACCATGTCGGTTGCGCGGTACTGGTCGCCGAAGGCGTGACGGCCGATCACGATCGGCTTCGTCCAGCCGGGCACCAGCCTCGGCACGTTCGAAATCACAATCGGCTCTCGGAAGATGACGCCGCCGAGGATGTTGCGAATCGTTCCGTTCGGGGAGCGGTACATCTCCGCCAGGCCGAACTCCTCCACCCGGGCCTCATCCGGGGTGATCGTCGCGCACTTCACGCCGACGCCGTGCTGTTTGATCGCGTTCGCAGCGTCGACGGTGATCTGGTCACGGGTGGCGTCGCGGCTTTCGATGCCGAGATCGAAATAGACCAGGTCGATATCGAGGTAGGGCAGGATCAGCTGCTCTTTGATGAAGGCCCAGATGATTCGGGTCATCTCGTCGCCGTCGAGCTCGACGATCGGATTCTTGACGGAGATCTTTGCCACGCGGCGGGCGATGCTATCGACGCAGGCCTTCGAGCATCTCGATGATGACCGGCTCCGAACGCCGGCGGGCTGCCGCGCGGTCCTCGGCGACGACAATCAGCATGGCCGCCTCGATCAGGGCGCCGAGCAGCATCAGCGCCACTGTCTCCGGATCGGCAACGGGCAGTTCCCCGGCGTCGATGGCGGCACTGACCAGGGCAAGGGTGACACCGATTCCCAGATCGTTGGCGGCGACTCGCCAGCCCTCCCAGCCAAGCACGACGCGGCTCTGCGCCAAGCCAATCCGGCGGAATTCCTCATCTTTCTCGCAGAGGCAGAGATATGCGCAGGCGGACTGGAGCAGGGCCGCGAAGGGCGTCTCCGCGCCCGCCGCCTCAGCGGCGATCGAAGCGATCATGCGTTGCTCGCTCGCCTCGTAGACAGCCAGGAAGAGGTCGCGCTTGGAGGGAAAGTGGTGGTAGAGCGCCCCGCGGCTCACCCCGGAGAGGGCGAGGATCTCGGTGGTCGAAACCTGCGCGTAGTCGCGCTCCATGAACAGCTTCCGGGCTGCGTCGACCACGGCATTGCGGGCTCCCTCGCTGGGCCGCCCGCGGAGTCCCCTTGCACTTGCCATTGAGGGACAGTATTTTACCGACTGGTTGTCTGTAATTGTCGACTGAGGAGGAACGATGAACACCTATGTGATCCGCAGGGAGCAGGCCTGGCAGTCGCCGCAAGAGCTGGAGGCCACCGCCGCGCGCTCGAAAGAGGTCGCGGAAAGCGAGTTCCCGGACGACATCTCCTGGATCCGCAGCTACGTGATCAGCGAGCCGGGTGGAACCTTGGGCACGGTCTGCATCTACCAGGCGACGGATATCGAGTCGGTGCGACGGCACGCCAAGCGCGTCGACATGCCGGCCGACGAAGTCCTCGAGGTCGCCGACACCGTTGTGATCAGGCCCGATCCACAGCCGGAGGGCGCAGCCGCCTGACAGAAGTCCAACCTGCTGCGAGAATGAGTGTGTGGCAACCGTCGAGCGCTCAACCGCACAGCGGACTCACGACGTCTTCAACCAGGCTCCGCCGCTGGAGGATTACAACCCCTTCGACGCCGATAGGCCACTGCAGGAGGCCCTGCGGCGAGAGGGCGCAGAGTGGGCCGAGCACCGCACTCGCGAGCTCGGCGCGATCTGTGGATCAGCCCAGACGATCCGCTGGGGCTTTGAGGCGAACGAGCGCAAGCCAGAGCTGAAGACGCACGACCGCTACGGCAATCGCGTTGACGAGGTCGAGTTCGACACGTCGTGGCATGAGCTGATGCGAATCGGCGTCAGCAACGGCCTGCACGCGATGCCCTGGCGCGAACCGGGGCCCGGCGCCCACGTCGCCCGCGCCGCGATGTTCATGTTGCTGATGCAGGCCGAGAGCGGCGTCGGCTGCCCGATCTCGATGACCTACTCGGCGATCCCCGCACTGCGCAAGCAGCCCGAGCTGGCCGCCGAGTGGGAGGAGCGCTTCCTCTCCCTCGACTACGACGGGCGTTCCCTACCGGCCGAGCGCAAGAGCGGCGCCCTTTGCGGGATGGCGATGACCGAGAAGCAGGGCGGCTCCGACGTGCGCGCCAACACCACGACCGCGACCCCTCTCAATGGCGGCGGGCCGGGAGCCGAGTACGAGATCGTCGGTCACAAGTGGTTCTGCTCGGCGCCGATGTGCGACGCCTTCCTGGTGCTTGCCCAGACCAAATCGGGGATCTCCTGCTTCCTGATGCCGCGCTGGACACCCGACGGCGAGCGCAATGCCTTCCAGATCCAACGGCTCAAGGACAAGCTCGGCAACCGCTCCAACGCCTCCAGCGAGGTCGAGTTCCGTGGTGCCTGGGCGCGCATGGTCGGCGACGAGGGCCGTGGCGTGCCGACGATCATCGAGATGGTCAACCACACCCGGCTCGACTGCGTAATCGGCGCCGCCACCGGCTATCGGGCCGGCGTCGTGCAGGCGCTCAACCACGCCGCCCACCGCTCCGCCTTCGGCGCCGAGCTGATCGAGCAGCCGCTGATGCAGAACGTGCTCGCTGACCTCTGCGTCGAGTCGGAGGCCGCCACGGTCGCGGCAATGCGCCTGGCCCGTTCCTACGACGAGGTGGCCGCCGCTGATGGCGAGGCCACCGAGTTTCGTCGCCTCGCCAACCCCGTCCTCAAGTACTGGCTCTGCAAGCGGGCCCCCTCCCACGCCGTCGAGTGCCTCGAGTGCCTCGGCGGCAACGGCTACGTCGAGGAGTCCGGACTGCCCCGCCTCTACCGCGAGGCCCCACTTGCCTCGATCTGGGAGGGCTCCGGCAACGTCCAGTGCCTCGACGTGCTGCGCGCGATGGTCAAGAACCCCGCCTCCGTAGACGCCTTCTTCGCCGAGGTTCTGGAGGCAGCGGGCGCAGAACCGAAGCTGGATACCTATGTGTCTTCCCTGCGGAAGGAGATACCCGGCGACATAGAGACGATCCAGCACCGCGCCCGCCGCATCGTCGAGAAGATGGCGATAGCCCTACAAGCTTCGCTCCTCGTCCGCTACGGCGACCCCGCCGTCTCAGATGCCTTCTGCGCCTCGCGTCTCTCCGGCGACTGGGGCAACGCCTTCGGAACCCTTCCAGCGGGCACGGGCTTCGGCTCAATAATTGAGCGCCACAGGCCCCGGGCCTGAGCCGCCGGGGGTTCCTTGTCAGGAACTCCCGCGAAGCGGCCTGACAAGGAACCCCCGGCGGCTCACGACTGGTCCCGTAGCGCCCGCCCGACCTGCTCGGCCGTAATCACCCCAGACAGCCGCCCGTCAATATCGACCGCCATCACGGCGCCGAAGCGGCGCAGCGCGCTGTTGGCCAGCAGCGAGTCGAGCGGAGCGTCATCGCGGACCTGGAAGGTGCCGTCGTCGTGCTCGAGCAGATCGGAGACGTGCGAGGTCGCGCGAGAGGTCTCGGGGACGTCGTCTGCTTTATCGCGAACCACCAGGCCGAGGAACTTGTAGGCCGCATCGACCACCGGAAACCAGGGCCAGCGATAGTGCAGGAAGTACTCGTCCAGCGCCTGTTCGACAGTGATCTCTCCGGGGATCGCGACCGGTTCGCGGTCCATCACGTCGGCCACCGAGAGGTTGCTGATCTTGCCGGTGATCGCCGTCTGCATCGAGGCGGCGCGGGCGGAACCGTTGATCACCATTCCGATCAGGGCCAGCCAGATTCCACCGAAGGCGTCTCCGCTGGCGATCAGCAATAGGCCGCCGCCGATGAAGATGTAGCCGAAGACACGTCCCAGGCCGGCGGCGATCCGGGTGGCGGCGGTGCGATCGCCGGTTCGCCACCAGGCGATGGCCCGCACCACCCGGCCGCCATCCATCGGGAAGGCCGGCAGCATGTTGAAGACGAGGACCAAGAGGTTGATCGAGGTCAGCCAGGCGATCATCGCCCAGAAGCCGGAGACACCGGTACCGCTTTCGACCAGGGCCGAACGGCGGAACTCCTCCCAGCCCACCGCCGCCAGGCCGAATCCAGTCAGCACGACGACGATCGCCAGCGTCACCAGCGGCCCGGCGATCGCCACCTTGAACTCGGTCGAAGGCGTATCTGATTCCCGATCCATTCGCGCCATGCCGCCGAAGATCCAGAGCTGGATGCTCGATATGCCGATGCCGTTGCGCCGTGCGGCGAAGGCGTGCCCCAACTCGTGCAGGAGCACCGAGGCGAAGAACGCAAGCGCGCTGGCAACCGCGAGGGCAAACGGCGCCGAAGAAGAGCTGCTCTCGTCCAGGACCCGACCGTAGAAGTCGGAAAGCCAGAAGATCATCAGGAAGAGGACGATGAACCACGACCAGTCGACCGCGATGCGGATTCCGCGGATGTGGAAGAGCGTGATCGGTCGACCGCCGAGCATGTCCCCATGGTAGAGCGGCAGCCCACAAATCCCTCCGGTGCAACGCTTTATCCCCCTGGCGAGGGGCAATGCGTTGCACCGCCTGGCGAGAAGCCGAAATCCGACTGCGGACTCGGATTTCGGCTCTATAGAGTCCGCGCTCGTGCCCACTCATGACGTACTGGTGATCGGCGCCGGCCTCGCCGGGCAGCGAGCAGCATTGGCAGCGGCGGAGCAAGGCGTCTCGGTCGGGATCGTAAGCAAGGTCCACCCCGTTCGCTCGCATTCCAATGCGGCACAGGGCGGGATCAACGCGGCGCTCAATCCCGGCGACTCCTGGGAGTCGCATGCCTTCGACACGATCAAGGGCTCGGACTACCTGAGCGACCAGGACGCGGTCGAGATCATGTGCCGCGAGGCGCCGGAGGAGATCCTCCACCTCGAGCACCTCGGCGTCACCTTCCACCGCAACGAGGAGGGCAAGCTCGGCACTCGCGCCTTCGGCGGCGCCTCGGCCGCCCGCACCTACTACGTCGCCGACATCACCGGCCAGGCGATCATGCACGTGCTCTACGAGCAGCTGATGAAGCACTCCGACACGGTCGCCCGCTACGAGGAGTGGTTCTGCACTGCGCTGGCGCTGGACGAGCAGGGCGAGTGCTGCGGCGTCGTCACCCGCAACATCGCCGACGGCTCAATGCAGCTCTTCCAGGCCAAGTCGGTGATCCTCGCCTGCGGCGGCAACGGCCAGGTCTGGAAGCCGACCACCAATGCGCTGATCTGCACCGGCGATGGGATCGCGATGGCCTACCGGGCCGGAGCGAAGCTGATGGACATGGAGATGATCCAGTACCACCCGACGACGCTGGCGGGCAAGGGCTTCCTGATAACCGAGGGCGCCCGCGGCGAGGGCGCTCATCTCCTCAACGCCAAGGGCGAACGGTTCATGGAGAAGTACGCGCCGAACAA
>JAJKHV010000179.1 GCA_021154855.1 Solirubrobacterales bacterium
CACTTCGCCCTTCGCCGCGCCGAACGCGGGTCGCTGGCAGTGCTCGAGCTGCCGGTGGTTGCAGCTGAAGGCAAGCCGGCAAGATGAGCAGGCGCGCCCGGGCCGTCGCCTTCCTTGTCTTCGCTCTGCTGGCCGCGGCCTTGGCGGCTGGGATCGCCGACGGCTACGGATCGAGCGTCGCTCGGGGTTACGGGCCGCTGCGTTCCGTCGTGATCGCCGCGGATGAGCTGAAGGAGGGCAAGCCGCTCCTCTCTAAGCAGTTGTCCGGGGCGCTGGAGCAGCGTCGGGTGCCGGCCAGGTTCGCGCCGCCAGGGACCTTGGAAGCGCCAGAGGAAGCGTTCGGGTTGGTGCCGGTTTCCCGGGTCACGGCCGGCTCTTACCTGCTCGCCGCCGAGCTTCGGCCGCCTGGTCGGCGTCGCTCGACCGGGCCTCAATTGGGCCCCGAGCGAAATCCGGTTGAAATTGCGGTCACCGGCGCTGAAGCGCTGCTCGCCACCGGTGCGGCGCCCCGAGGCACGAAGGTTGACGTGGTGGTGACGACCGAACCGACGGGGCGCGGGGCCGGTCGGACCTTTGTCGCAGCCACCGGGGTGCCGCTGCTCGCCCTCGGGCCGGGGGCCGATGGCCCGGGCCCAGGCGGTTCCTCGGCGGCGACCCTTGGGCTGACCAAGGGCCAGGCGCTTCGTCTGATCGCCGCCGAAAGCTTTGCGCGCAAGCTGACCTTGCTGCCGGAGGGCTAGCGATGGGAGCGAGGGAGCTGCAGGTCGAGGAACTCGCCGGATCGTTGCGGACGCGCCTGATCGAGCGTCGCCGCAGTGAGGCAGCGGCGGGTCGTTCGCCCGTTGTGGAGCTCTCCGACGAGGTCCACGACCTGGTGGCGGAGGAAGCGGCGCTTCTGGGCAGCGAGGACCGGGCCGCGCTCGAGACGCGGATCGTCCGCGACACGGTCGGCCTCGGCCCGCTCGAGGATCTGCTCGCCGATCCCCTGGTCGAGGAGGTGATGGTCAACGGGCCCGAGAGCGTCTATGTCGAGCGGGGCGGGCAGATCGAAGCGACCGGCGTGCGTTTCGCCGGCGAGGAGGAGCTGCGCAACGCGATCGAGCGCATCCTCGCGCCGCTGGGCCGGCGGATCGACGAGCTGAGCCCGATGGTGGACGCCCGTCTCCCCGACGGCTCTCGCGTCAACGTTGTGATCCCGCCCCTGGCGATCGACGGACCGGCGCTCTCGATCCGGCGCTTTGGCGCCGAGCGGCCGGGTCCCGGCAGGTTGGTCGAGCTCGGCACGCTCAGCTCTGCACAATGCGAGCTGTTGGAAGCGGCGGTGGCGGATCGCAGCAGCGTTCTGATCAGCGGTGGCACCGGCTCGGGAAAGACGACGCTGCTCAATGCGCTGTCCAGCTTCATCGCTGCCGAGGAGCGGGTGGTGACGATCGAGGACGCCGCCGAGCTGCGCCTGCAGCAGCCGCATGTCGTTCGACTCGAGAGCCGCCCGGCAAGCGTTGAGGGCAGGGGCGAGGTGACCGTTCGCGACCTGCTGCGAAATGCGCTGCGGATGCGTCCCGATCGGATCGTGATCGGCGAGGTGCGTGGGGCCGAGGCGCTTGACCTGCTGACCGCCCTGAACACTGGCCACGACGGCGCCCTCTCCACCGTTCACGCCAACTCCCCGGTCGACGCGCTTGGCCGGCTCGAGACTCTGGCGCTGATGGCCGGCGTGGGACTGCCTCACGAGGCGATTGCCGAGCAGGTGCAGCGCGGAATCGACCTCGTCGTCCACCTGGAGCGAGACCGCGAGGGCGCCCGTCGGGTGGTTGAGATCGCCGCGGTGGTGCGGGCGGCGGGGACGACCGCGGCGCGCGCGCTCGACTGCGCGGTCGAGCGATGATCGGTGGGCCGGGCCCATTGCTCACCCTGGCCGGGGCGGCGGCAGGTGGTCTCGCCGCGGTGGCGGCCCGCGAGGCGGTGCTGGCAACCCCGGCGGTTGCCCGCTGGGTGAGCTTGGCGCTGGAGCCGTTGAACCGCGCCGGCCGCGAGGGCTATCTGCCCTCGGTCCGCGAGCGCCGCCGGCTCGCCGTACTCGGCTCCGCTGCCGCAATCGCCGGCGGCTGGTTCCTTGCCGGAGCGAAGCTGGCGCTGCCTCTCGGGGTGGCCGGTCCGGTGCTCGCCGCCTGGGCGATCAACGTGCGGCGCGGGCGCTACCGACGGGCGGTCGAGCGGGCGCTGCCCGATGTCGCAATCGCGATCGCCGATTCGCTCAGCGCCGGGCGCTCATTGCGAGCCTCGCTTCCCGCCGCGGCGGCCTCGCTGGACGGGCCGCCTGCGGTCGAGCTCGCTCGCCTTGGCGCCGAGCTCGGCCTGGGTGCCGCTACCGGGGATGCGGTCGCGGCTTGGCGTCGTCGCATGCGCTCGCCACGGGTCGACGCCTTCGCCGCTGCCCTGCTCAGCCAGCGCCTCGCCGGCGGCGACCTGGCCGGCCTGCTGCGGCGTTTCGCCGAGGGGGCGGCGGAGCGCGACCGGGTTGCCGAAGACGCCAGGGCGGCAACGTCGCAGGCTCGCTTCACGGGGCTGCTCGTCGTCGCAATGCCGAGCGGCGGCGCTCTCTTTGCCGAGTTGCTGCAGCCCGGCTTCCTCGCCAAGGTGCTCGGCGGCCCGGCTTCGGCCACCCTGCTCATGCTTGCCGCGCTGCTCCAGCTCGTCGGCTTCGTCGCGATCCGCCGCCTCTCACAGGTGGCCGGTTGAGCCTCGCCGGCTGCCTTGCGGCGCTCGCCGTGCTGGCGGCCTGCGCGGGGGGTCACGAGCTTCTCGTTGCGCACCGAGCAGCGGGCGGGCGCTCGCGGTTTGGCCTTGGCGAGAGCGGCCGCGCCGCGAGCGCGGCGCTACGTCTCGGCCTTCCAGCGCGCATCGCGCGCGCTGGAGTCCAGCCCCCTCTTTCCCTCGGGGCTGTCCTGCTGGGGAAGCTCGCCTTCACCGCGATTGGCGGATTCACCGCGCTTGCGGTCGTCCCCGCCGCGTCGGGACGCATTGCCCTGCTCGTCGCGGTGGCGATGCCGGCGGCGGGATTCTTCGTGCCCGATGCGCTGCTGGAGCGGCGAGCGCGCCTGCGCAGCCGCCGCCTGCTCGCCGCGCTCCCTGACGCCTTCGACCTGCTTGCCGTCGGCGCCGCCTCGGGCCGAAGTCCCGCCGCCGGCTTCGCCGAGCTGGCCCGAGCCAGGGGGCCGCTGGCGGACGAGCTGCGCATGACCGTCGCCGAGCTTTCCTGCGGACGCCCCCTCGCCGAGGCCCTGCAATTGCTTCGCGGCCGGGTCGCGGGCGGTGAGATCGCCGGCCTCTGCGCTGTGATCGAGCGCTCCAGCCGCTACGGCTCGCCCCTTGCCGCCCAGCTCCGCCGCCAGTCCAGCGCCCTGCGTCGCGACCAGCGCCGCGCCGTCGAGGAGCGCGCCGCCCGCGCCGCGCCGAAGATCCAACTGGTCGTCGCCCTCGTCCTCGTCCCGTCGGTCTTGCTGATGATCGCCGCCACCCTGATCGCCAATGCCGACGTCCTGCTAGGCGGCTTCTAGATCGGCCCTCGCGCCTTGAGTACTCTCAATCGAGTGATCCGCCGTTCCGATCTGCCGATTTCGACGCCACCTCGGCTTCGCCGGCTGCTCAGCCTGGCTGCCCTGCCCGTGCTGCTCGGCTTTCCGGCTCACGCCGTCGCCGCGGCACGGACGACTGTCCCGATTGCGCCGGCAAGCACGGCAAGCGCCTCGGCCGCTGAGGCCGCTTCCGTCGCCCGTTACTGGACGCCGGCGCGGATGCGCAGCGCGCGGCCTCTGGACGAGATCCTCAAGCCGTCCGCTCGGGGCCCGGCTTCTCACGAAAGCGAGTCGGCAAGTGCCAGCTTCGCCACCGTCGCCGACGCGACCCAGCCACCCTTCACGGCAGTGGGGCGAGTCTTCCTCAGGGTCGGCCGCTATGCCGGCTTCTGCTCTGGGACCGCGATCAACAGCGCCAGCCGACAGTTGGTCCTCACCGCCGGGCACTGTCTCTACAGCATCCTTCCCGGTCACCGGATCCCAACCTCGGCGCGCTACTTCGACTTCGTCCCCGACTACTCGGGCGGGCAGGCCCCGTTCGGCGAGTTCGTCGGTCGCAAAGGCTTTCTGCCGCGTCCCTGGTTGCGCAGCATCAACGAGAACTACGACATGGCAGCTGTGTTGACCGAGCCCAACGCGGCCGGGGTGAGCCTGGCGGACGCGGTTGGCGGGGGGATACCGATCGCCACCGATCGAGCCCGTGATCAGGAATACCAGGTGCTGGGCTATCCGGGCGGCCCGGAGCGCAAGAACATGCAGGAGTGCGACGCCCGCTTCTCGGGCGACGACCGGCTCACCTATCCGCTCGGAGGCCCTCCGTCGCTGGGCGTCGCTTGTTACATGGGTGAGGGCGCGAGCGGCGGCCCCTGGCTGATCAACGAAGGCACCGAGGTTGGCGGCATCACGACCTACGGTCACATCAAGAACTTCAACCACACCTTCGGGCCGTATTTCTCCAGCCGCAATGTCGGGGCGCTTGTCGAGGGCCTCTAGCTGCTCTGCGCTGACTCTTCGCGCAGGCGCTGGGCGACCGCGGCCGAGGCGGCGCGGACGGTATCGAGGTCAGCGGCGCTCTTCTTGTGGCCGCTGACGTAGCAGCAGAGCGTGCCGCCGACCAGCTCGAAGGCGAACTTCTTCGGCGCTTCCTCGCCGAGCCAGACGATGAAAGTCGGGGAGAAGAAGCGGCGCAGCCAGACCTGGTCCTGCTCTTTGCCGGAAAAGATCTCGTAGCGCTTCTCGAGTGCCTCGCTCTCCAGCTTGATCCGCTGCTTGGAGCGGCGAAAGGCGTCCTCGAACTTCTCCAGCGAGCGCAGGCCGGACTTGCGCTGGCAGAAGAGCTCGGGGAGGTGGGGGGCGCACTCGGGCACCTCGACCAGGCCGACCGTGTAGCGGTAGTAGTTGGTCTCGCGGTTGCCCTCGCTGTCGGTGGTCTCGTCCTCGTAGGTGTAGAGGGCGAGGACGCCGTCGATCCCATCGGCGAGCGCTCCTGAGAGGGCCCGCTCGGCGTAGCGGTCATCGCCCTTGCGCAGCAGCGGCGTCGCCGGCGGCAGCGGACCCTTGCCCGACAAAGCCAGGCCCCGCTGGGCGGCGTAGGTCTCGAAGAAGGCGTCCTCGGCCTGGGAGTCGGCGATCGCGAAGACGATCAGCAGCGCCAGCAGGAGCACCGCGACCGCCGCGACGCCGCCGATCGCGGGGCCGGCGAGGACGGCGCCGGCGACTCCGGCTGCGACCACGAGGATCGCGGTGAGGGTCCAGGTCAACGGCTTGCGCAGCAGCCGGCGGAAATGAAAGCCGCGCAGGTCATTGGCGTCGTCAATCGCATCGATCTGCTCGGCGGAGGCATTCATGGGTGCCGGAGCTTATGAGTCCGTATGGACCCCCAAGTCAGACACGCTCACGGCGGCGGGCCGGCCGGACGTGCAAATGGGCTTGCAATGTGGGGTCGTGTTGCAAAGTGGGGGAAAGTGGGGTACTGTGGCCGCGAGTTGAAGCCCAGGACCGGGGTGGTGAGGTTCCTCCCACCTCATCACCCCGGTCCTAACTCTTTCCCAGGTCGCCCGCACTGAAAGGAACCGAACCGGTGGCATTTCGGGGCCTCTACGAGCACAGTCTCGATTCCAAGGATCGTCTTACCGTTCCCTCCAGGTTCCGGGCCGCCCTCTCCGATGGCGTTGTTCTGTCCAAGGGCTTCGACCCCTGCGTCTGGGTGCACACGACCGAGGAGTTCGAGCGGCTGTCCGACCGCTTCCTCTCGCCGCACAGCCCCTTCGGGCGCGACGCGCGTCAGCTGCGTCGCCGCTTCCACGGTGGCTCCTTCGACGAGAAGCTCGACTCCGCCGGTCGCATCCACGTGCCCGGGCCGCTGATCGAGCACGCTGGCCTCTCCGGCGCCTGCGTCGTCGTCGGCACGGGGGAGTACCTGGAGATCTGGAACGTCGAGGCGTGGGCGAAGCAGGAGGCCGAGCTCGACGCCTCGGCGCCGTAGATCGCCGAGGGCCTGGCCGCGAGTGGAGCGCCTGAGTGAGATGGCCGCCCGAGCCCAACGAGCGATCGGTCTTGATCACCCGCCGGTGAATCGCGCAAACCTCTTCTTTATGCCAACCGAGCATCAACCCGTCCTCGCGACTGAGCTGACCGAGCTGCTGGCCCCGCAGCCGGGCCAGACGGCCGTCGACTGCACCTTTGGCGGTGGGGGCCACGCGCGCCGCATCGCTGCCGAGCTCGGGCCGGGTGGAACGCTGATCTGCATCGACCGTGACCCGGCTGCGGAGGCCCGTTACGAGGCTTTCGCCGCGGAGGCGCCCTGCGAAACGCGCTTCATCGCCGCCGACTTTGCGGCAGGGCTTCGCACCCTGCGCGGCGAAGGCATCCACCCAGAGATGGTCTACATGGACCTCGGAATGTCCTCGATGCAGGTTGATGCCTGGGAGCGGGGCTTCTCCTATTCCTACGACGCCCCCCTCGACATGCGCATGGACACCCGCCAGCAGCTCAGTGCCGCCGACGTCGTCAACGAGTGGCCCGAGTCACGGTTGGCGCAGGTGCTGCGCCGCTTTGGCGAGGAGCGCTACGCGGGTGGGATCGCTCGTGAGATCAGCCGTCGCCGCCCGCTCGCCACGACCTCTGAGCTGGTCGATGCGATCAAAGCCGGGATGCCAGCTTCGGCCCGTTTTGGCGGCGGCCACCCCGCGAAGAAGAGCTTCCAGGCGATCCGGATCGCCGTCAACGGCGAGCTCGACTCTCTCGATGACGCGCTGCCGACTGCCTGGGGGATGCTTCCGCTCGGCGGACGCCTCGGCACGATCGCCTTCCACTCGCTCGAGGACCGCCGCGCCAAGCGCTTCCTGGCCGAGCGCGCCCGCGGCTGCGTCTGCCCGCCCGAGCTGCCGGTCTGCGTCTGCGGCCGTGAGCCCGAAGCGGAGCTGCTGACCCGCCGTGCCGTCGCTCCCGGTCCCGACGAGATCGCCGCCAACCCGCGCTCACGCTCCGCCCACTTGCGTGCTGCGGTCAAGGTCTCCGAGAACCTCGCGGTCGAGGCCTGATGGCTGCCGCTGCGACCGCAGGCAGGGCAGCCGCTCCGGCACGAGCGCCGAGCCGCAAAGCGCCCGCCCGTAAGAAACCGATCAGAGTTCAGCTCGCGCCCGCGCCTTCGCGCAAAACGGCGCCGACGAGGAAGGCGCCCCCGGCTCGCCGCGCCCCGGCCCGTCGTCCCGGCGGCCAGCTGATCCCGATCGCGGTCGGCGCCGCCGCCGCGGCCCGCAACCTGCCTGACTCAGGCCTGGTGGTGCGGATGACTCGCGGCCGCGCCTGGATCGCCGTGCTGGGGGTGCTCCTCGTCGGGATCGTCGCCGTCAACGTGATCACGCTCAGCCTCTCCGCCGCCGCCGGCCACATCGATCAGAACATCACGGCGCTCGAACAGGAGAACTCGCTTCTGGGCAGCCGCGATGCCGAGCGCTCAGGCTCGGCCCGGGTGCGCTATGAAGCGGCAGCGCTCGGCCTGGCGCCTGCCGCCACCGACCAGATCGATGGCGTGACGGCCGGGCCCCACGACGTCGCGATCGCCGCCCAGCGCCTCGCCGCTGCCGGCACGGGCTACTAGAGGGCCGGCTTCGATGCGGATCATCGAGCGAAGGATCGGTCTCCTCTTCGCCGGTTTTCTCGTCTGCTTTCTGGTCATTGCCTGCCGGGCCTTCTGGTTGCAGGGGGTGCAGGGAGCCCAGCTCGCCTCCGAGGCGATCAGCCAGCAAAGCCAATCGATCCGCCTGCCGAGCCTACGTGGCAGCCTGCTCGACCGCCGTGGCAACGCCCTGGTCGCCTCCGAAGACGCCGCGACGATCTTTGCCGTGCCGCCGGAAGTGAAGAAGCCGGCGGTGGCAGCCGAAAAACTGGCGGCGATCTTGAAGCTGCCGCCGAGCAAGGTGCTCAGCGAGGTGACGGCGGAATCGACCTACTCCGTGCTGGCGCACAAAGTCGACCTGCCGACCGCGAAGCGGATCGAACGACTCGACCTGGCCGGGATAGGCCAGGACCCCGACAGCCGGCGGACTTATCCCCAGGGCGACATGGCCGGCCAGGTGCTCGGTTCGGTCGGCGCTGAAAACGAGGGGCTGACAGGGCTCGAGGCGGGCGAGGAATCGGTGCTGGCCGGTACCGATGGTGAACGGCGCATCGTCACCGATGCCACGGGTGAACCGATCCGGCTGGAAACCGCGCAAGAAGCGGAAAACGGCGAAGACGTCAAGTTGACTCTCGACCCGGCGATAGAGGCGAAGACCGAGCAGGTGCTGGGTGAAGTTGGCGAAACCTACGCGCCCAAGGGCGCGACGGCGATCGTGATGGACCCGCGCAGCTCGCAGATTCTGGCGATGGCAAACTGGCCACCGGTAGACCCGGCGGACCTTTCGGGCGCCGACTCCGAAGATCTGATCAATCGGGCGACCGGCTTCACCTACGAGCCCGGCTCGACCTTCAAGGCGTTCACGGTCGCCGCGGCTCTCGAGGAAAAAGAAGTGACGCCGGAAACTTCCTTCTACCTGCCCTCGCAACTCCATGTTGCCGACCGCGTGATCGAAGATGCCGAGGCGCGGCCACCGATCTCACTGACGGTCGCCCAGATCCTCGCCCAATCCTCCAACGTCGGCGCGGTGACGATCGGGCTCAAGCTGGGCGCCGAGCGCTTCAGCAAGTGGATCGATCGCTTCGGCTTCGGCCGGCCAACCGGAGTGCAGTTCCCAGGCGAGGAGCAGGGGATCGTGCCGAAGCTCGACCAGTACTCCGGCTCGACGATCGGCAACTTGCCGATGGGGCAGGGGCTGGCGGTGACGCCGATGCAGATGATGGCCGGCTACGCGGCGATCGCCGACGGCGGAATCCTGCGCCGGCCGCAGCTGATTCAGCAGATCGGCGATGAAGAGGTGCAGGAGCCAAAGGGACGCCGGGTGATCAAGGCTGGCGTGGCGGCCCAGGTGCGGGAAATGCTCGAGGGAGTACTGCAGGCGGGCGGCACGGCGTCGGAGGTCAGCGTTCCCGGCTACCAGCTCGCCGGCAAGACCGGCACCGCACAGGTGGCTGAAAACGGGACCTATTCCGAGACGAAGTACGTGGCCTCGTTCATCGGCTTTGCCCCGGCCGAGGATCCGCAGCTGCTCGTCTCGGTGATCGTCGACCAGCCGCAGGGGGACATCTACGGCGGCTCGGTTGCCGCTCCGGCGTTCGGCCGGATCGCTGCGTTTGCCTTGCCGTATCTCGGTGTGCCCTCGGAATAGCGTGAGGCGCGACGGGTCCTGTCACGGATTCGGCGCCACCACCCGCTGCAGGGGCGGCTGCGCCGCCTCCTCGGGGCGGTCCCCCAAATCCGTGCCACCCGCCGCGAGTAGCGGTCCCGTGGCGCGCCTAGAATCGGCCGCGTGAAGCTGCAAGACCTGATCGCCGGGGCAGAGGTGCGGGCGACCCGCGGGGATGTTGGTCTCGAGATCTCGGCTCTTGCTTACGACAGTCGAAAAGTTCGGCCCGGAACGCTGTTTTTTTGCGTGCCGGGAGAGAAGATGGATGGGCACGAGTTTGCTGTCGCTGCTGTTGAGGCCGGCGCCGTGGCGTTGGTGGTTGAGCGGGAGCTGGATTCGTCGGTGGCTCAGGTCGTCGTCCCGGACGCTCGGGCGGTTATGGCTCCCTTTGCCGCTCGGTTTTGGGGCGACCCAACAGGGCAGCTGCGGGTCGTCGGGGTCACCGGGACGAATGGGAAGACCACCACTGCGTTTCTGATTCGGGAGGTGCTCGAGGCCGCGGGGGTGCAGTGTGGCCTGCTCGGGACTGTGCGGCAGGTCGTTGGCGGTGTCGAGGAGGAGGTCGAGCGGACCACGCCGGAGGCGATCGAGCTTCAGGCGACTTTTCGGCGCATGCTGGAGGCTGGAGACAGGGCCTGCGTGATGGAGGTCTCCTCGCATGCCCTGGCACTGCATCGGGCCGATTCGATCCACTTCGAGGTGGCGCTCTTCACCAACCTGACCCAGGACCACCTTGATTTCCACGAGGACATGGAGGACTACTTCGGCGCCAAGCGGTTGCTCTTCGAGATGGGGCCGAAGGCCTCGATCGTCAACGTCGACGACTCCTACGGTCGCCGCCTCGCCGAGGAATTCGATTGCGTCACCTTCTCGGCCGAGGGCGCCGACGCCGACTTTGTCGCCCAAGGCGCATCGTTCGACGCCTCAGGCGCCAGCTTCACCACGAACATCCGCCCGACGGGCGCAGACCCGGCGCGAGGCTCCGATTCGAGTCCCGTCGGGGGAGCTGTGGCGGTGCGGACCCGGTTGCCGGGACACTTCAACGTGGCCAACGCGCTGGGGGCGTTCGCGGCGGTTGCCGCGCTCGGGATCTCGCCGCAGGTCGCGGCGGCGGGATTGGAGCAGGCCGAACGGGTGCCGGGGCGCTTTGAGCCGGTCGACGAGGGCCAGGATTTCTCCGTGCTGGTCGACTACGCGCATACGCCGGATTCGCTCGAGAACGTCTTGCGGGCGGCGCGGCGGCTCACCGAGGGCCGCCTGATCGCGGTTTTCGGTGCCGGCGGCGACCGCGACCGCGACAAGCGGCCGAAGATGGGCCGGGCGGGCGCCGGCCTCTCCGATCTGGCGATCGTCACCTCCGACAACCCGCGCTCGGAGGATCCCGATGCGATCGTGGCTGAAGTCGTCGCTGGAATCGAGAACGGCGCTGCATATGAGGTCGAGCCCGATCGCCGTGCCGCGATCGGGCTGGCCCTTGGCCGGGCCGAGGCCGGCGACACGGTCGTCATTGCCGGCAAGGGCCACGAGCAGGGTCAGGAGTTCGAGAACGGCCGCAAGGTCCCCTTTGACGACCGCGAGGTGGCGCGCGAGGAGCTGCGGAAGCTGGGCAGCCCGGCGTGAAGCTGGCGCCTACCGAGATAGCTGCGGCGATGGGCGCCGAGGTCCTCGCGGAGGGAACGCCAGGGCCGCCTGTGCGAGCGACGATCGTTTCGGGTGACTCGGGCTCCGGCGATCTCTTCTTCGGCCTGCGCGGCGAGCGCGCCAACGGTGGCGAATACGCTCCCGCGGCGATTGAAGCGGGGGCATGGGGCGTGGTTGTCGATCCGGCGATGGCGGCGCGGTTGGTCCCGTCATCCAGCGGGACGGACGGCCGCTCCGAAGGGCCCGCCGCCGCTTGGGTTTTCGCCGCCCCCGACCCGCTGGCGGGCCTGCAGGGCCTCGCCCGGGCCTGGCGGCGCGCCCTCGGCGCTCGTGTCGTCGGCGTGACCGGTTCGGTCGGCAAGACCTCTGTCAAGGACATCTCCCGGGCGCTTCTCCCCGGTCGCGTTCACGCCAACCGCGAGAACCTCAACACTGAGATCGGCCTGCCGTTGACGGTGCTCGAAGCGCCTGATGACGTCGAGACCCTCGTGCTGGAGATGGCGATGCGCGGCGCCGGGCAGATCGCCGAGCTGGCGGCGATCGCCGAGCCCGAAGTCGCGGTGATAACCAACGTCGGCCCGGTTCACGTTGAGCTGCTCGGCTCGGTCGAGGCAATCGCGGCGGCGAAGGCCGAGGTGCTTGCAGCGCTGCCGGCGACCGGGACGGCCGTCGTCCCGGTCGTCGCGGGAGAGCTGGAGGCGCACCTGGACCAGGCGCCGAAGCTGCTTCGCTTTGGTCCAGGTGGCGACGTCCACGCGGTGCAGAGCCGGGTCGAGAACGGCGCGACGGAGGCATTGGTCGAGACGCCTGGTGGGCGCCAGCTCTTCGACTTTCCCGTCGCCGAGGCTCACAACCTCACCAACGCCCTGGCCGCGATCGCCGCCGGCATTGCCCTCGGTGCCGACCTTGCCGGGCTGGCCGACCGCGCCGCGGACATAGGATTCTCCCGCTTCCGCGGCGAGCGACTCGAGCTACCCGGCGGCATCGTCCTTGTGAACGACTGCTACAACGCCAACCCGGTGTC
>JAJKHV010000180.1 GCA_021154855.1 Solirubrobacterales bacterium
TCGCGAGGCAGTCGACTTGGCGCTCGAGGCGCTCTAGATACGCTGGCACGATGTACGAGGATTCGGTCCGCGAGGAGTTCACCCACCAATCGAGGTCGTTCGGCAATTCGGCCGCGATGATCTCGGCGCAGACACTTGGCGCGCTGATCGAGCTGGTGCCCGAGGATGGAGAGGCCGATTGGATCGACGTTGCCTGCGGCCCAGGCGTGATCTCGCGGGCAATGGCAAGCCGAGTCGGCTCGGTGAATGGCGTCGACTTGACCCCCGCGATGGTCGAGGAGGCAGAGCGGCGAGCAGGCGAGGAAGGGATCGGCAACGTCAGCTTCGCGCTCGGCGACGCCACCGCACTCGACCTCGCCGACGCCTCGTTCGACGGGGCAATCACGCGCCTCAGCCTGCACCACATTCCGGCCCCGGCAAGGGTCGTGGCCGAGATGGGGCGGGTGGTCCGGCCGGGTGGTTGGATCGTCGTCAGCGACCTTGCCGCGGACGGAGACGGTGAAGCGGCCGCTTGGCGCGAGGAGATCGAGCGACTGCGCGATCCGTCGCACTGGGCTTGCCGGACGCCGCAGCGCCTGCGGAGGATGGGCGCGGCGGCGGGCCTCGTCGTCGAGCATGAGGAGCTGGCGCGGGTCGACATCGACTTCGACGAGTGGCTCGCGCGGGGTTCTGGCGGTCAGGCCGTCGCCGGCTTGGTCGCGCGGCTTCTGGACGAGCAGCCGGCCAGCGCTGAGAGCTTTCGTGTCCTCGACGGCGAGGATGGCAGGCGGCTTCAGCAGGATTACTGGCTGTGCCGTTGGCGCCGCCCCGGATAGGGGCCGGCCCAGCCGATCCCGTCAATCGGCTGTTCAGCGGCTTGAGAAGTCGTTCGCTTCGCGGCCAGAGCTGGCGTATGGCGAGGACCGCGAAGGCATGTGACCAGGCCAGCGGAGTGGTAGAGGTGGGGATGCCGGTGTTGGCATCGACCCGCTCGGGCAGCATTCCGGCCGGCGTTGCCGCGCGGCGCAGCTCGCCCATCAACCGCAGTGCGGCCGAGCGCTCGCCAAGGGCGGCGAGGCTCCAGGCAGTCCACGCCGTGGGCGCGGTCCAAGGATCGACGCCGCCGTCCCAGCCCTGGGAGGGGACGATGCCGAAGCGGCCACTCGTCGTCGCGAGTCGCAGCAGCGTGCGACGGGCGAGCGGGTAGAGCGCTGGATGAGGGAAAGGACGCACCGCCCAGGCAGCAGCTGAATCGATGCCCGAGGCCGGATCGCCGGCGCGGCGCGACAGCATTTTCGAGGGTGTCTCGAACAGCGCGCGGATGTGCGCCGCGCCCGCTGCGATTGCGTTGGCGAGGAAATCGCCGTCGCCGTTCTCTTGATAATCGGCGAGTCCCCGCCACGACTGCTGCGCTGCAGTCGGCAGCCCCGCCGCGCTAGCGGCCGCCGCGATCCAACCCGCTGCATCGCCCTGTGCGCCACGCCCGTCGACCGGCGTGCCGTTGCGGTGGAATCGAGCGGCGGCGCCAAGCTCGAGCCGGTGGAGGAAATTCACGATGCGCCTCGCCTCGCCACGGTAGCCGGCCGCCGCGAGCGCGATCGCGGCGGCGCTGGCGTCGCGGGGCCAGACGTAGGCCCAGCCCTCGCGCGCGCCGGCCAGAACCACTCCGCTGCGCTGGTCGGTGAGGGCATGCAGGACAAGCAGCGAGCGGAAGTACATCCGTCGTGCCCACCGCGGGGCGTCGGCCCCCAGCGGCCGGGCCGCCGCAAGCCAACCAGGGTCCGCGCGGACCAGCTCGGGGTCGCCCAGCGAGCGGACGGTCACCTCGCGCGAGCTGCCGAAGTGGGCGATTGTCCGCAGCGCGTTGGCTCTAGGCAGATAGCGCTCCCGAACGCCGTCGGCCCGCGAGCCTCCCGAGCCAAGCGCGGCAGCGATCGCAAGAAGCGCCACCAGTCCCACCCCTCCCCGCAGCGATCTCATCGGTCGAATGCAAGCAGCCCGATTGCCTTCCGGTCGCTAGCCTTCGCTCTGCGCACGTCCATGCGCCCTCAGGCGAGGTAGCTCAGTTGGTAGAGCACACGACTGAAAATCGTGGTGTCGTGGGTTCGATTCCCACCCTCGCCATTCTTTTCTCCCCGCAACTCGACAGTTTTAACAGGCTCGCTTTTGGAACTCGACGGGGCGCGGCTCCCATCCAAGGTTGGCTGGGCGTGTGTTGGGCCGATCGATCACTTCTGGCTCGAGCCGCTTTGAGCGCTGCTTGGTCGCTTTACCTGGCCGCACGCATCCTCGCTGACTTTGAGCATGATGCTTGTTTCCGCGGCGATTGATGCGCTATGTGATCTAGGCGAGGGACCGACGGAAGAAGCGAAGGACCGTTGGGCTCGCTTCACCGAGCGCCATGGAATCTGGTGGGAGATGCGCGGTGCAATCTCCAAGGGAAGATCGAGGAGGCCAAGACACTTGCTCGCGCCTCCGAAACGTGGCCGCGCACGGTACTGATGACACCTTGTTGAACCTCGGTATCCATCTGGCCAAACGCGAGTGCTTCGCCGCGGGCGCACGCGGAGCGGACATGAACTTCCGTTGCTGAAGCTGCCGTGGCGTTTTCCAGTCATCGCGACTGCGGTCCATTCAGCAGCCCGTCGCGTGGCGCTGCAGGGAGCTGAGTCGGGATGGGATGACGGTGTCTTCCGCGACAACTTTGTCCCTCCCCGCTAGATCGGCTAGCGGCGGAGGGCGAGAGGGTGGGGGTCGCCAGTCCCGACCGATGGTGAGGACTGCATGGTGGGATGGCATGATCTTGCCGATGGGAGCTCCCGGATCAGACTCCGACCCCAGTAGCTGGGATAAACGAGCCCGACAGTTGGTGGACGAGTTCTGGTCGAGATATCTCCGGTGGGCCGATCGAAATCCTGAGGCAGTCGCGCGTATCAGGCTTTGGGCGGTCGATCTGGCCCAAGCTCCACCGGAGCATGGCCTCCTCGGAATCCTTCGGACGTTTTTTCTCGGTGTTGCCCCGCCGAATTGGCAAGGCCTTTCAGCCGACATGAGTTTCAAGGCGGACGAGTTGATGTCCCAGACGGGACTGTGCCTTATCTGGGTTCCTGAAGCAGACGTAATAGGCCAGCTTGTCGGCGCATCCAATAAGGATGAACGCGACATGGTCCTTGTTCGCAACTCCAGTCAGATCCTCGCATCGGTTGAGCGCGCTATGGACGAAGTCGTGAACCCTCAGCTAAGGCTGTTGCGCGAGTCGGCAATCGAATCTGTGCACGCTGCTCGCGCGGGCTACTTCGGAGCTTCCCAGGCGCTTTCGGCGACGATTCTCACGGGCGTGCTCGAAGAGCACTATGGGCTGACTTTTGGTCTGGCGCGCAAGACCTTCGAGGCCGAGCCACCTTCCTTGGCCGGCCCTTGGTCGCATCGGCGCGCGCTGGTGCAGCGAGCTATCCAACTATCGATCCTGCGCTCGGAGTCCCGTTCAGATGATGGCGGTTTCAATCGCCATGTCACCGGGCACGGTACCGACCTCCAACACTTGTCAGAGCCGCACTGCCTGGAGGCTCTGATGCTGGTTGGTGGAACTCTGCGTGAGCTGGAGGTGGTCTATCGGGTTGCCGCTTGCGGCTTTGCTCCCACCCCGCAGCTTGAGCGTCGCGCTGAAAAGCACATCTCTCGCGCGGTACCTCAGTTATATGAGTCGGTTTGAAGCACATGCCGAGAGTTCGTCAGGATCACGTCATGACGAGGGCAGGGCGTGGAAGGGCTTGGGCAAAGGTGGAGACCAAGCTCCCGGGCTACCTGGACGAGCTCTTGGCCTCGGAGGTATACGGCCGCGGTGCGGGACGGACCCCGCCGCCGCGCGAACACGGCGTCTATCTCTTCACCGAGGCCGGGAGGCATCTCTACGTCGGTCGATGTGGCATCACCGAGCGTGCTGCGAAGAAGGGTGGCGGGCATTCGAACTTCCGCACCCGGCTCGCCGGCCACACTCGTCCCTCCTCCGCCCACAACCAGGCAACGTTTGCCTGGCGGCTCGCGGCAGAGGCCGTCGCAGGTCGATTTGAGGGACTGCCGACCACCCGGGTCGAGCTTGGGGGCGACAGTCGCTTCCTGGGGGAGTTTGTGCGTCAGAAAGAGCGGGTCACCGCTATGGAGTTCCGGATAGTGGCGATCACAGACGACTTCGAGAGCTATGTATTCGAGCCCTACGCGGCGATGATGCTCGAGACGCCCTACAACTCCTGGGCGACCAGCTAGGGAGCTGGTTCGAGAGGTCGCTAGGCAGGATCCCCTAAGCGACCTCGCCGGCACCCTCGAGCCGCAGCTTGGTCTTATCCCGAGCTTCGGCAATCGTCTCGCAGGTCAGGAGCAGGTCGAGCGCCACCCAGACCCGCTGCGCCCGAAACAGGTTGCCGGTGCGAACCTCGTGGCTCGGGCTCATCACTGGGCCGAGGCTGAAGACCCAGTGGCGTTCATTTGACCAATCCACCTTCCCCTTAAGCGGCTCGAAGCCCGCGTGGTTGTCGTCGGTGATCCGGTAGCTCTCGACGTGGCGGACCTGTTGCAGCTTGCCGTCGAAGCGGAAGCCGAGGTAGTTCGGTGGCTCCTTCGGCCAACCCCCGGAACCGCCGCCGACCGGGCAGAAATAGGTGTCGTAGTCGACGACGACCTCGCGGTAGCTCATCCCAGTGTCTTCGATCTCCGTGCCGAGGCTGACGACATAGACCAGATTTGAGTTGACGTCTTGCATGGTCATCAAACCTTTCAGGTAGCGCGATAGGTCCCGAAGAAGACGCTTCTCCGCGTGGCGGCGACTCTCGTTCGCGGTCGAGGAGACCAGCATCTCGATGTCTCGCCAAGAGCGGTAGAGAACCGGCACTCCCGCAACTGCGCCAGGGAGCTTGCCGGCGACGAAGTCGACCGATGCCTCGGCGCAGACGACCAGGACTGTCGGTGGTGGCTGCGTCCGGGCCGCATATTTCTGCAACTGGGCTAGTTGCGGAAGATCGTAGCCGCGCTTTGCATCGATGACGACATGGAACTCGCCTTTTCCGGCGAGGATCTCGATGTCGGTGAAGCCAGAGCCTGAGATGCCCTCCTGAAGGCGAACCGAGTCCGCGGTTGCCTCCTTCGACTGTGTGGGAATCACGTCCTCGAGCAGGGTGCTCGATAGCAACTCACTTTCGGCCAGCGCCCAGCCGAGGGAGTAGGTGATGTCGTTCTCCTTGTCGCCGAGCAGGTCGAAGACCGTGCCAACTGGCCGGCCGTAGAGAGTCAGATCCGCTGACATGCCCCTGCATCTTGCCCGAACTCTGCTCTTGTCACGCCGGGAGGCCTCCGCTTGGAGTTCGGGTCGGGCGTTCGTTGGCAGATCAGCGGAGCCGATGCTCCGGCGTCATCTCGCCGCTGATTGCGCCATAAAGTCGGATTCCCGCTCGACTTTGGCCGCGCAGTAGCATTTCGCTCCTCTTGGTAACGGCACTCCGCTGATGTCCGCTTCCCAAACTGCTCAAGTTCCGGCGGCCCAGGTCCTGCTGGTTGAGGACAACCGCTCTCAGGCGATGATCGTGGAGCGGATGCTTCAGGACGGTGGCGCCGAGTTCGAGGTTGTTCACGTCGGGACGCTGGCTGAGGCGAGGGAGCACCTGGGGACCGAAAGGGTCGCCTGCGTCCTGCTCGACCTGACGCTGCCCGACGCCGACCGGCTCGAGGGCCTGATGGAGATCAAAAACGTCGCGCCGGAGGCGCCGGTTGTGGTCGTCACGGCCGACAACGACGCCGGGCGTGGGATCAAGGCGGTCCAGGCCGGAGCCCAGGATTACCTGATGAAGGGCCAGATGGACAGCGCCCAGCTCTGTCGTGCGGTCCGCTTTGCGATCGAGCGTGGCCGCTCGGAGCAGCAGCTCGCCCACCGCGCCCTGCACGATGCGCTCACCGGCTTGCCCAATCGCATGCTCTTCATCGACCGCCTGACCTACGCGCTGGCCCAAAGCGAGCGCCAGGAGTCGTTCGTCGGAATCTTCTTCCTCGATCTGGACGGTTTCAAGGCGGTCAACGACCGGCTTGGGCACCTGGCTGGAGACGCCCTGCTGCGCGACATGGCGGGGCGCCTGCTCTCCTGGGTTCGCCCCGGCGACACGGTCAGCCGCTTTGGCGGGGACGAGTTCACCGTCCTGGTGCGGGAGGTCGGCGGGCCGGAGGAAGCCGCCGACATCGCCGAGCGACTGACCGAGGCCGTGCGCAGCCCGGCCGGCCTCGAGGGAGAGGAGGTCTCGCTCACCCCCAGCATCGGAATCGCGCTCGGCGAGAGCGGCGAGCGGCCCGAGGGCCTGCTCGAGCGAGCGGACAAGGCGATGTATGCGGCAAAGCGGCGCTCGGACACCACTTACGAGATCGCCGCCGGCGCATAGGGCTCAGATCTCCGTCCGTAATCCGGCGCAGCCGGCGGAAACGTCGGGGACCGCGACTACGATGCCGACCTCGTGGACACGCGACTCCAGGGGCCCGCAAAGCGGATAGCGGTCGCGGTCACCGCGCTTGTGATTCTGGTCGCCCTCGCGGTCGGTATCGCGGTCTGGCGCTACGGCGCAGCCAACGATGCAGACAGGGAAGCCCTTGGGCTTGCTCAGACCCAGTTCTTCGCTCAGCAGGTCCGTACCGACATAACCGACGAGGGAGGAATCGCCGATGCCTACGGCGGCGATGCCGACGCGGCCGATCTGGCCGA
>JAJKHV010000181.1 GCA_021154855.1 Solirubrobacterales bacterium
CGACCCGGTCGAGCTCGCGCTCGTCGACGTCGGCGTTCTTCAGCTGCTTCATCGCCCCCATGCCCGGCAGCATCCCGAGCAGGCCGCTGATCGGCCCCATTTTTCGCACTTGCTTCAACTGCTGCAGGAAATCCTCGAGCGTGAACTGGTTGCTCTTCATCTTCTGTTCGAGGTCGAGCGCCTGCTTCTCGTCGATCTGCTGCTCGGCTTTCTCGATCAGGCTGAGCACATCGCCCATGCCAAGGATGCGCGAGGCCATGCGGTCCGGATGGAAGCGGTCAAACGCCTCCAATTTCTCCCCGGTCGAAGCGAAGAGGATCGGCTTGCCGGTCACCGCCTTGACCGAGAGCGCGGCGCCACCGCGGGCGTCGCCGTCGAGCTTGGTCATCACCACGCCGTCGAACTCGGCCGCCTCGGCGAAGGACTCCGCGACTCCGACGGCGTCCTGGCCGGTCATCGCGTCGACGACGAGCAGCACGTCGTGCGGCTTGACCCGCTTGCGGATCCGGGTCAGCTCGTCCATCAGGTCCTGGTCGACATGCAGACGGCCGGCGGTGTCGACGATCAGCACGTCGCGGTTCTCTTCGCGGGCGCGGTCGAGCGCCCAGGCGGCGATCTCAACCGGGTCGGCGTCGGTGCCTTTCTCGTAGACATGGGCGCCGGCCCGCTTGCCGACCGTGACCAGCTGGTCGACGGCGGCGGGGCGGTAGACGTCGCAGGCGGCAAGGGCGACGTTCTTCTTGCCGGACTCCGCAAGGTGGCGGGCGAGCTTGGCGCAGGCGGTGGTCTTGCCGGAGCCCTGCAGCCCGGCCATCAGGATCACCGTCGGACCAGCGGAAGCGAAGGCCAGCTCACGCCCGGTCCCTCCCATCAGCCCGGTCAGCTCCTCGTTGACGATCTTGACCACCTGCTGGCCTGGATCGAGGCTGTTCAGCACGTCGGCGCCGAGGCAGCGCTCCTTCAGCGTCGCTGTGAAAGATTTAACGACTTTGAAGTTGACGTCCGCCTCGAGTAGGGCGAGGCGGATCTCCCGCATCGCTGCATCGACGTCTCCCTCACTCAGCTTCCCCCGCGAGCGGACATCGGAGAGCGTCGCCTGCAGCCGGTCTGAAAGTTGATCGAACACGTGCTCAGCTTAGATGGCCCCGCTTGGCGCAACGCGTAATCCCCCCACTGGGGGGACAAAACGTTTCACCCGGCCTGGGCGGCGTCACCTGGCCCAGGCGGCGGCTACTCGGCGAGGAGGGCGTTGGCGAAGTCGGTCGGGTCGAAGGGGCGCAGGTCCTCGAGCTGCTCGCCAGTGCCGATCAGCTTCACCGGGATGTTCAGCTCGGCGGCGATCGCGAGGACGATGCCGCCCTTGGCGGTGCCGTCGAGCTTGGTCAGGACGACGCCGTCCACCTCGGCGGCCTCGGCGAAGACCTTGGCCTGGCGCAGGCCGTTCTGCCCGGTTGTCGCGTCGATCGAGAGCAGGGTCTCGTGGGGGGCGCCGGGCAGCTGCTTGGCGATCACCCGGCGCACCTTCGCCAGCTCGTCCATCAGGTTGCTCTGCGTGTGCAAGCGCCCGGCGGTATCGACAATGACGACGTCGGCTCCGCGGGCGCGGGCGGCGGCGATCGCGTCGAAGGCGACCGCGCCCGGATCGCCACCCTCCGCCGAGCGTACGAGTTCCGCTCCGGCGCGGTCGGCCCACTCGGCGAGCTGCTCGGCGGCGGCGGCGCGGTAGGTGTCTGCAGCGGCGAGGACGACCGAGAGCCCGAATTCCTTCGAGAGGTGCCAGGCGATCTTGCCGATCGTCGTCGTCTTGCCGGTGCCGTTGACGCCGACCATCAGCAGCACGGCGGGCTCGCCGCTGAGGTCGATCGGGGCGCGAGCGGTCGCCGCGACCTCGGCGAGGATCTCGATCAGGCGGCCGCGGACCGCCTCGCCGTCAGCGGCAACGCTGCCGCCCTCGACCTCGTGCTCCAGGCGTTCGACCACCTTGGCCGTCGTCGTCGCTCCGGCGTCAGCGAGGATCAGCGCCTCCTCCAGTCGCTCCCAGGTCTCCTCGTCGATGCGATCGAAGAGGCTGGCCGAGATCTCCTCGCTCAGCGCTTTGCGGCTCTTGGAGAGGCTCTCGCGCAGGCGGCGGAAGACGCCGCGGCGCTCGCCCTCCGACTCAGCCTCGGACGAGGCCTCCGTCGCCGTCCGCGACCCCAGGTCGAGGATCTCCTTCCAGCTGGTTGCCATCCGGGGAGGCTATCCCGGCAGCGGCCCGGAGCTCCTCCACGGCTCCCTCGATGTAGGAGCCGAGCCGATCGAGGTCGCCGAGCGATTCGCGGTCGCCGAGCAGGCCGAAGCCGATCGAGCCGTTGTAGCTGAAGATCGCAATCGCCAGCGCATGGCGCTTGGCGAGGAAGCCAACCGGATAGACCTCGACCAGCTCGCGGCCACGCACATAGAAGGGAACCTGCGGTCCGGGGAAGTTGGTGACCAGCAGGTTGAAAAGCCGGGTCGAGAAGTTGATCGCCGCGGTCGGCCCGAGCAGCAGCGGCGGGGCGAAGTCACGGAACCAGTCGTTGAGACCCCAGATCGCTTCCGCGCCGAGGGGCTGCTTGGAGGACTTCAGTGCGTCCATCGCCTCTGAGATCCGCTGCAGGCGCCCAACCGGGTCCTCGATTCCGACCGGCAACGGCCCCCGCATCGCGGTCAGCATGTTGCCCAGCTCGCCGTGCTGGTTCTCGGCCCGGACCGAGACCGGGACAAGCGCCTGCAGCTCGATTCCGTCGGTCTCGAGATCGCGGTCAAGCATCCAGTTGCGCAAGGCGCCGGCGGCGACGGCGAGGGAGACGTCGTTGACGGTCCCGCCGAGAACGTTCTTGATCTTTTTGAACTCGTCCAGATCGCTGCGGGTGCCGTAGAAGCAGCGGTGCGGCGAGATGTCGGTGTTGAGCGGCACCTTCGGCGCCGGCCTGGCGAGGTTCCAGGTGACCTCCCAGAGGCCGGCGGCACCGTTTGCGGCGCGCCTGCTCGCCCGCCGTGGGTGGCGAACGGCGGCAAGCAGCCAGCGGGCACCGCGGCGGGCGGTTTGCCCAACCCCGACGAACGCGCGGCCGATCAGGCCGAGGCGCGAGGGCGGGGTTTTCGGGGACCACGGCGCCCCCCCGGGGATCGGCCCGCTGACCGGCTCGACGTCGAAGAGCAGGACGCCGATGTCGACCACCGAGATGCCATCGGCGAGGGCGTGATGGGTCTTGTAGACGATCGCGAAGCGGTCGCGCTCGAGGCCCTCGACCAGGTTCAGCTCCCAAAGCGGTCGCGAGCGGTTCAGCGGCGGAGCAAAGGTCTCGGCGACAGCCTCGTGGAACTGCTCTTGGCTACCGGGCGCGGCGAGAACCGTTCGGCGGACATGATCGTGAATGTCGAACTCGGGGTGGTCGACCCAGAAGGGCCGGCCGAGCTGCAGTGGCGGAACCGCGAGTCTCTGGCGCAAGCGCGGCAGCAGGTGCAGGCGGCTGCGGATGCTGGCAAGGAACTCCTCGTGACTGGGCGGCTCGCCCTCGCAGACCAGCACGGCGCCGATCGCCATGTGCCCGTTGGACTTCTCGTTGGCCAGGAACGACGTGTCAAACGACGTCAGCCTGTCCATATGGCGTTGTCCCACAGCCCCTCCTTTCCTTCCCGCGAAACAGCCTAGCGCCCCTCCCCCGCGCGGAAGTTCTCTTTTCCTTAAGCGGCGGCGGCCAGCGAGGGACGTGCATTGCCCGCAATAGGCCGTAAGCGCGCGCCTCGCGCCGACTACGCGGCTTCGACGGATCCGCGAGGCGGTTCGGCTGCGGGAGGCTGCTCGCCGATCAGGCCCGGGGGCGCCGGTTCCTCATCGGCGTCCTGACTCGACTCGTCGTTGGCCAGACCGGCGAAGGGCGGGGGCGCCGCCGCGTTCTCTCCGCCCCCAGCGTCTTCCTCGACTTCCCGCGGCAGCTTGCGGGAGACGACCTTGGTGACGCCGTCGCCGCCCATGCTGACGCCGTAGAGCACGTCGGCGGCGTCCATGGTCCGTTTCTGGTGGGTGACGATGACGAACTGGGCACGGTCGGAGAAGCGCCGGATCAACTGCAGGAAGCGGTCGATGTTGGCGTCGTCGAGGGCCGCCTCGACCTCGTCGAGGATGTAGAAGGGGCACGGCCTGGCGAGGAAGACGGCGAAGACGAAGGCGATCGCAACCAGCGACTTCTCGCCGCCGGAGAGCAGCGAGAGCTTGCGGGTCGACTTGCCGGCCGGCGTGACCTCGATCTCGACGCCGAGCTCCTCGCGCTCTTCCTCCCCATCAGTTACCGCCTCCTCGCTCGCTTCGGCGTTCTCCGCCTCGGCATCGCGGACGGGATGAAGGCTGACCCGGCGCAGGCGGCAGCGGCCGCCCGGAAAGAGGTGCTCGACCATCTCCTCGAAATTCTTCGCCGTTGCCTCGAAGGTCTGCTCGAAGGCGCGCTCGATCTCACGGTCGATGTCGCGGATCAACGCCTCCAGCTCCCGCATCCCCCGCTCGGTGTCCTCGCGCTGGGCCTGCAGCGACTCGACGTGCTCGCGCGCCTCCTCGTACTCGCGCTCGGCGAGCGGGTTGACGGGGCCGATCTGGGCGCGACGGCGCTCGAGCCGCTCGAGCCGGCGGTCGATCTCCGCCCGCTCCTCGTCGGCAAGCGGCTGCTCCGCCGCTGCCACCTCTTCACCGAGGCGCTCGGCGATCGAGGCCAGCTCCTTGGCCGCCTCGGCGCGGCGGTCGCCGAGGTGGGCGGCCTCGACCTCGACCTCGGTCAGCCGGTCCGAGGCGGCGGTCATCTCCGCCTGCAGCTCGTACTCGCGCTGCGAGCAGGCCCGCATCTCATCGGCGATCTCGTCGCCGTCGCCCTCGCCGCCGACGACGCGCTGCTCGATCCGCTCGACGCGGGCGCGGATCGCCGCCTCCGCCGCGGTCGCCGCGGTCGCCGCGGCCCGAACGTCATCGAGCAGCTCCTCACCGGCGCTGAGCCGCTGGCGCAGGACCTCGCGGTGGCGCTCGCCGAGCAGTCCCTCCGCCCGACGGGCGTGGCGGGAGGAGCGTTCGGCGCCGCTGCGTACGGCCCCCAGGGCGGCCTCGCGGGCGGCCTCGCTCGCGTCGGACGAACGCGCCCGGGCAAGGCCCTCGCCGGCACCGGCGAGGCCAGCATCGATCTCGCCCAACTCCTCTTCGAGTTTGCGCACCCGTTCGCCGGGGGCGGCAGAACCGGCGACGTCCAGGGTCAGCGGGCCGAGCTCAGCGCGCAGCGACTCCAGCGCACCGAAAAGCTCGCCCTCGCGGTCACCGAGGCCGGACGCGCGGATCGCGACGCGCTGCTGCTCGCCGCGCAGCTTGGTCAGCACGCCCCAGGCCTGAGTGCGATCGCGGTCGCGGGCAGCGAAGCGCTCCTCGGCGGCGCGGCGCTTCTCACTCACCTCGGCCAGGCGCTTCTCGATCGCGGTGCGCTGCGCGCGGGCCTCCCCTGCGGCCTTCTCGGCCGCCGCGGCCCGGTCGGCTCCAAAACGCAGCTCCTCGGCCACGATCTGACCGCGCAGCCCCAGTTCCTCGCGCTCGATCCTTGCGCCGAGCTCGGCGGCCTGGGCCTGGCGCTTCAGGGGCCGCAGGCGGGCACGCGCCTCGCGCTCGAGGTCGAGGGCGCGATCGAGGTTGTCCCGCGCCGCACGCAGCTTCAGCTCGGAGCGGCGGCGGCGCTTGCGGTGCTTGCCGAGGCCGGCGGCCTCCTCGACCAGAAGGCGGCGCTCACGCGGCTTGGAGTGGACGATCGACTCGACCCGGCCCTGACTGATCACGGAGTGCATCTCGCGGCCGAGGTTGGTGTCGGAGAGCACCTCGCTGACGTCGACGAGGCGACAGCGGGCGCCGTTGAGTCGGTAGGAGCCCTCGCCGGAGCGATCAAGGGTGCGCTTGACGGCGACTTCGGAGAGCTCGGTCGCGGCCCGGCCCTCGGAGTTGTCGATCACCACCTCGACTTCGGCGGCGCGGCGCTGGCCGATGCCCTTGCCACCGGCCGAGATCACGTCCTGCATCGAGGCGCCGCGGATCGCCCCCGGGCTCTGCTCGCCCAGCGCCCAGAGCACTGCGTCGGTGATGTTCGACTTGCCCGAGCCGTTGGGGCCGACGATCACGCTGACGCCAGGCGAGAACTCGAGCCTCGCCCGCTCGGGGAACGACTTGAACCCCTTCATTTCGATCGATCTCAGATACACGCGTGATTTCTCCCGCGCGGGTCTCTCGATCCCGCGCTCGCCAAGGCTCTCTGTTGGGTCGGACGCAACGCCATATTCAGATGACTGAGGCCTATTTGACGTGCACACGGGGGCGCGACCGGCCAAGCTGGGCGCCGCACGCGGCCGCGGCGCGTAGCGGTGCTACGCATGAGGCGGTGGGTGGCGATCCAGCGCGGCGCCAGGGGTGTCATCCGTGGGTGCGTCAAATGGGCCTCGGTCATCTAGCCTCCCAAGCGCTTCAGCGCCTGCTCAGCCGCGGCTTGCTCGGCCGCCTTCTTGCTGCGGCCCACTCCCTCGCCGATCCGCTTGGAGTCGACGACCGCCGCCACCTCGAAGCGGCGCCGGTGCGGCGGCCCTGATTCTGCGCTGACCTCGTAGCTTACGCGGGCGCGACGGCGCGCCAACAGCTCTTGCAGCGCCGACTTGAAGTCGATCCTGGTCTCGCTCGCATGCTCGATCCGCGGCTCGAAGGCGGCGGCCACGGCGCCCGCAACGCGCTCGAAGCCGAACGCTAAAAAGCAGGCGCCGATCAGCGCCTCCGTCGCCTCCGGCAGTGGACGCTCACCGCTCAACAGGACCTCGGCGGGTATTCCCACCGGCATCTCCTCCGGCTCGTTTTCGTGCAACATCGCCGGCACGCCGAGTTCGCGGCCGACCTCGGCACAGGAAACGCCGCTGACCGCCTGGTTGTGAACCTTGGTCAGCCCGCCGGCGTCGACACCGGTGAAGTGATCGATCAGGTGACCCGCGACAGCCAGAGCGAGGACGCTGTCGCCGAGGTAGGCGAGGCGCTCGTAGGACTCAGCCCGGTCCTCGGTCCACGACGAGTGGGTCAACGCCTGGCGGCGCAGATCGTCGGGGAGCTCCCGAATCAGCTCGGAGAGCGCCGCGGCACTCACGCCGGCGCGTGCTCGAGAACGAACGCCACCGCGTCGCCGACGGTCGTGATCTTCGCCGCCTGCTCCTCGGAGACCGCGACCCCGTAGGTGTCCTCCAGCTCCATCACCAGCTCGTAGAGGTCAAGCGAATCGGCGTCGAGATCCTCCTTGAAGCGGCTGCCCTCGCCGATCTTGGCGGCGTCGACCTCGAGCTCCTCGGCGAGGTGCTCGCGGACCAGGGTCAAGACTTCCTCGTGCGTCAACGCAGGACCCCCCTCGTGCGTTCCAATCGCCACGGATTTGAATAACCGGCGATCGCCGTGCCGATTGCAGCGCTCATAGCCGGGTTCCTATCACGCCCCACCCCGCTCGGCACGGTCCCCGGCGAGCTCGCCGCGACCGGCGCCGCCCTCCTGCAGCAGGGCCGCGGTGCGATCGACCGCGCCGGCCTCTACGCAGCGTGCCGCCAGGCGCACGGCATTGGCGATCCCCGCGGCGCCGGAGCTGCCGTGGGCCACCACGGCGATGCCGCGCAGGCCGAGCAGAATCGCGCCGCCGGTCGTGTCCGGGTGCAGCTCGCGGCGCACCCCCCCGAGGGCGGGGCGCATCAGCAACCCGCCCAGCGCCGCCAGCGGATTCGAGCGAGCCGCGTCGCGGATCGCTCCGGTAACGGTCTTCGCGGTGCCCTCCATCAGCTTCAGCGCAACGTTGCCGGTGAAACCGTCGGTGACGACGACGTCGGCGACGCCGATCGGCAAATCGCGCCCCTCGACGTTGCCGACAAAATCGATCCCCGGCGCAGCGGAAAGGACGGCGTGCGCGGCGACCACTTCCTCACGCCCCTTGCCCGCCTCCTCACCGACCGATAGCAGGCCCACGCGCGGGCGCTCGACCCCGAGCACGGCGGCGCTGAAGGCGGCGCCGAGGAAGGCGAACTGGACGAGGTGCTGCGCGCGCACCTCGACGTTGGCCCCAACGTCGAGAAAGAGCACCCGCTTGCCCGGCACCGGCAACTGCACGGCAAGGGCGGGCCGCTGCACGCCTTTCAGCCGGCGCAGGCCGAAGGTCGCGGCGGCCATGGCGGCGCCGGTCGAGCCGGCACTTACCAACGCATCGGAGCGACCCTCGGCGACATCGGCAGCAGCGCGGACGACGGAGGCCTCTTTCTTGGCACGAACCGCGGCGACAGCGTCCTCCTCGTTGCCGATCCACTCGGAAGTGGGGACGACCTCGATGCCATCGACGCCATCCAAGCCAAGCTCCGGCGGCGGGCCGAAGACGCGAACGTCGATCCCATCGCCTGCTGCCAACCGCACGCCGGCTGCAAGAACCTCGAATCCCTGCTCAGCCCCGAAGCCATCAAGGGCGACGGTCGGCCCGCGCCCCAAGCTCTACTCCGAGTCGGTGGGCGTCGCCGAAGGCTCGGCGACCGTGTGCTTGATGACCTCACGCCCGGCGTAGGTGCCACAGGTAGGACAGACGCGGTGAGGCAGTCGCGGGCTGTGGCAGCGGGGGCACTGATTCAAACGCGCCTTGCCGGCCTTGTGATTCGCCCGCCGCTTGTCGCGACGCGCACTCGAAGTTCTCTTCTTTGGGACGGCCATGAGCGGGGCATGGTAGCGGGTCGAGGGAGGGTCGGGCACCCCTCCCAAAACGCTCGGCAGGAGCCTCGCTCGAGTGTTTTGGGAGGGGTGCCCGACCCTCCCCACTCAATACCCAGCTAGTCCAGCTTCAGCTCCCCGAGCTTGGCCCACCTTGGGTCAACACCGGAATCGTGTTCGTGATCGGCTGGATCAGCATCGTTGAGGGACTCTCCGCAGTCAGCACAGAGCCCGGCGCAGTCGGGGCGACAGAGGAAGCGGGTTGGGATGGTGAGGACCGCGGCGTCGTGGGCCCAGCGGCCGAGATCGAGCTCCTCGTTCTCGACGTAGGGGCTGCGCAGCTCCTCGTCGTCAGTGTTGTCCTGGGCAACCTCTCGGGCGTCGACGTCAGTCTCTAGGGCGGCTCCTTCCAAGCAGCGCATGCAGGGCCCTTCGATGCGGAGCGGAAAGCGCAGCCGGAAGGCGTAGCCTCCGCTGGGCCGCGAGACGTCGAGACGGACAGCCACCGAATCGGGTGCGACGGCATAAGCCTGGCCCGCCAATTCCAGCGGCTCCAGATGCACGGGCAGCTCGAGTCGGCGCCCTTCGCCGTGGGACAGCAAGAGGCGTCCGAGGTCAATGATGGTCGTTGCGTGTGCCATGGACTCTCCCTCCGCTTGAGCCGGGCTTACGATGGCCTTCCGACGAGATTACGGAATGGGTCAATTCGACTGGACACCAGAGGTCTATCTGGAGCGAATCCGCTCGCAGATCCCCCGCTACGACGAGCTCCAGGAGCAGGCGATAGCGGCGGTCCCGTTCGCGCCGCAGCGGGTGCTCGAGCTGGGCATGGGGACCGGCGAGACCACCCGCCGCCTGATCGAGGCCTACCCAGACGCCTGGGTGATCGGCCTCGACGCCAGCCCTGACATGGTCTTCCGCGCCCGCCAGTCCTACGACGACGTCCAGCTGGCCCGCATGGAGGACCCCCTGCCCGACGGCCCCTGGGACCTGGTAATCGCCGTCCTCGCCCTGAATCAACTGAATGACGAGCAAACGCAAGCGCTGTGCCGCCGAGTACGCGAGCACTCGCGTGCCTTCGTAGTGGGCGACGTCTTCGAGCCAAACCAGCTCCAACACCTACTCGCCTGCTCAGCCGGTCAAATCACCTGGCAGGCCGAAGATCTGGCCG
>JAJKHV010000182.1 GCA_021154855.1 Solirubrobacterales bacterium
CACGCGAGCTCGCGCCTGAGAGGGAACCTAATAGCGGGGATCCTTGCTCCCCCATGCCGGCCTAGACCGCGCACCCTGAGCGGGGTTGCGAGCAGTGGGGTGCGGACCGCGCCACCCTCCTGACTCTCTACGCGCGCGCGCCCGAGGGCAACCACAAGGAACACGAGCAGGACGTAAGCACGAACTCGAACGGGTACAGGCTCCCGGTACAAAGCCTGCCGGCACGAGCGGCAATCCCGCTTAGTTTCTAGTGCCTAGCTCGCGCCGTCCTGCAATTTCGAGTTATCGACCTTCGCAAAAAGCGCGATCCCAAGCCCCATCCTGCCCCTCCCTAGGCGACCCAGTACGCCCGCGACTCGACGATTCGGTTCGGGTCCCTTTATCCGGCGCGGTAGGACCTGCGTAGATATTGAAGATTGACTAGTCGCCGACCCCGCTGCCGGCTAAGACGATTTTCTCCCGCAGGATCTCCTTCACTTCACGATGCGGGTCAGCCCTTCTAAAGAGAGCTCGTCGGAAAGCCGAAACTGCACCAATGGCTCGACTGCACGCGCGGCAGTTTGTGGTAGGCCCCCGACCTTTGGAGGTCCCAACGTGGCTAGCGCTCCCGCTTGAAGGTGTCTGGGTCTCCTTCGCCCCGGATCTTTCGGTTGGCGAGACGGTAGACGCGGAGGACAACAGGTGGATGCTCCTCGGAGTCGCGCTGCAGACTCGGCCGGGCGAAAAAGCACCCCTTGAACAGATTGGAGCGCTGAAAACCGGTGCGGTCAGGCAGGCAACAGCCTCATGGGCCGGAAGGTGGATCTTGCTCAGCCGCGAGCGTCTTCAGATGGACGCAGCCGGCTTACTCGGTTGCTTCTATCGTTCTATTGATCGCGGCGACCTGGCTGGCCTCTGGATCTCGAGCAGCCCCTCGCTTCTTGCCGACCTGAACGGCTTGGCCCTGAAGGAGTTTTCGCCCCCGCTCACTCGAGGTAAAGGGATGGACTGGTATCCGCCGCCCGCCTCGCGCACGAAGGGAATTCGGCGTCTCTTGCCCACTGAGGCGATCGCGCTCAATCAACTCGAAAGCCCGCTCGTCCACGATTCGCGACTCGCGTTGGCCACCTCCCGGCAGCATTCTTACGTCGAAACCCTTGATTTTCTCGAGGGCCGGTTACTGTCGGCCCTTCGAGATTTGAGCGAGAGGTTGGGCGGGGAACTATGGGTTGCGCTCACGGGAGGTATGGATTCGCGCGTCGTGCTGGCAGCCGCGCTTCGCGCGGACATTCCATTCAAGACCTTCACGCTCACCTTTTCGAGCACGTCCACGGGTGACAAAGTGATACCCCCACTCCTTGCCGACGCGTCGGGGGTTGAGCATCACTTCACCGCTCGGCACACTTTCTCCCCCGAGAGAGCCGACCTCTATGACCGACACTGCGCTGGCCACTCGGTCAGCCTCGATCGCGACGCTCTGGCTGAAGGACAGTGGGAAACGCTGGGCGCAAACCCCGTCGTCCTCGGGGGCGGCGTCTTCGAAGTGGGTCGCAACTACTACCATCGCAAGCTTCCGAAGTTGGAGCCTGACAGTCAAGAGGAGCTCGTACGCGTGGTTGCACAGGCATTTGAGTTCGAGCGCCTCTACATGGGCTCGGAAGCCCATTGGCAAGGCGTTCGAGACTGGGCTCACAGCTTTCTCGAGCACCGTTGGCGAGATGTTGATTGGCGCGACCAGTTCTACTACGAGCAGCGGCTGGGAGGCTGGATGACCTCCTTGGAGCAAGGACTCGATGCAGCCGAGTTGACGAGCCTCCACATTGCGAACAGCGAAGATGTGATTGGAACCCTGCTTCATGTCCGGGCCGAGGGGCGTGCGCGCGGGCGGCATCAGATCGACCTCATCGATCGAATGGCACCTCGCCTGCTCGACTACCCCTTCAATCCGCGGGCAGGCCTGCGCGGAAGGGCAAGAGCGGAACTCCGTGCGCTGCGTTCGCACCCCCGAAAGCTGGGGTACGTCATGGGTTTCGGCAGAAGGGTCGGAGCAAAAGTTCGGTGAGAAGACAACCCTGTGCCTACGAGGGTGAATGAACGTCTAGAAGCCGCTCGCAGAACCCGAACCATCCTGCCTTCCCAGGGCACCCCCCTATAGGAAAGGGCGTGGTGTCGCGCCTGAAGGTCGTCGGAGCTTGGAGCCACCCCCACTCCTGGGCCACCCCTACCCCCCTGAGGTTCTGAATTGGCTTGGGACTCCTAGAACGGCGCCGTTAACGTCGCGCGGGCGTCGCAGGCCACCAGGATTCACAGCCGAGTAGCCGGCTCAGGTGAGCGTTCGGCTCTGCGAATCGTCGTTCGAGATTGGCCCGGACCTCCTTGTCGAGCGGATCGTAGGACCCCGAGTTCCCAGCGCTGTATTCACCAGGATCAAACGGGTCGAGCTCAAGAAATGACAACGTCCGCTTGTAGACGTCTGCAGGCCTCGTGAAAAAGTCCTCCGCCCTCAGCACGAGCAGGTGCTTCCGAGGAAAAAGCGCAAGCCAACGTGCAATTTGGTCTGCATAGAGTCCGCGTGAGACATAGGCGTGGTGGCGATGGTGAAAGCTCCTGTAGCGCGGGTCGGCCAGGAGTCGCTCCTCCTCTCCGGCCAGACGCGACTCCTCGGCGACGAGAGCGTTCTCGAACGAAAGTGGCTCGATCTTCCTCTGCACCATCTTTCGGTAGTGCGAGTACGCCCTGTCGACCGGGTTGCGAAGGATCGTGATCAGCAGCACGGCGGGGATCGTCTCCGCTACCCGCGCCGGCACGCCTGGATGGAAGAGGTAATAGGGCGTTGCTTCTCCGGCGAGGAGGTCGCTTCCTCGGCGTCGAGCCCGCTCCCGGGCAGCCACCACGGGGAAGTAAGAGCCATACCAGTCGACGCCGCGCCAATACTGATGGTCGAAGAAGTGCACCTCCTTGACAATCGGGCCGGCGATCTGAGGATGACGGCGCAGGGCTTGGTAGAGGGATGTGGTGCCTGATCGCTGCGCGCCGATCAGGAGGAAGTTCGGGAGCACCCGGTACCGGGGTGACATCAATCCGGAGACTCGACGCGCCCTTCGGAATGCTCTCGCCCCGCGCAACCGGAACTCCCGGCTCACGTGCAGATCGTAACGATCTGAAATCCAGTTTGCTCGCGAGGATGTAGCGCGAGGCACTCATGAGGGAACCGCCGGCTCTGGACACCGCGATCCGCCTCGACTTCGGGCTTTAGCTTGAACCCCCTGTCTTCGTGCGATATGAGTCGAACTTAGTTCTGACGGAAGGGGTTCGAGTACGTCCGAGCGAGCGAGGGCGAGTAGCGTCTTCGGCTTATCCGGCGGCTGGTTGCTGCCGTTCGCGATCGCAACCCTTTCCGCCGTCGCGGCTCTCCCGGGGGCATTGCTCCATTCGCTCGACCTTGACGAGGTTGCCTCAGCTCGAATCGTTACGCAGTCGAGCTTCTCAGACGTCATTATGGCTGTGCGTCATACGGAGTCGACTCCGCCGATGTGGTACGCAATTACCTGGGCGCTGGGGCGAGCTGACCATGCGTTGACTGGAGGATCTGCTGTATTTCCAGTGGAGCGGCTTCGGCTGCTCTCTGTGGTCTGTAGCGCGGTGGCGGTCGCGCTTACGACGAAGGAAGCGAAGCGCTTTCTCCCATCTGCCCCGGCGGCATTTGCCGGAACTCTACTTGCGCTGGGAACGACACCGCTCAGCTATGCCGCCGAATTGCGAGCATACGGAGTCGTCCTCCTTTTGGCCGTATTGTTCGCGCTACTGCTTGCAAAGAACATGTCCAATCCGAGCCCAATGAAGCTGCTCGGCCTCGGCTTTGTAGTTTGCGCTGGGACCCTAACGCACTACTTCTTTTTCTTCCTTGTCGCAGCGGCGTTCGTCTGGCTCGCGCTAGAAGCATTGTGGGGCGCGAACAGCGTTCTCCCAATAGCACTGGCTATCGCAGCTGGGACGCTAGGGTTCGCGATTTGGATCCCAGCCTTCCTGCATCAGCTCGGAAACGGCCGTTTCAGCTGGATTGGCGCCTTCGACGCCACTCGGGTTGCTGTTTTACCGGGCTCGCTCTTCTTCGGAGCTGACGGTGCGCTGTTCGGACTCGCTCGCCTGGGTGTCCTTGCCGCGGTTGTGGCAGGTTGTGTCGCGGTTAGCCGGAGGCCGATGGGCCGAATGTTAATTGCGTTGGGTGTGTTCCCGATCGTTGCGGCAGGCGCGGTATGGGCGCTCGGTTCGCCGATTTTCACGGAAAGGAACCTTCTTGTCGCGGCTCCTTTTCTCGCGCTTCTCGCTGCTGCAGGCACTTCAATGCTCCCGAAGGGAGCGATCACGCCGACCGCCATGATCGGTACCGCTGCCGCGCTCGCAGGAGCGGCTGCAGTCCAGCTTACGCTAGGCCGTGTGGACTCCAGGGAGCTCTCGCGCGCGCTCGTCCGACAGGGATGGACGGGGGGGCAAGACTCCATCGTTGTCGCCGCTGAGCGACCACGTGACCTGACGGTTCCGATCGGGTGGTACCTCCCGGGTCACCCTGTTCTCGTTCGCTTGCCTCCCGACCGAGCCGCCTGTCGAGTCGCATACGCCATCTTCTCGGGAGCGCGTGGGGTTCGATGGTTCAGAGAGTCAAACGCGCACATTCTTGCCGTTCAGCGATTCGTCTCTTATGACCATCCCGTCATTGGTCGACCGGATGGGACAATTCAAGTTGCCCGCATAGCTCCCTTGGCTGACATGGCCCAAGGTGTTTATGGCGTGCCAAAGGCATCACGTGACTGTTGACGTCGACGGCGTGGCGGTGGGCGCCTGAAGACCCCGGCATTCTCGAAGTCGTCGAGCGGGCTGCGGCACGAGTCGCAAGGGTGAAAGCCCACAAACCACCCCTGCCACGACGCCTGCGCACGAGGAACTGCGGCCCCTCTCGCGTGGCTTCGAGTCGTCCTCATGAGCGCTCCGATGAGGTAGGCAAAAGGCGTTGAAGCTTGTGACCCATCCGACGATGGCGCGCGATGGGAGATCGACATGTCGGGCGACGGTGCAGGCGACTAGACGGCTCGACCGCCACCCTAGGAGCAGCGGGGGCCCGTACCCCCTCAACGACGGAGAGTGCGAGGGACTCCATGATGGGGGGAGCCAGCCCCCTGAGTGTCCACGCGCGTGCGCTCGCGCCCGAGAAACCACAGGACATGAGGCAGGAGAGCTAGCTCTACGGGTACAAGCTCCCGGTACAAAGGCTGCCGGCAGAGAGGGCAACCCTGCTCGGCTTCTAGTGGCTAGCTCGCGCCCTCCTGAAATCGGTAGTTATCGCGCCACGCAAAACTACGATTTCGGACCCGCACCGACCACCCCCTGGGCCGGCCCCCTACCCCCGGGCGCGGTGTCTCCATGGTCCCTACTAAAAAAACGGCGTCACCCGGCCATCCGGCTTCCGCCGTTATTCGCAACGGACCTCGCTGCGGAACACATGGCCCTCCGGAGAGGGCCCGTAGCCGACCGTCACGAACGCGGGGAACTCCTCCCACGGCTGACAGGGGACCGGCCCATAACGGGCGATGCTCCGATGGTCCCAACTGTCGGGGACGTAGAAAAGTCGCCCGCTCCAAACAAGCAATTGCTCACCCCGAGTGTCCCGGAGGGCGATTCGAAAATAAGGATAGTCCTCGCGACAATCATCGATGGGCCGCACCGCGAGCGGCCCGGTGAAGCCATTGCCTTCATCGTCACGAAGAGGAAAGAGGCTCACTGTGAGCTGCTCCCGGCTGCAGGCGGGCAGGGGGTTGCCCGCTTCGTCCACCACGTCGTCTTGTTTCTGCTCCTTCACGGTGGGCGGGCCTTCCTTCCCGGCGTCGATAACTGTGACAACCGTGGTCGTCGGCGAAAACGGGGCGGTCGTTGCAGCCGTGGTTGCCGAGGCATTTGCCTCCTGGTCCGGGGAGCGAAGCGCATGGACAGCGGCGACGGCGATCAATAAAACCACCGCCCCGATAACCCAGGTGATTCGGGAGCGGAGCATCGTCAGAGCATCTTCTTTCTGCCGCCCGTTCGCAACCGCCGGGCGGCCGGCGCGCCCAGGCCGCCCTCCTGAATCTCTACGCACGCGCGCTCACGCCCGCGAGAGAACCTAGTAGCGGGGATCATTGCTCCCCCATGCCGGCCTAGACCGCGCACCCCGAGCGGGGTCGCGAGTAGCGCGGTAACGCGGGGGGTAACGAAACGCTCTGGCCTGGAAGCCTTGAGCGAGGCTATAGGTGCCCGTCGCAATGGGCGTTGTGTCGCGCCTGAAAGTCGTCGGAGCTCGGGCCACCCCCCACCCCCAGAGCCACCCTACCCCCTGAGGTTCTGAATTCGTTTGGGACTCCTAGAACGGCGATGGCAGTGCCTCAGAAGTTCGCGCGTGGACGCGCGTACCCCCCCTTTTTCGGGTCTCGGAACGCCGCTCGTGGCGAGCCAGGGTTTCGCGTTGGTTACAGGCTCGCCGAGGTTCCCGGGTTCTCGGTCTCGCCTGGCTGCACGAGCCCCGTCTCGTAGGCGAGGACTACGGCCTGGATGCGATCGCGAAGGCCGAGCTTGGAAAGGATGTGCGCGACGTGTGTCTTCGCCGTGTGCTCGCTGACGACGAGCTCGGCGGCGATCTCCTGATTCGAGCGCCCACGGGCGAGCAGCTGCAGCACCTCTCGCTCGCGTGGCGTTAGCTCCGCGAGCGCCTGCGGTGGCTCCAGCGCGGAGACCCGGCTAGAGAACTCTTCGATAAGGCGGCGGGTGACCGCGGGCGAGAACATGGCCCCGCCGTCGGCAGCGATGCGGATCGCGGCCACGAGCTGGTGCTCGGGTGCGTCTTTGAGAAGGAAGCCGCTCGCTCCCGCTCGCAGCGCTTCGTAGACGTACTCGTCGAGGTCGAAGGTCGTTAGGACGACGATGCGCGGATGTGGTTCCGGCCCGGCAAGGATCCTCCGGGTCGCCTCGAGACCGTCGAGATTCGGCATCCGGATGTCCATCAGGACGACGTCGGGCCGCAGCTCCTCGATGACCCGGATCACCTCGAGGCCGTCACCGGCCTCGCCGATCACGTCCAGGTCGGCCTCACCCTTGAGGATCATGCGGAAGCCGGTGCGGACGAGACGTTCGTCGTCAGCGAGGAGCACCCGAACGCTCACGGTCGCTCCGAGGCCAACGGGAGTCGTGCATGAACGGCGAACCCCTCGCGACCGTGACCCGCTCGGAGCTCTCCCCCGAAAAGAGTCACCCGCTCGCGCATACCCAGGAGCCCGTGGCCGGCTCCGTCGCCATCGCCTGGGCCGCGCCCGGTGTCCGTGACTTCGACCTCCAAGTCTTCGGCCCAGTAACGGACGGCAACCCGGGCAGTCGCCGGACCTGCGTGCTTGAGCGCGTTCGTCAGCGCCTCCTGGATGATCCGGTATGCAGAGAGATCCACGCCGGGCGGCAGGACGATCGGCTCGCCCTCAACGCATAGCTCGACGGGGAGCCCGGCCTCCCTGACTTGCGCGACCAGCGCGTCCAGGTGGCGGAGGCTCGGCTGTGGGGCGAGTTGGAACTCCCTGTCGTCCTTCCGTAGCATCCCGAGGAGGCGCCGCATCTCAGCGAGCGCCTCGCGGCCGGTCGCCTCGATCGAGTCGAAGGCTTCAAGCGCCTCCCCCGGCGCCGTGGCGAGCGACTTCCGTCCGCCGCGGGCCTGGACGACGATGACGCTGATCGCGTGGGCGACGATGTCGTGGAGCTCGCGGGCGATCCTGGCTCTCTCCTCGGCAACAGCCGCTCGAGCCTTCTGCTCGCGCCCGCGTTCCGCCGTCACCGCCCGCTCCTCGAGGAGCCGCTCGCTGAGCCGCCGGTGCCGGATCGCGCGACCCGCCAGCCACGGCCCGCCAACCACGAACAGCATGAAGATGTAGCTCCCGGGGCTCGCATTCTCGGGATCGAGTGCCGTGATGGCGAACACCACCGCGATCGTCGCGAGCAGGCCGGCGGCCGCCTGCCAGCCGCCGGTGTGCGCGCCAACCGAGTAGATCGCGATGAGCACTGCCACCGGGACGGCGAATGCAGACTCTCCGGACAGCGGGAAGAGGATCGCCGCCGGGAGGAACACCCCCGCCACGACCACGAGCGCGGCCAGCGGCGCCCGTACGCGCCACGCGAGCGCCATTGTGACCAGAAGGGCGAGGGCCGCGTACACAGCGCGGTGGTCCTCGGGCTTCCGCAACCAGATCTCAGCCTGCCCGATGACGGTCAGGCCTAGCGCGAGCAGTAGATCAGAGCGGCTCCGCACAAGCCGAGTGAGAGCCATGCCCGCAAGGTAACGCACGCGTGCGGGGTTCACATCGGCCGCGCGAGCGATTGCGCGCGACGAAAGGTCGCTCGCGAGAGCGAGAAAAGATCGGGCGAGACGGCGATGCGCCCGCGGCCGGTCGCTCTTAGCTTCGTCCAAGACAGATTTGTCCAACGTCAACGAAAGGATGGAGCAGTGAAACGCCTCGCACTACTCATCTCCACTCTCGCACTGCTGGCGCCGATGTCAGCCCTGGCGAGCAGTCCGGCCCAACACTTCACCGAGAACATCACCGGCGGTGTCCTGCCGTGCCCGGACAACGTCTACACAATCACCTCCGGGACGATCGAAACGGTGCTGCACGAGACGGTCGCCGCTTCCGGTAATACGAGCTTCACCGTGACCGAGGTGCCGAGGTACGTCTTTCTTGAGGACGCCGCCGGCAACGTCTACTCGCTGACGGGAGCCATCTGGTTCGGAGGTGCATCCAACTCGAACACGGGGACCGAGCTGATAACGGCCACTCACATGCTGCAAATCGTGAAGCGAGGCGGCGGCGTCGCGGACAGCATCAGGCTCGTCGAGCGCTTCCGGAATGGAGAGCTGATCTCGTTCGACCTTGGGAGCTGCCTCCCGTGAGCCTCGGAACCACGCGAGCCGCTGATGTGCGAGCGGACGGACGTTCCGAGCGTTCCCTAGTATCGGCGTAAGGAGAAAAGCATGATGGCAGTCACACATGAAGCCGCTGCGCGACCGGCTTCCGGCCCAAGTGGTCGGCTCTGGCTGAAGTGGGGTATCGCGGTCTTTGCAGTTGTCGAGACGGTCCATTTCACCGCCGGGCTGCTCCTCAACGACTGGGAGGGCTGGGGGGTGGCCCTCGGCGTCCTCGCATTCGTCATCGTCACCGGAGTCGTCGTCGTGGGGCTGACGTACGGAGTCCTCGTTCGCTGGGGCCTCAAACGCTCGCCTAGGGGGAACCGGCCTGCGCTCGCGGC
>JAJKHV010000183.1 GCA_021154855.1 Solirubrobacterales bacterium
CGCGAAGTAAGCCCGCAGGGTCTCCCGCAGGACGATGCCCGAGTCACCGTGGTCGTCAAGCGGAGTGAGGTAGGTCTGCCGCAACGACCTGGCCAGCGGTTCGTCGCGGAGCACCGCTGCAAGCAGAATCACCTTGCTTGCCTGGATCAATGGCCGTGGACGGCGCAGCATCACCTGCTGCGCGGCCTGTGCCTCGTGGTGGGTAAGGCGCCACCCGTCAGGGCCCCAGCGTGGCTCACCAAGCGCAAGGGCCACATCGCCAAGCGCCCCAGCCACTAAGAAGCTCTCAACCTCCCCGACTTCAAGCCGCTCCCGGCCCCCTAGCCAGGCCCAGGTGGTTTCTTCGCTGCGTTTGACGACGAGCGCCTCGCGGCTCACTTCAGCCGCCAAGGTCCGAGCCGCTGCGTCGGATTTGGCGCCCGTGACGATCAGACCCAAATGCCAAGCCTCGAATTCATAATCGAGGCCTTCCGAGTCAAAGGACTCATCGTCAGCGAGCAGCCGCTTGACTCGTTCGGCCAGGCGCTGGGACGGCGAGCGTCGCATCAGCTCCAGCTCGGCCATGTACTCGGCGGCGACCGACGCCATCAGCCGATCGACGTGTGGGCTCTGCGTTCTCAAGACCTGGCGCAGGGCCTCGTTGGGAAAACGGCCGGCCTCATCCATGATGATCTCCCCGACCAGCCTGTCGCCCGCCGCGTAGCGGCGCAGGACGGTGTCCAATCCGACTCCACTGCGTGCAGCGCGTCGCGCCTGTGTGGCGGCGGCTGGAGGAATCGCTTCCGTCGAGTCCTCGCCGCGTTCGATGCTGGTCAATGCATAGTCGACCGACTCGGCGACGGTTGCCCGCAATCCGGCCCTGTACTCGGCGTCTTCGCTTTCCGCCGGCGAAGCGAGGGCGCGCACTCGGTTGAAGATCGCATCTTCGATCTCAGCCGAACGGCTTCGCAACCGTTCAACCAGCAGGAGTCGGATCTCGTGCTGAGACTGGTGGTCGCTGGCTCGATTCACGCGGCACCACGTCGCCATGCCGATGACGATTCCCCTGCGTTTCTTCCCCAGGCGAAATTCGCCTGAAGGGCGTACCCCCTGCGAGATGCTTCCAACCGCATTGCCCCCCTCTTTCCCTGCATACACCGTAGTACGCAAACTCCGAAGGTGTCAACTCGTACATCGGGCCGCTCGTCTTCATTCCTTCCTTTGCCTGCATTTTGCGGTCGCATTACCCAGAACGACGCAAAAGGGATCGAGCGCGACTTAGCGGGACGGCCGACGATGCTCCCCAACAACTTACGGGCCTATACGGTGCAGGTAAACATGCGTTCAGCCGACGCCGCCGACTCCATAATCTGCGCCGCGCTCTGCGTTTTTGGCGAGGGCGGCATCAAAGCGACCTCACTGCGCGAAGTTGCCAGGGTCGCGAACGTCTCGCCGGCCCTAATCGTTCACCACTTCGGCGGCAAGGAGGGCCTGATTGCTGCCGTGGACGAGGCCGCCCTGCTGGAGTTCGGCGCCGCTTATGGCTCTGAGGAGACCGCAACTGGCCGCGGGCTGTTGCGCCAACGGGCCGAAGAGACAGCCAACGTCATCCGCGAGCGACCCGACGTCTGCGCCTATCTCGGGCGGGCGCTGGTCGAGGCCACGCCGGGCAGCTCGGGGCTCTTCCAGGCGATGATCGAAGGTGGCCAAAAGGAGGTCGACCTGCTCCTCGAGAAGGGCACGTTGCGGGAGGGCCTCGACCCTCTCTGGGCAACGCTGCAGCATTTCTTCCTGATCTGGGCGCCGCTCAGTTTCCTGCCACTGCTGGAACAAGCGCTCGACAGCTCTCTGCTCAGCGACGAGATCCTCGCCCGCTGGGTCGGCGCCAACGTAAACCTGCTCGAGGAAGGCCTCTACCGCTGAGCCGTCAGCGGTAGAGGTGATTAGGGTGCGGAACGATGAGCGTCATCGATGAGCTGATCGCCAACAACGGCGGCTTCGCTGCGTCGCTGCCCGACAGGCACCTCAACGTCCAGCCGAGTCGGCGGCTGGCGATAGTCACCTGCATGGACTCCCGGCTCGACGTCTTCGCCGCGCTGGGGCTGGGTGATGGCGAGGCGCACGTGCTTCGCAATGCCGGCGGGGTTATCACCGACGACGTGATCCGCTCGCTGGCGGTCTCCCAGCGCCGCCTCGGGACCCGGGAGGTCATGCTGATCCACCACACCGACTGTGGCATGGAGAAGCTGACCGACGACGGCTTCCGGACCGAGCTGATGGAGACCACCGGGGTAGCCCCCGCCTTCGCGATCGAGTCCTTCTCCGACGTCGACGCCGACGTGCGCCAATCAATCCAGCGGGTGCGCCGCTCCCCATTCCTGCCCCACCGTGACCTGGTGCGCGGCTTCGTCTACGACGTCGACTCTCACCGGCTGCGCGAGGTCGACGCCGACGCCTGACCCGATTCGGTCAGGGGTCTATTCGCCGAGCTCGTAGGCGACTATTTCCGCTTTCTGGCCTTCGCTCGCGGCAATGCCGGCTGGAGCGATCAGCATGTTGCCGTTCGCCATCACGCCGGAGTTGGTTCCCGCCGGCAGCTTTTCGCGCCAGACGACCTGGCCGGATTCGGCGTTGAAGGCACTGACCGATCCTTCGTAGTTAGTGGCAAAGACGAGGTCGTTCACCGCCGTGGTCGCGCCAAAGGCCGGGCTTGTCAGCGCCTCTTTCCACTTGACCTTGCCGGTCGCCGCGTCGAGCGCGAGGACTTCGCCGTTGGTTTCTCCGCCGCCTTCGGAAGTTTCGCCGCCAGAAACCAGTTCAACCGGGTTGTTGACGATCGGCACGAACAGGCTCGACCCATCGGTTGACATCGGCGCGATCACGCCGCCCAGCGAGCCCGGATAGACGGTTCCGGCCTTGATCTTGGACTCTTCGCCGCGCATCGCCAAGAGGCCGTCGTCGTCATGGCCGTTGTGCTTGCCGACCGGGCGCTGCCAGAGCACCTTGCCGGTCTTGGGGTCGGCCGCAAGCACGATGCCGTTCTTGCCCGCCGCCGCGACGATTTCCCTGCCGCCGGCTTCGAGCAGGATCGGCGGGCCCTGGAAGTCCCAGTCATAGAGGTCGTGCGGCGTGACCTGGTGGTACCACTCCATCTTGCCCGTCTTCGCGTTGAGCTTGACCAGCGAATCGGTGTAGAGGTTGGGGCCGGGCCTGCTCGATCCGAAGGGGTATTTGCCGGTGCCGGGGAAGGGCGCCGGGTTGCCGACGCCGAAGTACATCGAGCCCTTGCCGTCGAAGGCCGGCGGGTACCAGACTCCCCCGCCCGCGTTGAGGTTGGAGTTGCCCCAGAGATCGTTCGGAACCGTGTTGAAATGCCACAGTTTCTTGCCCGTTTTCGCATCGAGCGCCCAGAGGATGCCGACACCGCCGCCTTCATATGCCTGGCTCGCGTTGAGCGGCACGGTCGAGACGTAGACGATCCCGCCTTGAACGCCGGGCGCCATGTCGATGCCCTCGTGTTCGTTGCGCGCCAGCTTCACCGACCAGAGCTGCTCGCCGCTTTTCTGGTCCAGCGCGAACGCTTCGGTCGGGTTCGCTCCGTAAACCCTCCCTTCTGCGACGGAGATTCCGTTCGGGCCCTCGTCGGGCTGTTCGAAGGTCGCCGTCCAGAGCACTTCGCCGGAGTCGAGGCTGAGCGCCTGCACGTTGGAGGCAAGGTCCTGCGAATAGATCACTCCGGCGTCGATCACCGGTGTCGAGGCGTAGCTGCCGAAGTTGCTGGTGCCGGGTATGGGCGCGGTCCAGGCGACCGCAAGGCTGCCGACGTTGGAGCTGTCGATCGCGCTTTTCGGATTGCGCGTGTTCGCCGCGTCGACGCCCGGGTACCCCGAGCCGGTGAAGCTCGCCTGTTCGCCCTCGGCCGAGGAGGAAGATCCGCAGCCGGCGACCGCCAGGACGAAAGCAAGCATCAGCGCAGCGCCAGCCGCTGCCGCGGCCCAGGCGGACCGGCTCCCCCTGGCCCCCGTCGTCATTGCGCGACCCTATGTGACTGATTTGTAGGTGTCAAGTAGTCAGGAACAAGTGGCTGTAGGACCCGGTTGGCGAGGAGCCCGAGGGCGCCGAGGTTGGCGAAGCCCGGCCCCTGACTGAGGCCGGCCATACCGGGGACCTGGAGGCGGGGGCGCATGCCGACCAGCTCGAGGTGCCGGCCGATCGGCGCTTCGCCCCCGGCCGGCTGGTCCCAGAGCGGCCCGGCCCGCCTCTCGATCTCCTCGCGCACCGGCGCCGGGAAGAGCGTTCGCAGCTGCGCCAGCAGATCGAAGCCCGTGCAGTTGGCGACGTAGTCGTGCTCGCGGCTGACCGTGCCCTCGGGCGACTCGTAGTCGAGCCGCACCCCATCGCCGCGGGCGGCCGCGCCGACGTCGGTGACGCGACCGGTGACGAAGCCGCAGCGATCGTCATAGGCAATCACTGCCAGGCTCGGCGGGTCGAAGACGCCACGGTCGGAGTGCTTGACGAAGTCGCGCCGGGTCTGCAGGTCCAGCGAGCCCCATTCGACCGTGTCGGGATTGGAGAAGACGCGGTTCTCGAGGAAACTCTCGCCGCGGCTCATCGGCAGCATCGGCGTGTAGATCGTGAAGCGACAGCGGGGCCGCAGGCCGCGCAGGAACATTGTCGCGCTGAGCGCGCTCTCGCCGCCGCCGACGATCGCCACGTCGCACTGCCGATCCTCTGGGATGCGGGCGAACTCGTTGCGCTTGCTGTCGCAGTGGAAGACCCGATCTACCACCGCCGGCTCGTGCGGGAAGGCGCGGTGGATCCCCGGACCGGTCAGGACCAGGGCCCCGCCGGCGTGCCGCGAGGTTCCGCCGTCCTCGTCAGCTTCGACCAGCCAGCGCTCTCCCGCCTCGTCGAGCCTCACCTGCGTCACCCGGGCGCCCAGGTGCTCGACCCCCTCGGTCGCCCGCGAGAGCACCCAGGTCAGGTACTCGCCGTAGTCGCGGTGGCGCACCGGCGGCGAGCCGGCGTCGACCCAGCGTGCGTAGCGGCGCTTGGCGATCATGTGCTGCTGCCAGGTGAACTGGGCCAGCGAGGCGTCGATTGCCTCGCCGGCCTCGCCGAACTCGACGTGGCTCTGGTAGGGGAAGCCGACGTCCTTGATCGGCGTCACCGCCAGCGGCTCCTCGCCTGAAGTCATCCCGTTGCGCCCCTTCCAGGAGGCGGCGACCTCGGTTCCCTCGATCACCAGCATCGAGAGCTGGGCGAGGCCGAGGCTGTTGAGGATGTGGACCTTGGTAGCGATCCCGGCGGCCTTGGCGCCGGCACCGACGACGATCAGGTCGTAATCAGCCACGCCACACCCCACACGGTGCAACGTTTTGTCCCCCTGCTGGGTGGACAAGACGTTGCAGCACCCAAGGTGTCGCCGCCCTGCAACGTGTTATTCCCCTGCTGGGGGGACAAAACGTTGCACCCATCATGCCGCCACCGGTTCGGGCGCTCGGGGCCTGGCGACGACGAGGCCGTGCTGGGCGGGGCTGAAGGCGATCGCGCTGCGGCTCACCCGCTCCGAACCGGCGTCGACCGGCTTCAGCTCGACCTCCTCGAGCACGGTTCGCACGACCCGCTTCATCTCCTGTTCGGCGTAGCTGGCGGCCAGGCAGCGGCGGGCGCCGCCGCCGAAGGGGATCCAGGTCGGGACGGCGGCGCGACGCTCGAGGAAGCGCTCGGGGATGAAGCTGCCCGGATCGTCGTAGATCTCAGCGCTGTTGTGGATCAGGTAGACGCAGGGAGCCACGAGGGTTCCGGCAGGAAGGTCGTAGCCGCCCAACGTCGCCGGCCTGAGCAGGCGCCGCACCACCACGGAGACCGGCGGACGCAGGCGCAGTGTCTCCTTGATCACCGCGTCGAGGTAGGCCTCGCCCTCACCGGCGAGCACTTCCTCCTGCAGGCGCGCCAACTTCTCGGGATGGCGCAGGAGGCGCTCGAAGACCCAGGCCAAGGAGCTCGACGTCGGCCCATCGGTGAGCAGGGTGAGCAGTTCGTCGCGCAGCTCTTTTTCGCTCAGCGGCGAGCCATCCTCGTCGCGTGCCTCGATCAGGATCGAGACGGCGTCCTTGCGGCCGTCCTCGCCTTCGGCGCGGCGGCGCTGCGCCTCCGCAAGGACCTCTTCTTCGACCGGCTCCATCGCCTGGCGCCAGCCGCGGCTGCGTTCCAGCCAGCGTGGGCCAAAGATGGCGAGCTTGCGCAGGCGCCCTTCATCGTTGACCGTCTCGGTCAGGTTCGTCAGCAGCGCTCGCAGCCGGTCCAGCCGTCCCCCGTCGTCGCCGAAGACGGCTCGCATCACGACCTCCTGGGTGAGCGCCTGCATGCGCGGCCAGAGCCTGAACGGCTGCTCGACCGGCCAGGCCCGCACTTCGCGCCGCGCCAGCTCGGTCATCACCCCGGCGTCCTCACGCATCCGCTCGCCGTGGAAGCGGGGCAGCATCAACTTGCGCCGGGCCATGTGCTCTGGCTCCTCGCTGAGCATCACCGAGTGCGCTCCCAGCACCGGCCGCAGGGCCAGGTTGGGCACCCCCACGCCGAGGTCGTCCGTAGCGGCGGAGAAGACCCGTTTGACGTCCTCCGGATCGGCGAGCACGACCCAGCTGCCGAGGTGGCGCAGGCGCAGCGTGAAGGTGGCGCCGTAGCGGGCTCGGCACTGCTCGAGGAAGGGCAGGGGGTCTCGCGACCAGCGCCTCGATTGAGCCAGCCTGGGGCTGTGGGGCCCGGGAGGCAGTTTCGCCCTCACGGCTCACTCCCTTCGCTTGTCGCCGCAGCCCGCTCGATCCCCTCGGCCGTCGCCGCAGCCCGCTCGATCCCCTCAGTCCGCTGGATCCCCTCGGCCGTCGCCGCAGCCCGCTCGATCCCCGCAGTCCGCTGGATCCCCTCAGCCGTCGCCGCAGCCCGCTCGATCCCCTCAGCCGTCGCCGTGGCCCTCTCGATCAGCTCATCCTCGAGCTTGCAGGTGGCACCGATCAGCAGCTCGAAGAGTGCGGCGGTGAAGTCTTCGGGCAGGTCGACGTCGGCGCCGCGGGCGAGGTAGCGCGCCCGCACCTCGGCGACCCGCTCGGGCTGCATCATCGGGATCCCCCGCTCGCTCTTGTAGCGGGCGACTTCGCGACAGATCTCGAAGCGCTGGCCGAGCAGACGGGCGATCTCCTCGTCAATTGGATCGAGCCGCTCGCGGAATCTGCCCAGACCGTCGTCGCTCACGCCGCCGCTCCGTCCAGCAGGCCGCTGACGAAGGAAAAGCTGCACTCGGCCAGCGAGTCGAGGGCATAGCCGCCCTCCTGGATCACGCAGATGGGGCGGCCCGAAGCGGCGAGCAACCTGCCGATCTCAGTGAAAATCTCGGGCGCGAATCCCCAGCAGCCGTGTGGGTCGCCGGCGACGATGTCGTAGCCGAGCGAGACGACGAGGGCAGCGGAGGACTCGGCCAGCGCCTCAACCGAAAGGGCCAGCGCGTCGAGGTAGGCCGATGCCTCGGGGCTGCCGGCGAACTCGACGACGACTTCCCGCTCACTGCTTGGCGCCACGGTGCCGGCGGCGACGTTTGTCACCGGCGAGGCGTGCAGCGAGTGCAGCCGGGTGTCGGCCATCGTCTCGACGATCGCCGCGGTGCCGTTGGGGTAATGCAGGTCGATGTCGAGGATGCCGACCGGGCGGACGCCGGCCTCGTGCAAGGTCTGGACTGCCGCCGCAGCGGTGTTCAGATAGCAGTAGCCGGCGAACCAGCCAGGACCGGCGTGGTGGCCGGGGGGACGGCAGAGCGCGTAGGTGAAGGGGGCGCCGGCGGCGAGCCGTTCCGCAGCGGTGATCGCCGTCCGCACCCCCTCTCGCGCGGCCTCGACCAGGCCGGCGCAAACCGGTATGTCAGGTGGCAGGCCCGGCGGCGTCAGCTCCGGGATCACCACCGGCTCCGCCGAGACCTCGCCCAGCGCTTCCAGGTAGTCGGGCTCATGCAGGACGCTCAGGGTCTGCTCGACGTCTTCGCTGTCGGCGTCGGCGCCAGATGCGCGCACACCGGAGTGTCGCTGCATGCCGCGACGCAGCTCCTCCATGCGTCGGTTGTCGTCGACCCCCGGCAGGATCCGGCCCCCTTCGAGGATCCAGTGGGCCGCGTCGCCGTCGCCGTCGCCGGCGCGCTGCTCGACCAGAAGCAGCTCCGCGGCGCTCACAGCTTCCTCCGCATCCGCGGGCCCAGCGGCGCGAAGCCGTTGCCGAGGTAAAACGCCTCGGTCGCGCCGAGGTTCTCGAAGCTCTCGCGCGGCAGCCCGACCTCGACCCTCTTTGCCCCCTCCTCGCGGGCCAGCTCGAAGAACGCCGCCAGCAGCTCGCGGCCGACTGCACGGCTGCGCCAGTTGGGGTGGACCCAGAGGTCCTGGATCGTCCCGTAGCGCCATGGCACGTGGATCGCGTGCTGCCAGCTGGCGGCGAGGACCCCGACTATGCCGTCCTCGCCCCCCGCCTCCGCCACCAGCAGGGCACCCGCCCCACGATCCCTGGCCAGCTCCCGCGTTGCCCCGACGAGCTCTGCCGCCGGCGGCCCCGCGCCGCTCAGCTCGACCAGCAATTCCGAGATCGCAACCGCGATTTCGGGTGCGTCGAGAACCGACGCCTGCCGAACGCGCAGGCGCGGATGCGGCACGCGGTGCCCGGCGCCCGCCTCGCTTGCCGCCGTTTCGGTCACGCTGCCGCTCGCGCCGGCTCGAGCTCGACGCTCCAGGCATCCGGCGAGTCGCTTCCGGTCACCGTTCGCGCAATCGCCGCCATCGGCGCCCGCGCCTTGAGCAGGATCTCGTCGAACTCGTCCTCGGGATCGGACTGCATCACGATCGCTCCACCGGCGCCGATCGTCGTCCGGCCCGGCCGCATCACGATCGTGCGGATGACGATGCTTAGGTCGATCACGCCGTCGAGGCCGAAGTAGCCGATCGCACCGGAGTAGACCCCGCGCGCCTCGGCCTCGATGTCGTCGATGATCTCCATCGTGCGCAGCTTCGGCGCCCCGGTCATCGAGCCACCCGGGAAGCATGCGTGGACGCACTCGACCGCGCTGCGGTTGGCCGGCAGGGTGCCCTCGACGGTCGAGATCAGCTGGTGGACGGTGGCGTAGTCCTCGACCACCATCAGCTCGGGCACGGCGACGCTGCCGACTTCGCAGACGATGCCGAGGTCGTTGCGCAGCAGGTCGACGATCATCAGGTGCTCGGCGTAGGTCTTTTCGTCGTTGGTCAGCTC
>JAJKHV010000184.1 GCA_021154855.1 Solirubrobacterales bacterium
GCCGCCTGACGGGCTACTCGGTGCAGCCGAACAAGGCTGTGGTGGGGCGCAACGCCTTCGCCCACGAGTCCTGCATCCACCAGGACGGCGTGCTGAAGGAGCGCACCACCTACGAGATCATGGACGCGACCGAGGTCGGCCTGGAGTCCAACTCGATCGTGCTGGGCAAGCACTCCGGCCGCCATGCCCTGCGCGACGCCCTGGACCAGCTGGGTTTCCAGGTCGAGGGCAACGCCCTCAACGCCGCCTTCAAGCGCTTCAAGGAGGTGGCCGACCGCAAGAAGCAGGTGACCGCACTGGACCTGGAGGCGATCGTCTCCGACGAGATGCGGGAGAAGGACGATGCCCACGAGCTGGCCTGGTTCGAGGTCGAGGCAGGCTCCCGACGCGAGCCGCTGGCCCGCGTCGCAGTGAAGATGCCCTCAGGCGAGGAGCCGGTCGGGGAGTCGGGCGGCGACGGCCCGATCGACGCGATCTTCAGGGCGATCCAGAAGGCAGCCGGAACCGAGTGCGAGCTGCGCCAGTACACGGTCGAGGCCGTGACCGGGGGAGAGGACGCCCTCGGACAGGTGACGGTGATGCTTCGTGCCGCCGGCCGCCTGGCCACCGGCCAGGGGGTGGCCACCGACATCCTCGAGGCTTCAGCCCGCGCCTATGTCCGCGCGCTCTCAAACGCCCTGGAGGGCGCCGCTATCCGCGAGGCCGAGGCCCTGACGTCCGAGGCGGCAGTGGAACGCACCCCGGGCCCATGACGTCATACATCCGTTAAACGCCGCGCGCCACCCGTAGCACCGGAGGTGTAACCGTCGGCGAATGCCCGCCGAGTCCGCGAAAACCCTTGTAGAGCAAGGGTTTTCGCGGACTCGCGGCGACGATCGGGGCGTCGCTGCGCTTGCGGAACAGCAACATGGGGTGGTGGGGCGCGGTCAGCTGGTCCGGCTTGGGCTGACTGAAGAAGCGATTGAAATACGGATCCAGGCTGGTCGTCTACATCGGCTGCAGGCGGGCGTATATGCCGTCGGACACCGGGCGATCAAACGCGAGGGGCGCTGGATGGCTGCCGTCCTGGCTTCTGGCCCGGTGGCGGTGCTGAGTCATTTCTCGGCAGCTGCGCTCTGGGGTGTTCGGTCCCACTCAGGGGGCCGAATTGACGTAACGGTCCCGCACCGAAGCCGCTCCTCGGCGACGATCAACCGCCACACCACCGCTTTGCCCGCCGACGAGCGAACCGTCGAGAGCGATGTCCCCGTAACTACTGTGCCGCGTACGATTTTCGACCTCGCAGCCACCTCTTCTGTCGATCAGGTCGAGAGCGCGATTCGCCAGGTGGAATACCGGCGGCTGTACGACCGGCTCTCACTCGTCGACATGATCAACCGCTATCCACGCCGACGGGGAGCAGGGCGCCTGCGGATGGCCTTGTCCCGCATAGAAAAGCTGCCAACCGGCTACACCAGGAGCCGGCTGGAGGAACGGTTCCTATCGTTTCTGCGGCGCTATCAACTCCCGCGCCCCCGCCTCAACGACTGGATCGTGGTGGGGGAGAGGCGATTCCAGGTCGATTGCCATTGGCCCGGCATCGGGCAGGTGGTCGAGCTCGATGGCTGGGAAGCGCACGGGACACGGTCTGCCTTCAGGGAGGACCGTGCTCGTGACCGCGTCTTGCGTACCGCTGGCTACGCGGTGACCCGCATCTCTTGGGCTCAGCTTGACGATGAATCGGAGGCGGTCGCGTCCGACCTTCGGAAGCTCCTATTGCCCCATCCCAATTACAGGCGTACGTGATAACGTACAGAGGTGGCCATTGCCCTCGAAAAACCTTCCGGACCCGTCGCTTTCGATGGAAAATCAAAGACGTCTGGCGAGACGTCGGCGCCTCCGATCGGTGATCGCGTACGGGCCCTCCGGGAGGCGATGGGGCTTTCTCTGCGCGACCTGGGCGAGCGCTCTGGGGTCAGCGCGCCGATGCTTTCGCAGGTCGAGCGGGGAGAGACAAGCCCTACTCTGGTCGTCGCGGCGAAGATCGCCGCCGGCTTGGAATTGACGCTCTCGCAATTGCTGCGCCTCGACGAGGGCGAGCACGTCGCCGTCAGCCGCGCCGGTGAGCGGCGCCTGCTCGAGCATGGTGGCCACCGCTTTGAGGAGCTGACACCGCCGCTGCCGGGGCAGCGCGCCGACGTCTCGCTGCACACGCTCGAGGCCGGCGCAACAACCGGCGGTCGGGACGACCCGCCGATGCACGAGCCGGGCAGTCGTGAGACCGCGGTCGTCCTCTCCGGCAGCCTGGTGCTGGTCGTCGACGGCACCCGCCACGAGCTGAGCGAGAGCGACAGCGTCACCTTCGATGCCGATCTTCCCCATCATTTCGAGAACGAAGGCGAGGAGCCGACCAGCTTCCTTGCCGTAATTGCCGCCGGCCTGCGCCGGAGCTAGGAGGAGGCCCGATGCCGCAAACCATGTTCGACAAGCTCTGGGAAGCCCACGAGGTCTCCGAGAACCTGATCTACATCGACCTGCACCTGGTCCACGAGGTCACCTCGCCGCAGGCCTTCGACGGCTTGCGCCTGGCCGGGCGCGCCGTGCGCCGTCCCGACAAGACGATCGCCACGGCGGACCACAATGTCCCCACCGACGGCACGATGGCGGCGCGGCTGATCGCCGACCAGCTCTCCCGCGTCCAGGTCGAGACCCTCGAGCGCAACTGCGAGGAGTTCGGCATCCCGATCTATTCGCTCGGATCCGAGCGGCAGGGCATCGTCCACGTGATCGGGCCGGAGCTGGGCGTAACCCAGCCGGGAATGACGATCGTCTGCGGCGACAGCCACACCTCGACCCACGGCGCCTTCGGCTCGCTGGCCTTCGGCATCGGCACCTCGGAGGTCGAGCATGTTCTGGCGACCCAGTGCCTGGGGCAGCGCAAGCCGAAGACGATGCGGATCAACTACTCCGGCGAGCTCGGCTTCGGGGTCACCGCCAAGGACCTGATCCTGGCGACGATCGGCCGCCTTGGCACCGGCGGCATGGTCGGCCACGCGGTCGAGTACGCCGGGCCGGCGATCGAGTCGCTCTCCATGCCTGGGCGGATGACCGTCTGCAACATGACGATCGAGGGCGGCGGCCGGGCGGGCATGATCGCCCCCGACGAGAAGACCTTCGAGTGGGTGCGGGGACGGCCTGCTGCGCCCAACGACTTCGACGCCGCGGTTGAGCGCTGGCGCCGACTGGCGAGCGACGAGGGTGCCAGCTTCGACACCGAGATCGACGTCGACGCGGGGGCAATCTCACCGATGGTGACCTGGGGCACCAACCCGGGCATGGTCGTTCAGGTGACCGACTCCGTCCCCGACCCGGCGCAGATGGACTCGCCCGCCGATCGCGAGTCGGCCGAGCGAGCCCTCGCCTACATGGGCCTGGATGCCGGCACGCCGATGACCGAGGTGGCGCCGGAACGCGTCTTCATCGGCTCCTGTACCAACTCGCGGATCGAGGACCTGCGTGAGGCGGCGGAGATAGTCGACGGGCGCAAGGTCGCCGGCTCGGTGCGGGCGATGGTCGTGCCCGGCTCCCAGCAGGTCAAGGCGGACGCCGAAGCCGAGGGCTTGCATGAGGTCTTCCGCTCGGCGGGCTTCGAATGGCGCGAGGCGGGGTGCTCGATGTGCCTCGGCATGAACCCGGACATCCTGGTCGAGGGGGAGCGCTGTGCCTCGACCTCGAACCGCAACTTCGAGGGCCGGCAGGGCAAGGGCGGCAGGACCCATCTGGTCAGCCCGAAGATGGCCGCCGCGGCGGCCATCGAGGGCCACTTCGTCGACATCAGGGATTGGAGCTAGCGATGAGACCGATAGACGTAATCGAGGGCAAGGTGTCGGTGCTTGATCGCGCCGATGTTGACACCGACCAGATCATCCCCAAGCAGTTCCTCAAGCGGGTTGAGCGGACGGGCTTCGGCGAGTTCCTCTTCTATGACTGGATCCGCGACGGCGAGATCGAGCTGGAGCCGAATCCGATCCTCCTCACCGGAGCGAATTTCGGCTGTGGCTCGTCGCGGGAGCACGCCCCTTGGGCCCTGGAGGACTTCGGTTTTGAGGCAATCGTCGCCCCGTCCTTCGCCGACATCTTCTATTCCAACTGCACCAAGGTCGGGCTGTTGCCGGCCATTCTCGACGAGGAGCACTGCCGCGCCGTCGCCGAGGCTGGCGAGGCGCGGATCGACGTCGACGACGAGACGATCACCTGCGCCGCCGGCGTCTTCAAATTCGAGGTCGAGCCCGACGTCAAGCACCGGCTGCTGAACGGCTTGGACGACATCGGCATCACCCTGGAGAATGGCGCGGCGATCGATGCCTTCGAGGGTTCAGGCGCCTCCGGGTACGGCCCGGTCACGACGGCGCTCTGAAGCAGCGATGGGCGGCCCGATGAACAGCGGTCCTCGAGAGTGGGACGCGAAGACCTATGACGCGGTCTCAGACCCGCAGCTCAGCTGGGGGATGGAGGTGCTGAGCAGGCTCGAGCTGAACGGCGACGAGTCGGTGATCGACGCAGGATGTGGCTCGGGCCGGGTCACCGAAGAGCTGATCAAGCGCCTTCCCGACGGACACGTGACCGCGATCGACGGCTCCGAGGCGATGATCGACGAGGCGCGCAAGCGGCTTGGCGACGGCGTCTCCTACGAGGTCGCCGACCTCGCCGAGCTGGAGGTCGAGAAGCCGGTCGATCTGATTTTCTCCACCGCGACCTTCCACTGGATCCTCGACCACGACCGCCTCTTCACGCACCTGCGCGCGGCATTGCGTCCAGGCGGTCGCCTCGTCGCCCAGTGCGGGGGCGAGGGCAACGTTGCCGAACACGCCCGGGCGATTGCGACGGTTGCTGCCCGGCCCGAGTTCGCGGCGCATCTCAGCGGGATGACGGGCATCTGGAACTTCGCGTCCCCCGAGGAGACTGAGGCCAGACTGAGAAATGCCGGGTTCACGGAGGCCCGCTGCTGGCTGGAGCCAAAGCCCGTCCAGCCCGAGCACCCGCTTGAATTCACCTCGACCGTCACGCTCGGCCCCCTGCTTGCCCAGCTGCCCGAGCAGCAGCGACGCCCGTTTGCCGAGGCGGTCCTGGAGGAGTCGGAGAAGCCGCTCGTGCTCGACTACGTCCGTCTCAACATCGAGGCGCGCGCCGCCGCGCTTGGCTCATAGATCGGGCTCGGCGGGCGCGACGTCGGCCCGCCCTCCCGCATAGAGTGCCGCTCCGATGAGCGCTCCCCGCATAGTCATGCTGCCGGGCGACGGCATCGGGCCGGAGATCATCGGCGCTGCGAAACGGTTGCTGGAAGCGATCGGAGAGTTCGAGTTCGAGGAGCGGCTGATGGGCGGCTGTTCGATCGACGCCCACGGCACTGCCCTCACCGATGAGGTTCTCGAGGCTTGCCGGGCTGCCGACGCGGTCTTGCTCGGCGCCGTCGGCGGGCCGAAATGGGACAGCACCGATCCCGGCGCTCCCCGCCCTGAGCAGGGCCTGCTTGGCCTGCGCAAGGGCATGGGGCTCTACGCAAACCTGCGGCCCGTGCGGCCGAGTCCCGCGCTGGTCTCTGCCAGTCCCCTGCGCGAGGAGCGGATTGCCGGCACCGACCTGCTGGTCGTCCGGGAGCTGACCGGCGGCATCTACTTCGGGGATTCGGGCCGCGATGGCGACTCGGCCCACGACACCTGCGAGTACTCGGCAGCCGAGATAGAGCGGATCGCCCGAGTCGGCTTCGAGGCTGCGCAGCGCCGTGCCGAGGGCTCCGGCCGCAAGCCCCGCGTCACCTCGGTCGACAAGGCCAACGTCTTGGAGACGTCCCGCCTCTGGCGCGAGGTAGTCGGCCGCGTCGCACCCGACTACCCGGACGTGGAGCTCAACCACCTGCTTGTCGACAACGCGGCGATGCAGCTCGTCTCGCGACCGGCGGACTTCGACGTGATCGTCACCGAGAACCTCTTCGGCGACATCCTCAGCGACGAGTCGGCGATGCTGACCGGCTCGCTGGGGATGCTGCCGTCGGCCAGTCTCGGCGCCGACGGCGAACCCGGGCTCTTCGAGCCCGTCCACGGCTCGGCGCCGGACATCGCCGGCCAGGGAATCGCCAATCCGCTTGCAACCTTCCTCTCGGCGGCGATGATGCTGCGCCACGGCCTCGGACGCGCTGATGACGCGGCCCGGATCGATTCCGCGGTCGATGCGGTCCTCGACCGCGGCCTCCGCACCCCGGACCTTGCCGGCGAGGGGGAGACCGCGGTCGGCACCGACGAGGTGACCGAGGCCGTGCTGGCCGAGCTAAACGCCTAAGGCGCGGTTACCGCCCACTGGCCGGTGGCCGAAAAGACGCCGCCTTCGCCAATCGCTTCCAGACCGAAGCCCAACCTGGTTAGGCTGCTCCCGGAAAGCGTCAATCCAGCAGCGTTCATACCGGCCCTGCTGGTGACGTAAATGCAGAGCTGTCCAGCGGCGGCTTGCGGAGTCTGGCCGCCGATGCCGCCGACGCCCGGACATTCCGCCGTTGTCGCAGTCACCGGATCGATGATGTGCGCTACCGGCGTGCTGGCCAGCGGGAATTGGAATGACTGCCCGAACTGGGCAGCGTCGCCCGCTCCGCCACCGAGATTGAACATGCCCCGCAGCGTCTGCCCGCCCTTCAACGTCCCGAGCAGCGGTCCGATTTCGTCGCTCAGCTTCGCCGCCGTGACGGACCCTTTGCCGAGCTTGGCGCTGGTAACCGATTCGTTGTCTAGCTTGGCGGTCGCAACCGATTCTTTACCGAGCTTCGCCGCCGTTACCGCTTCATTGTTGAGCTTGTTGGTCGTGATCACGCCGTTCTTGATCGTCGAGGCGATCACCGAACCGGCGGCCAGCTTCGCCGTCGTCACGGCCCCGTTGCCGATGTTGCCCGGGCCGACCGAGTTGGGCCCAAGCTTGCCGTTGATCACGGACTTCGGGGCCAGCTTGCCGCTGGTCACGGCCTGCTTGCGCAGGGCCGCGGTCGTGACCGCGCCGCGCTTCAACTGCTTGGGGCCGACGCTGTGGCGGGGCAAACCGGCGGCGACGGCGACGCCACCGAGCGCAATGAACAGGGCCATCGTGGCGATCACGTTGGAATAGCTGACTCTCTTGCGTACGGCGGCGATCATCTAAAGGTCTCCTTTTCGTTTGACGCGGTCCTCTTCTCGACTTGGCTCGA
>JAJKHV010000185.1 GCA_021154855.1 Solirubrobacterales bacterium
CCTGACCCCTGGGCCGACGACGATCTCCAACGCCGCTTGTGAGCCTCATGTGCAGGACCTTGCGCGCCTGCTCTGCGCGATGGGCGCCCAGGTCGACGGGATCGGCTCCAACGTGATGACCGTGCACGGTCGCGACAAGCTGGCCGGCGCCGAGCACACGATCTCAGCTGACCACATCGAGGTTGGCAGCTTCATGGCGCTGGCGGCGGCAACGGGCGGCGAGCTGCGCATCCGGGACGTCGAGCCGATCGACCTGCTGATGGTGCGCCGCCAATTCCGGCGCCTCGGCCTGCGCTCGGAGATCGATGGGCGCGACGTGCTCGTTCCGCCCGGTCAGCCGCTGCGCATTCAGTCCGACCTCGGCGATGCGATCCCGAAGATCGAGGACGGGCCCTGGCCCGCCTTCCCCGCCGACCTCACCTCGATCGCGCTGGCACTGGCTACGCAGGCCGATGGCGAGATCCTGATCTTCGAGAAGATGTTCGAGAACCGCCTCTTCTTCGTCGACAAGCTGGTCGCGATGGGCGCTCGGATCACGCTCTGCGATCCCCACAGGGCGATCGTCAGCGGTCCGAGCCGGCTTCACGGCGAACGCGTCGAGAGCCCGGACATCAGGGCCGGAATGGCGATGCTCATCGCCGCCCTGGCGGCGGACGGCGTCTCGGAGATTGGCAACATCCGCCAGATCGACCGTGGCTACGAGCAGATCGACGAGCGGCTACGTGGCCTCGGCGCTCAGATTGAACGGGTCTCAACGGAAGTCCCTGCATAGGGCGTCCCAGCGAGGCCCCGCCGCCACCGAACGCGGGCGCGAGTGAGCAAGATCGCCGGTAATCATGAGCGTGAAGGAGCAAAAGCAGAGGAGGCGGCGGGCATTGTGATGCATCCGATTCCACCTGGAACGCGCGACGTGCTCCCCGACGAGATGCGGGAGCTGCGACGCCTGCACCTGGCGATGATCGAGGTCTTCGAGAGCCGCGGCTACGGTGAGGTCTCGACTCCGGCGATCGAGTACGACGCGGTGCTCGCCCGCGGCGATGGCCGCACCGCCGACTCGGCCTACCGCTTCTTCGACGAGCGAGGCGACCTGCTCGCCCTGCGCTCCGACATGACGATTCCGATCGCCCGCCTCGTTGCCAGCCGCTATGCCGGGGCGGAGCAGCCGCTGCGGCTCTGCTACCTGGCGAACGCGTTCCGGGCGGTCCGTCCCCAGCGCGGCCAGATGCGTGAGTTCGCCCAGGCCGGGGTGGAGCTGATCGGCGCGCCGGCGCCGGACGGGACGGCGGAGATCGTCGAGGTGCTCGAGGCGACGCTCGACGCCGCCGGGCTCGACCGCGCCGTGATCGGCCTAGGCGATGCGGATCTCTATCGCCAACTGCTCAACGAGCTCGGGATCGAGGGCGAGGCGCGGGACTCGATCCTTGACCGCCTCGCCGCGCACGACCTGGTCGGCCTCGAGGTCGAGCTCTCCGCACTCGACGGCATCGGCGACGAGCAGGTCGCGACCTGCATCGCCCTCTCGCAGCTACGCGGTGGCAAAGAGGTGCTCGACGAGGCGCGATCGCTGGGTGGCGCCGCGGTCGAGCGCGCGACGGCGCGGCTTGGGGAGACCTTCGAGGCGCTCGAGGCGCGCGGGGTTGCCGATCGGGTCCAGATCGACCTCGGCCTGCTGCGCGACCTCGGCTACTACAGCGGCGCGATTCTCGAGGTCTACGACCCGGCGCTCGGTCACGTGCTCGGCGGTGGCGGTCGCTACGACGAGCTGCTCGAGCGCTTCGGCGTCAACTTGCCCGCTGCGGGGTTCGCCCTTTATCTGGAGCGGGTGCACGTCGCCCAGATGGAGGAGGAGTCAGTGGGCGGGGGCGCCCGATGAGCGTCGCCGGCATGGGGCAGGCCAGAGGCGAGGGGCCGCTGCGCCTCGCGGTCCCGCGCGGCGCGCTGCTCGGCGAGACGCTCGACGCGCTCGACGCGATCGGCATCGACACGAGTGAGGTGCGCGGCGAGTCGCGCTCGCTGATCTTCGAGACCGAGGGCCTCACCCTGGTGACGATGCGGCCCTCCGACGTGCCCACCTACGTCGAGGCCGGGGCCGCCGACGTCGGCATCACCGGCAAGGACGTGCTGCTCGAGCAGCACGACCGTGTCGTCTATGAGCTGCTCGACCTCCGCTTTGGCCGTTGCCGCATGGTCCTCGCTGGTCGAAAGGGGGACCAGCGCCTCGGTGAATCCCAGCGCCGCCTCGGGATGATGCGGATCGCGACCAAGTACCCGCGCACGGCAGAACGCCACTTCGAGCAGACCGGCCGCCAGGTCGAGGTGATCGACGTCAAGGGCTCGGTTGAGCTGGCGCCGCTGATCGGCCTTGCCGACGGCATCGTCGACCTCGTCGCCACCGGCCGCACCCTCGAGGAGAACGACCTCGAGGTGCGTGAGGAGATTCTCGAGTGCACCGCCCGCTTCGTCGCCAACCGGGTGGCCCACAAGCTGCGCGCCCGCGAGGTCGACGGGCTGACCGGGAAGCTGCGAGAGGGGCTGGCGCGATGAGGGTGCGGCGGTTCGGGTGGAAAAACCCCACCGCGACGGCCAAAGACGTACGGGTTTGGGCCCTCGAGACATGGCCTGCGGTGGAGAACATCGACGAGATCCATGAGGCGATGAAAAGACCCGAGGGTCGGGATGAAACGCTCTTGGAGCTGACTGGTCGCTTCGATGCAACTGAGGTCCCCCCGACGACTTTGGCCGTGAGCGGCGATCAGAGATCGGAGGCGCTGTCTAACATCGATCCCGCGCTACGCCAATCGCTGGAGCTCGCTGCGACCAACATAAAAACGGTCGCGGAGGCTCAGCTCGACCGCGCATTGAATGTCGTGACCCTGCCTGAGGGCCAGCAGGTAACGACCCGCGAGGTGCCACTGGACGCAGCGGGTGTCTATGCGCCGGGCGGTCGCGCCGCATACCCCTCGAGCGTCCTGATGTGTGCGATTCCGGCGCGTGTCGCCGGGGTCGAACGCATCGCGCTCGCTACGCCCCCCGGACCGACTGGAGTCGTCAACCCGGTGGTTCTCGCCGCAGCGGAGCTTTGTGGGGTCGACGAGGTTTACGCAATAGGTGGAGCCCAAGCAATCTTTGCGTTGGTGTATGGGACCGAGTCGATCGCGCCGGTCAACGCGATTGCGGGTCCAGGCAATGCGTGGGTCCGTGAGGCCAAGGCACGGGTCGCGCCGTTCGTCGCGATCGACTCCCTAGCCGGTCCGTCGGAGTTGATGGTCGTCGTTGACGCCAGCTCCAACTTGGAGTGGACAGCCCTCGACCTCTGTGCTCAGGCAGAGCATGGCAACGAGACGACCCTGCTCGCCGTTGCCACCGACGACGAAACCTTGATGCGCCTCGAGATCGAGACAAAACGCGCTGCCGCTAGCCGGTCGGGCGTTGGAGACTCCCCGCTGGCGCTTTTGAGGGTGCCCAGCCTCGGCGCCGCGATCGACGTCACCAACGCCTTTGCGCCCGAGCACCTCGAGCTTCACCTCGAGGATCCGCGACCGTTTGCCGAAAGCGTTAGAACCGCCGGCTGCGTGTTCTTGGGTGGCAACAGCGCTACTGCCTTCGGCGATTACGCGGCAGGCTCCAATCACGTTTTGCCAACCTCGACCGCCGGCCGCTTCTCGGGTCCCTTGGGCCCTCACGTGTTCCGGCGCAAGATCTCGACCGTGGAGGTCACTGCTGAGGCGGCGGCGAAGCTTGCGCCACACGTCGATCGCATTGCCCGCGCTGAGGGATTCCCAGTCCACGGCGAGTCAGCGATGATTAGGACCAAGCCATGAGCCGCACAGCCAGCAGAGAGCGCAGCACCGCCGAGACGCAGATCAGGCTCTCGCTCGCCCTCGATGGGGGAGAGTCCAGCGCCGCCACGGGCGTCGGCTTCCTCGACCACATGCTCGACTTGCTCGCCCGTCACGGCAAGCTTGGCCTCGAGGTCGAGGCCAACGGGGATCTCGAGACCGGTGCCCACCACACCGTGGAGGACGTCGGCATAGTGCTCGGTCAGGCGCTGGACGAGGCGCTCGGTGACCGGGTCGGAATCAGGCGCTACGGCTCCGCCATCGTGCCGATGGACGAGTCGCTGGCCGAGTGCGCGATCGACATCTCCGGTCGGCCGCTCTGCGTCTTCGACGCCGACCTGCCGACCACTTCGATTGCCGGCTTCGATACGGAGCTGGCCGAGGAGTTCTTCCGCGCCGTCGCAAACAGCGCCAAAATGACCCTGCATGTCTCCGTCCGTTATGGCACCAACGCCCACCACATCATCGAGGCCTGCTTCAAGGCCTTTGCCCGCGCCCTGCGCGTGGCGGTCTCGATCGATCCCGAGGAGAGCGGCGTGCCATCCACCAAGGGAACCTTGAATGAGTGAATGCCGCCTCCTCCACTCCGGCGCGAGCGCGCCGGTCATGCCCGGCGATCTCACGCTTGCGCTTCCGCGTCCAGGGGCGGCATGACCACGCGAATCTGCATCCTCGACTACGGCATGGGCAACCTTCGCTCGGTCGAGAAGGCCCTCGAGCATGTCGGTGCTACGGCGACGATCGCCAACGATGCGGCGACGATCCGTGCCGCCGACGGCCTGATCCTGCCTGGGGTCGGCGCCTTCCCCAAGGCCATGGAGGGGATCCGTGAGCTGGGCCTCGGTGAGCTGATCGCTGAGCGCCGCGACGCCGGCGTGCCGATCCTCGGCATCTGCCTCGGCCTACAGCTGCTCTTCGACTCGACCACCGAGCTGGGCGGGGCTGCCGGCCTCGGCCTGTTGAGTGGAGAGGTCGATGTCCTCGACTCGCCCGGCCTCAAGATTCCCCATATCGGTTGGGCCCCCGTGCGCTGGGAGAAGCAGTCACGGCTGGTGGAGGGGATTGATTCCGAGACGCCCTTCTACCTGGTCCACTCCTTCGCGCCACACCCTGAGTCGGACGATCTGCTCGGAACCACCGCCTACGGAAACCGCTTCGCCTGTGCGGCGGAGCGCGACAACGTCTTCGGCGTCCAGTTCCACCCCGAGAAGTCGAGCGCCGCGGGCCTCCGCCTGCTCTCCAACTTCGCGGGAATCTGCGCAGCCGTCCCGGCGTGATCCTCTACCCGGCAATCGACATCCGCGGCGGCCAGGCGGTGCGCTTGCTGCAGGGCGACTACTCGCGTGAGACGACGTACGACGCCGATCCGGTCGATGCCGCAAAGCGCTGGGCGGGAGAAGGCGCCGAGTTTCTGCACGTCGTCGATTTGGACGGGGCAAAGGCCGGCGCCCCGCGGAATCTCGATGCGGTGAGGGGGATTGCCGCGGCGGTCGATTGCCCCATTCAGGTTGGTGGAGGACTGCGCGATGCGGAGTCCGTGGCCTCGGTCCTCGACGCCGGTGCCGAGCGTGTCGTGATTGGGACTGCAGCGCTGCGCGACCCCGAGTTCCTCGCCGAGGCGCTGGAGAAGCACGGCGAGCGCGTGGTCGTCTCAGTCGATGCCCGCGACGGCAAGGTCGCGCTGTCGGGGTGGACGGAAGCGGCTGACGAGGGAGTGGTCGAGGCCGTCGCAGAGCTGAGCTGCAGCGGCGTGGCGCGCTTCCTCTGCACCGCGATCGAGGTCGACGGCACGATGGAGGGGCCGGCGCTTGCCGAGCTGAGCCGGATTGCAGCGACAACCGAGGCCAAGGTGATCGCCTCAGGCGGTGTCGGCGATATGTCCCACCTCGAAGCCATAGCTGGGGATGCCGTCCCGAATGTCGAGGGCGCAATCGTCGGCCGAGCCCTATATGAGGGCAGGTTTACGGTTGCAGCGGGCATCGCCGCTCTCCGCTGAGGGAGAGTGGGGGGGTCTGGCGACTTATCCGTGTATATGACGGGAAAGTCGCCGCACTAGGCTGTGGGGATGGTGCTCAAGCGGATAATTCCCTGCCTCGACGTCGATGCTGGTCGCGTCGTCAAGGGGACCAACTTCATCGGGCTGCGCGACGCGGGCGATCCGGTCGAGCTGGCGGAGCGCTACGACGCCGAGGGGGCGGACGAGCTGGTCTTCCTCGATATCACCGCATCTCACGAGAAGCGCGAGACGATCGTCGAGCTTGCCCGGCGCACTGCTGACAACGTCTTCATCCCCTTCACGATCGGCGGCGGAATCCGCTCGGTTGAGGATGCCCAGGCCGTGCTCGACGCCGGGGCCGACAAGGTCTCGGTCAACTCGTCGGCGCTCGCACGGCCCGAGCTGCTGACCGAGCTGGCCGACCACTTCGGCGCCCAGTGCGTCGTTATCGCCATCGACGCCAAGCGGTCCGTCTCACAGGTCGCCTCGCCGACCTGCGCGGCCCCGCCGGGTTGGTTCGGGGACGCGATATGGGACGTCTACGTCAACGGCGGTCGCAAGAAGGTCGAGAGCCGCGACGCTGTCTCCTGGGCTCGCGAGGCCGTCGAGCGCGGCGCCGGCGAGATCCTGCTCACCAGCATGGACCGCGACGGCACCAACGACGGCTACGACATCGAGCTGACCAGGGCCGTCGCCGACGCAGTCACCGTTCCGGTGATCGCCTCCGGCGGAGCGGGCACGCTCGATCACCTCAGCGAGGCGATCTCGGACGGCAACGCCGACGCCGTCCTTTGCGCCTCGATCTTCCACTACGGCACCTACCGCGTCCGCGATGCCAAGGAGCGCCTGGCCGCCGACGGGATCCCGGTCCGCCTTTAGCCGAGCCGAGCCCTTCGGCTCGACGGTCCGGAGGGCGATCATGGTAGGGAACGCAGTCATGTCGGCCCGCGACCACACCGAGAGCATCGCCGAGGCGCTGGAGCACATGCATCCGGAGCTTGCGCGGGTGCGCGATCTGGGAGGCGATCCGGTCTACCTCGTCGGGGGCGGGGTGCGCGACCTTCTGCTCGGGCGGGGCCGGACGGACATCGATCTCGTCGTCGTCGGCGATGCCCAGGCGCTGGCCGCGCGACTCGGGGGCGATGTCGTCTCCTACGAGCGCTTCGGGACGGCCAAGGTGAAGCTGGACGGACATGAGCTCGACATTGCGGCCGCGCGCTCGGAGAGCTATCCGCAGCCCGGCGCATTGCCGGTCGTGAAACCAGCCGCCGAGCTCGAGGCGGACCTGCGGCGACGGGACTTCACGGTCAATGCGATGGCAATCCCTCTGCAGGGCGGACCGCGGCTGATCGATCCGTACGGCGGTGAGGCGGATCTGGCGACGAAGCAGCTGCGGGTCCTTCACGAGCGCTCTTTTGTCGACGACCCGACGCGGGCGATTCGCGCCGCCCGCTACGCCGCCCGCTTCGCCTTCGAGTTGGAGGCGAGAACGGCCGAGCTGCTGCGCAAAACGGAGCTGAGCACGATCTCGGCCGACCGTCGCGATGCCGAGCTGCTCCGCCTCGGCGGCGAGGTCAAGGCGGTGCGAGCCTTGGCTCTGCTGTCCGAGTGGGGGCTGGTTGATTTGCGTGAGGGTGGTCTGGAACTTGCCGCCGCCGCCGACCGGGTGCTTCAGTCGAGCATCTGGCAGGGCTTCGTGCCCCGTGAGCGTGCCCTTATCGCAGCTGCGTTGGGTCCGAGGGGACGCGAGGCCCAGCTCGCCGACGCGCGGCCGGCGCGGCCGTCTGAGGCCGTTGCGCTGGCGGCTGGACACAGCCCGATCGAACTCGTCCTGGCCCGGGCGGGGGGCGCCGAGTGGCTCGATCACTACGCGGAGGAGTGGCGCGACGTCGCTCTCGAAATCGACGGCGATGACTTGATCGAGGCGGGCCTCGCGCCAGGACCGGCCCTGGGCCACGGTCTCGAGGAGGCGCTGCGACGCAAGCTCGACGGTGAGATAAGCGGTCGCGACGAGGAGCTGTCCGCGGCTTTGGAAGCGGCGAGGGGTGCCGATGGAGTGGCGTGAGCGCAACGGCGTCCGTTGGCTGCAGGCGACGATGCCGGGGGCGACGGCGGCTTTCTCGAGCCGAATCGGTGGCGTCAGCGAGCCTCCCTTCGACGGGCTCAACCTGGGTGCGTTCACGGCGGACGACCCTGATGCGGTGGTCGAGAACCGCCGCAGGCTTGCCTGCGCACTCGGCTTCCTTCCCGAACGGATCGCAAGCGGCCGCCAGGTCCATGGGCACGAGCTGGCAGCTCACGCGGGGCCGCAGGAGCCGAGCCCGTTCGCCGAGCCGGACAGCCGGACCTCCGAGGTTGACGGCCACCTGACCGCCATGGCCGGCCTCCCCCTGCTCGTCTTCGTCGCCGACTGCGTGCCGGTCGCTCTCTCGGGCCCGGGCGGAGTCGCGATGCTGCATTGCGGCTGGCGGGGCCTGGCCCGCCGCGGTCTTGGCTCACTCGACGCAACCGAAACGAGCACGGGCGAAGGTCTCGTCGCGAGCGCGGCCGCCGCGATCGGCGCTACCGACGCCGCGATCGGGCCCTCGATCGGTCCCTGCTGCTACGAGGTGGGAGAGGAGGTGCTCGAGGCCTTCTCCGGCCTTGGCGACGACTTCGCTTCCGGGCCTATGCTGGACCTGCTCGAGATCACGCGGCGCCTCCTGCTTCAGAGCGGCGTCGAGCGGATCGAGACCGCCGGCCTCTGCACCAGTTGCGATCCGAAGCTCTTCTTCTCCCACCGGCGCGACGCCGGTCTCACTGGACGCCAGGCTGGGCTGGTCTGGCGCGACGGCGCGGTTGGCTGACTATGCCGGGACTGATCTACGGCCTCGATTCGGAGAAGATCGCCACCAATCTCGAGCGGGCGCGCGAGCTCGCTGGCCCCAACGTCGAGATCCTCGCCGCAACCAAGTACGTGCCGCTGGAGGAGATGGGAGCCCTTGCCGATGCCGGAGTCCGCCTCGTCGGCGAGAACCGCCAGCAGGACCTCCTCGCCAAGCACGAGCGCTGGGGCGACGCTTTCGAGTGGGACTTCATCGGCAACCTGCAGAGCCGCAAGGTGAAGCAGCTGCTGCCGATCTGTCGCCTGATTCATTCGGTCGCCAGCGAGTCGGCCCTCGCTCAGCTGGGCCACCATGGCGGTCCAGACACCGAGATCCTGGTCGAGGTCAACATCGCCGGCGAGGAGGGCAAGGGCGGCGTCGCTCCGGCCGAGCTGGGAGCCTTCATCGAGCGCTCGCCGGTCCGGGTAGCGGGCCTGATGACAATGCCCCCATTCAGCCAGGACCCCAACGCATCACGTCCGCACTTCGCCCGGCTCAAAAAGCTTGCAGACGAGCATCGCCTATCTCGTCTCTCGATGGGCACGTCACAAGATTGGCGTGTTGCCGTCGAGGAGGGAGCGACGATCATCCGCTTGGGTACAGCGCTCTACATATGACGTATCTCCGGCGGGTGCCACGGGGAGGGGCCGAGAACGGAGGCCCTGCGCCGCCCGCAGGCCCGCTCCCCGGGACAGGTCCCGCCGGCCACCCGGCCAAAGTGAGCCATAATCCCTAGAGGAATCGGCCCGGAGGGGCCGAAACACGCGTTAACCATGGCCCTACGAGATACATGGCATCGAGCGCTGGTCTACTTCGGTCTTGCCGAGGATCACGACTACGGTCCGGAGTACGAAGACGATTTCGAGCCCGAAACGAGCTCCGAAGAAGCGTTCGACGCCCGCCGCGAATCCGGGCAGGTCCGCCGGCTGCCGAGCTCGCGCCGCTCGCGCCGCGATGAGATCGACGACATCTTCGCCGACGACGAGCCGATTCAGGCCTCGAGGACGCGGACGTTGCGCCCGGTCGGCAACGGCGATTCAGACGTCCAGGTTCACCTCGTCATCCCGCGAAACTTCAACGACGCCCAGCAGGTCGCCGACCAGTTCAAGCGCCAGGTGCCGGTCATCCTCAACCTGCAGACGACCGACCACGAGCTCTCGAAGCGGATGATCGACTTCTGCTCGGGCTTGACGTATTCCCTTGACGGCGGGATGCAGCGGATTGCCGAGAAGATCTTTCTGCTGACGCCGCGCAACGTCGAGGTCTCCGCTGAGGAGAAGGCTCGGCTGCTCGACAAAGGGTTCTTCAACCAGTCTTAGTTTGCGCTGGCAGGAGGGTCGGGTGCCTCTCCTTACTCCCGTGGCTAGGCTGCGCTCATGATCGTTGGGTTCTGTGGGTCCGGCAGCATGGCGGCGGCGATGGCTCGTGGGCTGTCGGGGCAGGTCGACCGGATGCTGTTCTCGGATTCAGGGTCTGGGCGGGCTGGGGAGCTTGCGGCTGAGCTTGGCGGGGAGGCGGTTGGCTCGAATGCGGAGTTGGCTGACCGCGCAGATGTGGTGGTTCTTGCCGTGAAGCCGGCCAGGCTGGGTGACGTCGTCGGGGAGCTTGCCGGCGCGAAGGTGGTTGTTTCGCTGCTTGGGGCGACTTCGTTGGAGACCGTTTCTGACGCCTTCCCCGAGGCCGCGGTGATTCGGGTGATGCCCAACCTTGGGGTTGAGGTTCGCAAGGGGGTGCTCTGCGTTGCCGGCGCACCGGATTCCTATGTTCGAGGGCTGCTGGAGAGCTTGGGGCACGTGGTTGAACTGCCGGGCCCTCAGTTCGATGCCGCTACTGCGGTGATGGGATGCGCGCCCGCTTACCTTGCCCTGGCCGTCGAAGCGATCGCCGACGCGGGGGCTGCGAACGGACTTGACGAGGAGCTGGCCCGGGAGCTCGTTGTGGAGACGACGGCAGGTACGGCAGAGCTCTTGCGGGTTCAGCATCCCGCGGACGTCCGCAAAGCCGTGGCCTCGCCCGGCGGCAGCACCGAGGCGGGCCTGGAGGCATTGGACCGGGAAGGCGCTCGCGAGGCCTTCGGAGCGGCCGTGCGGGCTTCCCTGGAGAGGATGCGCGGATGATCTGGCTTGCCGTCACTCGCTTCGACGTCGCCGATTACGTCAGCGCGCTCTTCCTCGTCTACATCATCCTGATCTTCCTCAACATCCTCAGCTCTTGGATTCCGCGCATGCCCTACAACCGCGCCCTGCGCGCCTCGCTCGACTTCATCAAAGAGACCACCGATCCCTACCTCAACCTCTTTCGGCGTTTCCTGCCGCCGATCGGCGGCGGTGGATTCGCACTCGATCTCAGTCCGATCCTCGGTGTCTTCCTGCTCTTCATCCTGCGCGCGGTCGTTGTCGGCCTGATCGAAGGGTGAGCGGCGAGGCCGCCCGCGCCTGGCGCCTCGCCGGCGCGCTCTGCGGGCTCGTCGTCGTGCTTGATCAGGCAGCCAAGGCTGCGATCGAGGCGCACCTGGTCCCCGGCCAGTACGTCGAGGTGCTCGGGCCACTCGAATTCACCCTTTCCCACAACAGCGGCGTCGCCTTCGGGCTGGCAGCCGGCGGCGGTACCCGCCTGGTCCTTGTAACCGCTCTGGCGCTTGCCGTGGTCGCCTACGTCTTCACCCGCGACCCCACCCGTCCTGGCATGTGGGTTGCGGCGGGCCTGCTCGCAGGGGGTGCGCTGGGCAACCTCGCCGACCGCGTGCGCGCCGACGCGGTCACCGACTACATCCAGATCGGCAGCTGGCCCGCCTTCAACCTCGCGGATGCCTGTGTCACGGTCGGGGTTCTCTTGCTCGCCCTCTCCTACGCCCGCGAGCCTGCCGATGAGTGAGGAGCTGCGCGTCGTCCACCTCGACGAGGCGCTGGCGGTGGTCGACAAGCCGGCCGGGATGGTGGTTCACCCGGCGCCCTCCCACAGCGGTCCAACACTGGTCGACGAGCTGGGCGATCTGCTCGGCGGTGGCGCCGACCCCGAGCGCCCCGGCATCGTGCACCGGCTCGACAAGGGGACGAGCGGCCTGCTGGTCGTTGCCCGCAGCGACGAGGCCCACGCGGCCCTGCAGCGGCGGGTCCAGCGGCGTGAGGTCGAACGGATCTACCTCGCCCTTGCGCGCGGCCGGCTCAGCTCGCGCACCGGCACGATCGACGCGCCGATCGGGCGCGCCTCGCGCCAGCGCCACCGCATGGCCGTCTCGGGCGCCGCCTCGCGCCAGGCCCGCACCCACTTCGAGGTGCTGGAGCTGCTCAGCGCCGAGTCATACCTCGAGGTCCGCCTCGAGACCGGCCGCACCCATCAGATCCGCGCCCACTTTGCCGCGATTGGCCATCCCCTGGCCGGGGACACAACCTATGGAGGAGAGCGCAAATACGGCCTGGAGCGCCAGTTTCTGCATGCGCACCGGCTTGCCTTCGACCACCCGCTGAGCGGCGAGCGGATCAGCTTCAGCTCCGAGCTGCCCGACGACCTCGCGACCGCGCTGGAGGCCGCGCGGGGACCCGCGTAACTCCACATCTTCACGTCTATGCCTCTTCATCTCTTCACCTCTACAATCCACCGGCTCGGAAACCGACCCCCGTCGGTGTCCCGAACCGGATCCTGACCGGCGTTTGCCGGGTCCCGGTTAGGGCGGCGGGGAAACGCAGCGCACAAATCAAGGAGCTTTACCAATGGCAGAGGCAGGCCTCAAAGAACTGCTGGAGGCCGGAGTCCACTTCGGCCACCAGACCCGTCGCTGGAATCCGAACATGCGCCGCTACATCTTCGGCGAGCTGGACGGGATCCACATCATCGACCTGGTCCAGACCGAGGCGCTGCTCGAGAACGCGCGCCGCTTCGCCGGTGAGCTCGCCAGCGGCGGTGGCACCGTGCTCTTCGTCGGCACCAAGAAGCAGGCTCGCGGCCCGGTCGAAGAGTGGGCCGGCCGCTGCAAGATGCCCTTCGTCAACCAGCGCTGGCTGGGTGGCCTGCTGACCAACTTCAACACGATGTCGGCGCGGATCGCCCGACTGCACGAGCTGACCGGGTGGCGCGAGGAGGGCAAGCTCGAGCTGCTTCCCACCAAGGAGCGGATGGGGATGCAGGCCGAACTCGCCAAGCTCGAATTCAATCTCGGCGGCGTGCGCGACATGGACCGCCTGCCCGATGCCGTCTTCGTCACCGACCTCAAAACCGAGGAGATCGCGGTGCGCGAGGCGGCTCGCCTGCGGATTCCGATCATCGCCCTGGTCGACACCAACTGCGATCCGACCCCGATCGACTACGTGATCCCCGGCAACGACGACGCGATTCGCTCCTGCCAGCTCGTAATCGGCACGATCGGCTCCGCGATCGACGAGGGCGCCGGCGCCTGGCGGGTCCAGGAGGAGAAGCGCATCGCCGTCGAAATGGAACGGCGCAAGGTCGAGGAAGAAGAGCGCAAGAAGCGCGAGGAGGAAGAGAAGGCTCGGGTTGAAGCCGAGGAGGCGGCCAAAAAAGCGGCGGCTGAAGCGGCTGCCGTCAAACAGGCCGAACAGGCGCAGGCGGCGCCGGGCGCAGCCCCTCAAGGTTCACAGCGCCCCGCGCCGGTGTCTGCGCAGCGCCCGGCTGCTCCAGCTCAGGGCTCGCAGCGCCCGGCCGCTCCCGCTCAGGGTTCGCAGCGCCAGGCGGCGGGTCCTGTCGCCGGGCAGGGCGCCCCGTCCTCGCAAGCTGCGGGCGAGGCCCCCAGCCCCACGCCACCCGCCGGTGGAGCGGCTAAAGACAAAGCTGAGGCATCGGCCGCAGCGGGGAAAGCCCCTGCCGAGGCTAAGGCTGAGCAGCCAGCTGCAGCAGAGAAAGCCGCCGACGAGCCCAAAGCGGCTGAGAAAGCGCCGACTGAGCCTGCTGCGCCGGAGCCCGTTGCCGAGGAGAAGGCTCCTGAGGCCGCGAAGGATGGGGAGGGCAAATGAGCGTTACTGCTGCTGATGTGAAGGCTCTTCGGGATCGGACTGGGGCGGCGATGATGGACTGCAAGGCCGCCCTTACCGAGTCCGATGGTGACGCGGAGCGGGCTATTGAGATCTTGCGGGTCAAGGGGCAGGCCTCTGCTGCTAAGCGCGAAGGGCGCGGGACGAACGAGGGGGTCGTCTCCTCGTATATCCATGCCAATGACAAGGTGGGGGCCATGGTCGAAGTGCAGTGCGAGACCGACTTCGTCGCTCGCAACGAGGACTTCAAGGCCTTCGCCTATGAGGTCGCATTGCACATCGCGGCTACCGCCCCTCAGTACGTGACGATCGAGGAGATCCCCGAGGAGGAGCGCGAGGCCGAGAAGCGTGTCTTCGAGGAGAAGGCCCGCGAAGAAGGCAAGCCCGACAACGTGGTCGAGAAGATCATCGAGGGCCAACTCGTCAAGTGGGGCAAGGAAGTCGCCCTGCTCGACCAGTCCCACGTCAACGCCGAGAAGCACGACTCGAAGTCGATCGAGGAGCTGCGCCAGGAGATGGCGGCCAAGACCGGCGAGAACATCCGCATCGCCCGCTTCGCCTACTTCCGCGTCGGCGAATAGGCTCGCGGCTTAGATCGCTGATTCCCAACCCCCGCATACCCGGATGACGCGCGTGGCGTTGCGCATCTCTTCGTCCTCGGTCGGCCGGATAGCGCTGCTATTCGGCCACCCTGCGTCCTCGACCTGCTTGGCCACACGCGCCGCCGGTCACACGGGTGGGAATCAGTGATCTAGATGGCCAACGACCCCAAGTTCAAACGCATCTTGCTGAAGCTCTCGGGCGAGGCGCTGATGGGCGAGCTCGACTACGGGACCGACGCCCTCGAGGTGAAGCGGATCGCCGAGCAGGTCGCGGAGATTCGCGCCCGCGGGGTCGAAGTGGCGATCGTCGTCGGCGCCGGCAACATCTACCGCGGCCTGGCGGCGGCGGCCGAGGGAATGGACCGGGCGACCGGCGACTACATGGGCATGATGGCGACCGTGCTCAACGCGCTGACCCTGCAGGACGCGCTGGAGCGCACCGGAGAGCACACCCGGGTGATGTCGGCGATCGACGTCAAGGAGGTTGCCGAGCCCTACATCCGCCGCCGCGCGATGCGCCACCTGGAGAAGGACCGGGTCGTGATCTTCGCCGCGGGCACCGGCAACCCGTTCTTCACCACCGACACGGCGGCCGCCCTGCGCGCCCTGGAGATCCACGCCGAAGCGATTTTGATGGCCAA
>JAJKHV010000186.1 GCA_021154855.1 Solirubrobacterales bacterium
CGAGTGGGCCGATGTCAACGTCAACACCGTCAGAACGGTGTACGCGAGCTTGGAGGAGGACGGGATGGTGGTCACCCGCCAAGGGCAGGGAACCTTCGTCGCCGGCGGGACAGAGGCCTCGCCCGAGCTCGAGGAGATCGCCGGCGACGCCCTGCGGCAGGTGCGGGAGGCGGGGCTCGATCCACGTGAGTTCGTGATCGTCGCCAATGCGTGCGCCAGCATGGCCGGCGACGAAATCGCCGCTGAGACCCACCAGGACCTTCCGGGCCTCGCCGAAGACAGCGAGGTGATCGAGGTCCGCCACGAGCTGCGCCGCCAGATCGGCCGCCTCGAGGTTGAGCTTTCCGCCTATACGCGCGACCTGCCCGACGATATGCCGACCGCGACGCGCTTCTCGAAAGCGCACGTCGCCGGGGTGGAGGAGCTGGAGCAGACGCGCGACACGCTGATCGACCAGCTCTCCGAAGCGCAGCGGGCGGCTGAGGTGCGAGCCAGGCAGGTCGGCGAGGCGCGTGCCCGCCGCGAAGCCGCGCTCAACGAGGAGGCCGGTGACGGACCGGCGCGATCGGGCGGGGGCCCTCTAGGCAGAGCGATGAGCTGGTGGCAGGCGAAGTCCTAGCGCGAGCCACCGGGCCCGCCAAAGCGGCCTTCGAGCAGGTGGGGGAGATGATGATCCTCACCGCGAAGACGATCGTCTCCGCGGTGCGGCCTCCTTATCCCTACGGCGAGGAGCTGGTCTGGCAATTCCTCTTCGTCCTGAAGCTCTCCTGGTTCCCGCTGCTGATCTCGACCTTCGCCCTCTGCCTCGGCGCCCCGGGGCTGCAGGCGGCGGGCGTGCTCTCGCTGTTCGGCGCCCTTGACCGGCTCGGCGGCTTCTTCGTCTTGACCGCGATCCGCTGGATCGGGCCACTGGTGACTGCCGTGGTCGTCGCCGGTGTCGCCGGCACAGCGATCACCGCCGACCTCGGCGCCCGCAAGATCCGCGAGGAGCTCGACGCCCTGCAGGTGCTCGGCGTCGACCCGGTCAAGAACCTCGTCGTGCCGCGCTTCCTGGCATTGATCGTCATCACCGGCCTGCTCGACATCTTCGCGATCGTCTTCGGCCTCTCCGCCGGCATCGCCGCCGAGCTGCTCTACAAGCAGTCGCTCGGCGGCTTCTTCGCCACGCTTTTCTCCAATGCCACGGTCACCGACATCTGGGCCTCGGTCCTGATGTGCACGATGTTCGGGGCGATCATCGCTGTGGTCTGCTCCTACAAGGGAATGTCGGCCTCGGGCGGCGCCGCCGGAGTCGGCCGCGCCGTCAACCAGGCCGTCGTCATCGCCCTTGTCGCGGTCTTCTTCTTCCAGTTCGTCGTCACCTCGATCCTGCTCGCCACCAACCCCGAACTGCAGAGCATCCGGTGATCGGCTGGCTCGACGTCCCGCGCGGCTGGCTCGACTCCTTCGGCGAGATCGCCCGCTTCGGCACCCGCGTCGCCGGCCTCGTCTTCAGCGGCCGCGTCCTGCGCTTCTTCGGCGAGAGCCTGCGCCAAGGAGGCATCCTGATCCTCGGCTCGGCCCTGATCATCTGGGCTTTCGTCTTCATCCTCGGCTTGCAGTGCGGCCTGCAGGGCGCGTACTTCAACCGCTCGATCGGCGCGCCCTCGCTGGCCGGCCTCTTTTCCGCCTACTGCGACCTGCGCGAGGGATTGCCCTACGCCTTCGGCTACATCCTCTCGGCCAAGGTCGGCACCGGGATCGTCGCCGAGCTCGGCGCGATGCGGATCTCCGACGAGATCGATGCGCTCGAGGTGATGGGCATCCCACCGGTGACCTTCCTCGCCGCGACCCGCCTGCTCGGCGCCTGGATCGCGATTCCCTTCCTCTACCTGGTCGGAATCGGGGTTGCCTATTTCGCCAGCTACATCGCGGTGGTCCAGCAGGTCGGCGACGTCTCCTCGGGCGGCTACCTGCTGATCTTCTGGATGTTCCAGAGCCCTCCCGACCTGATCTTCAGCCTGATCAAGGGGATGGTGATGACGACCGCAATCGTGCTCGTCGGCTGCTACTACGGCTACACCGCCTCCGGCGGACCGGTCGGGGTCGGCACCGCGACGGCTCAATCGATGGTGGTCAACATCATCCTCGTCCACATCATCGGCATGCTCGGCACCGTCGTCTTCTGGGGCTCGAACCCCCGCGCGCCAATCGGCGGCTAAAGCTATCGACGGGCCGATTTCCGTCGATATGCGTGGGTTTTAGGCTCGTCGGCGGTGGGCTCAGCAGCCGGTGTCGCCGCGGAAGGGGAGGTGGACCAGGCGGCGGGAGGTGTTGTCGTTCTCGTTGGACTCGTAGAGGAGGCCGTTGGGGTCGACCGTCATCACGAAGGCGAAGCAGCCGCGCAGGCCGCCGACCGGAATCCACTGCTTGGAGTAGTCGGCCGGGTAGATGTCCGACCAGCCCACCGAGGTGCCGAGGGTGATGCTGTCCTGGTAGGGGTTCTGGTTGCAGCCGGGATAGTGGAAGTGGCCGGGCGAGCGGCGGCCGGGGCGGGTGCGCTCGAGGTCGCGCAGGCAGTAGTTGAGCTTCGGACCGGCGCGCACACGGTGCAGAAGCCGGTGATGGCGGTCGACCGACCAAAGATCGAAGTGGGCGAGCTGGTGGACCTTCCAGTAGCTGCCGCCGAAGTAGCCGCCGACGTCGGTGAAGTGCAGGCTGGCGTCGGTCGGCACGTCGATATGACCTCCTGCCGCCCGGTAGATCCGCTGGCGGACATGCATCGAGCGCGGGCCGTTGCGGCTGCCGCGCAGCTCCATCGGGCCGCGACCGCGACTGCGCACGTCGCTGGTCGCGCGCAGCAGCGTACGTCCGCCGCCGCTTTGGACGTACAGATCGCGGGGCGGGGCGATGCGCAGATTGGGACAGAGCAGAGCCTTTGCGTCGCGGCCGGCGCAGGGGCTCTCGCCGGCAGGGGCGATGGCATGGGCTGGAGCAGCCGTTGAGACCGTTGGCAGCAGGGCGAGGGCAAGAGCGAGACGGGTGCGCTTCAGCGTCACGTGGGCACATCTATACCCACTTCCGCTATCCCGGCGCGTTGCTATCGTCGTTCGGCCGATGAGCGACCTGCCCGAGAACTACCAAAGCGCGCCTCTCAGCGAGGTCGATCCCGATATCGCGGCCGTCTTGGAGGGGGAGCTGAGGCGCCAGCAGAGGACGCTGGAGATGATCGCCTCGGAGAACTTCGTGCCCCAGGCGGTGCTCGACGCGGTCGGCTCGGTGCTGACCAACAAGTACGCCGAGGGCTACCCGGGGCGGCGCTACTACGGCGGTTGCGAGGAGGTCGACGTCGCCGAGCAGCTGGCGATCGATCGGGCCAAGAAGCTGTTCGCTGCCGACCATGCCAACGTCCAGGCCCATTCCGGGGCGCAGGCCAACAACGCCGTCTACATGGCGCTGCTCGAACCAGGGGACACCTTCCTCGGCCTCGCTCTCGACCACGGCGGCCACCTCAGTCACGGGATGAAGATCAACGTCTCCGGCACGCTCTACAACCCGGTCCCGTACCACGTCCGCAAAGACGATCTGCTGGTCGACATGGACGAGGTCGCCGCGCTTGCCGAGGAGCACAGGCCGAAGCTGATCGTTGCTGGCTGGTCCGCCTATCCGCGCCAGCTCGATTTCGCCGCCTTCCGCCAGATCGCCGATTCGGTCGGGGCCAAGCTGATGGTCGACATGGCCCATTTCGCCGGCCTCGTCGCCGCCGGGGAGCACCCCAACCCGGTGCCGCACGCCGACGTCGTCACGACGACGATCCACAAGACCCTCTGCGGGCCGCGCAGCGGCATGATCCTCTGCAAGGAGGAGCAGGCGAAGGCGATCGACAAGGCGGTCTTCCCCGGTCAACAGGGTGGCCCGCTGATGCACACGATCGCGGCCAAGGCCGTGGCGCTGCGGATCGCCGCCACCGAGGCATTCCAGGCCCGCCAGCGCCAGACGATCGCCAACGCGCAGGCCTTGGCCGCCGGGCTGGAAGCAAACGGCGTGCCCGTCCTCACCGGCGGCACCGACGTGCACCTCGTCCTCGTCGACCTCACTCCGAGCGGCCTTGATGGGCAGACGGCGGAGGACCGGCTCGACGCGGTCGGCATCACCGTCAATCGCAACGCGATTCCCTTCGACCCGCGGCCGCCGATGAACCCCTCGGGCCTGCGGATCGGCACTCCGGCGCTGACCACGCGCGGCCTCCTCGAGGAGGACCTGAGCGAGATCGCCGCTGTGATCGCGACGGCGCTCTCGGACGAATTCGAGACCGAGAAAGACAAGCTCTCCGAGCGCACCGGGTCGCTGATGGACCGCTATCCGCTCTACCCCCAGCTTTCGACCGCAGCGGCGGTGTGAACTCTCCCCAGGGCCCTAGGGCTTCGTCTTTTCTGCACCGTCTTTCGCGGGGGGTGGCGCCGAATTGGGGGACCGCCTTGGGGAGGCGGCGCCAGCCGCCCCCGCAGCGGGGGGTGGCACCGAATCGGCGACAGGACCCGCCGCGCCTAGGCCGTTGCGAAAAGAGGCGGCGTTGAAGATTTGGGTCGACATGTCGGCCCCCGCGCACGTGCTGGTGCTGCGGCCGATCATCGAGCGACTGCGGACGCAGGGTCACTCGGTCGAGATCACCTCCCGCGACTACGCGCAGACGCAGGCGCTGCTCGACCTGCACGGGCTGGAGCACACGCCGATCGGCCGTCACGGTGGCGCCTCGCGGCTGCGCAAGGGCTACCGCCTCGCGGCTCGAACGGCGGCGATGATCCGCTTCGGTCGCGACCGTTCGTTCGAGCTCGCTCTCGCCCACGGCTCCAACGACCTCGCGATTGCCGCCCGGGTGCTTGGCATACCCGAGGCGAACATGCACGACTACGAGTTCGCGGTCACCCAGCATCACATCGGCTGCCGCCTCGCCAAGCGGGTGATGTTTCCGGACTCGGTCCCCGCCGAGCGCCTGCGCCGCTTCGGCGTGCGCCCCGACAAGCTCTTTCCCTACCCGGGGCTGAAGGAGGAGTACTACCTCTACGACTTCGAGCCCGACCCTGAAGCGCTGACGCGCCTCGGCGTCGACAGCTCGCGGGTGGTCGTGATCGTCCGGCCGCCTCCCGATGTCTCCCTCTATCACCGCAAGTCGAACCCGCTCTTCCCGAAGGTCCTCGCCCGGCTCGGTCAGGACGGCGACGTGCACGCGGTCGTGCTGCCGCGCACCGTGGCACAGCGCGAGCTGGTCGAGAGCCTGGCGCTGCCTTCGCTGATAGTGCCGCCCGGCGCGGTCGAGGCCCAGAGCCTCGTCGCTCTCGCCGATCTGGTCGTCTCCGCCGGGGGGACGATGAACCGCGAGGCCGCGGCGCTGGGAATCCCCGTATACACGACCTACGGCGGGCGCTTGGGCGGTGTTGACGAAGCCCTGATCCACTCGGGGCGGCTGCGCCCGCTTACCGATCCTCGGGCGATCGAGCTCGAGAAGCGCAGCGGGGCAACGACGCCGACCAGGCGTGACCCCGGTCCGCTGGTCGAGACCATCCTCGCTACCGTCGGAGAGGCCCATCCAGCGGAGACCTACATCCCAAGCTGATCCCTTCGCCGAGGCGGACGGGGTTCGGGCCGAGCTCGACCGCTTCATCGCGCTCGCCGGCGAGGGAGAACCGCGTTCGGTCGATGTCGTCCTGCGCGCCCTCGACGTGCTGATCGCCGCGCTGATCCTCGCCGTGCTCGCCCCCGTGCTCGCCCTCGTCGCGCTCGCCATCGGCCTTACTTCCGGGCGGCCGCTGCTCTACCACGGCGCCCGGGTCGGACGCGCCGGCCAGCTCTTCCTGATGTACAAGTTCCGCACCCTGGCGCCCGACGCAGAGGAGCGGCTCGGCCCCTACCTCGGCGAGGAGCTCTCGCGCCGCACCGAAGCCGAGGTGACCCGGATCGGCCGCGCGCTGCGCGCCACCCACCTCGACGAGGTGCCGCAGCTGTGGAACG
>JAJKHV010000187.1 GCA_021154855.1 Solirubrobacterales bacterium
CGCTTCGACGTGGAGATGAAGGAGGCCTCGCCTGGCGAGGAGGCAGGCCTAAAGTCCGCCACCTTCATCGCCCGCGGCGAGAACGCCTATGGCCTCTTCGCCGCCGAGCGCGGCGTCCACCGGCTGGTGCGGATCTCGCCGTTCGACTCCTCGGCCCGTCGCCACACCAGCTTCGCCCAGCTCGACGTCGGACCGCTGGTCGACGAGGGGGTCGAGGTCGAGATCGACGAGACCGATCTGCGCATCGATACCTATCGTGCCTCCGGGGCCGGCGGCCAGCACGTCAACAAGACAGACTCGGCGGTGCGGATCACCCACATCCCGAGCGGTGTCGTCGTCCAGTGCCAGAACGAGCGCTCGCAGACCCAGAACAAGGCGGTGGCGATGCAGTTCCTGCGTTCGAAGCTGATCGAGCTCGAGGAGCGCAAACGGGCCGAGGAGATGGCGAGAGTGCGCGGCGAGGTCAAGGACGTCGCCTGGGGGTCGCAGATCCGCAGCTACTTCCTGCATCCCGACCAGCGGGTCAAGGACCATCGCACCGGCCATGAGGCCGGCGACGCCCAGCGAGTCCTCGACGGTGACCTCGACGACTTCATCCGCGACTACCTGAACAAAACGGCGGCCTCGTCGGCGAACTAGCAGGCCAGATCGAGTTCGGTCGGCGCTAGGGTCGGCTTATGGCACCTTTGGCCTATCTGCAGCGGCCTCCTGCCGGCGAGCCGGAGGGGCTGCTGCTCCTACATCACGGGCGCGGGACCGATGAGCACGATTTGCTGGGACTGGTGGATCTGCTCGATCCGCAGAAACGGCTCCATGTGGCGACACCGCGAGCGCCGCTCGTCCTGGAAGGCTCACCGGGCTATCACTGGTATCTGGTTCCGCGGGTGGGCTACCCCGACCGCGACACGTTCGAAGCGGCCCGCGCGGCCCTGGCGGAGCTGCACGACGGCCTCTGGGAGCAGACGGGAATCGAGCCGGCCCGCACCGTCCTCGGCGGCTTTTCGATGGGCACGGTGATGAGCTACGCGATGGCGCTTGGTGGGGATCGGCCTCCCGTTGCTGGCATTCTCGCTTTCAGTGGCTTCGTCCCGACCGTTGACGGCTGGCAACCAGAACTCGATGATCGCCAGGGCACGAGGACGTTCATTGCCCACGGCCGTCGTGACCCGATCATCGAAATCGACTTCGCGCATCGCGCCCGACAGCTGCTCGAGCAGGGCGGCCTCGAGGTCGACTACCACGAGTCTGAGATCGGCCACCAGATCGATCCAGCCCACCTCTCCGCCGCCAGCAGCTGGCTGGCGGACTCGCTTTAGCGGGGCCGCGACCAGGTCGCGTGGCCACCGCCGCCGTGCTTCGTGGTCAGGCGCTGGGTCGAGTACTTCGCGCAGGAGGACGGTGTCGCGGGGATGCCGAGCTCGACGACGAAAGTGCGCGCTGCGAGCACCTTGCTCATCGCGCGGTCGCTGACGTGGGCGTCCTCATGAAGCGTTCCCTGGCGACCAAAGTGGCGCTTCGTCTGGCCAAGCTGAAGCGAGCCCTTGCTGCCCTTCAGCCAGTAGTCGATGGTCACATCGGTAGGCGTGTAAGAGGTGTAGTGGATGGTCAGCCGGACCATGCCATGGCCGGCAGAGGCGTCGACGTGAGCATCGGCGGTGTGAAGGAGGCATTCGGGAGGCAGGAATAGAGGACCGACGCCGCCGAGTTCTTCGTCTTCTCCTTCCTCTTCGGATTCTTCTTCTTCGCCTTCTTCGCCCTCCCATTCGCCTTCCTCTTCTCCTTCGTCTTCGATGGCGGTGGCACTCGTGGCTTGGAGGGGAGCGGGGAGGGCAACCGCCTCAGCCTGCCGTACGAAGATCACCGCTGCCAACAAGAGGACGGCCAGCAACGACCAGCCGGCGACGGCGAGGCGAGTGAGCGGCTGCGAGTGCAGCGAGGATCGGTTGTCGGGGTGATTCATCCAGCCAAGGATCGGCGCCAATTCCGATCGACTTGAACTGAGAACGGCAACCTGTGCGTTTCTCGCATGTAGATTGCTGGAGATGTCGGGACCGCCTCCAGAGATCGACGGTGTGACCCATCGCTACGTAGAGGTCAATGGCACCCGCCTGCATGTCGCCGAAGCGGGGGAGGGCCCGGCCGTTTTGATGCTGCACGGCTGGCCGCAGCACTGGTGGATTTGGCGCAAGGTGATTCCGGCGCTTGCCGAGGAAAGGCGGGTGATCTGCCCCGACTTGCGTGGCTTCGGGTGGAGCGAGGCGCCCAACGGCAGCTATGAGATCCAAGGCCTCGCCGACGACATCATCGCTTTGCTCGACGAGCTGGACCTGGAGCAGGTGGAGCTGGTCGGCCACGACTGGGGTGGCTACGCCGGTTTCCTGCTCTGCCTCGAGGCGCCGGAGCGCTTCCGGCACTACCTGGCCCTGGGCATCGTGCATCCCTGGTTCGAGCCGCCGAACCCCTCGCCGCGGGCATTGCAACGGGCCGCCTACCAATTCCTTCTCGCCAGCCCCGGCCTGGGGGAGGGTGTTCTGCGCTTCCTGCCGGGCTTCGTCAGGCTCGTGCTCAGGCGTGGCGCACACCCGGACATGCGCTGGAGTGAGGAGGAGCTCGATTGCTACGCGAAGAGCTTCCAGTCGCACGACCACGCCTCCGCCTCCTCGCACGTGTACCGCAGCTTTCTGACCAAGGAGCTGCCGCGCCTTCGGAAAGGCCATTACCGCTCGCAGCGGCTGACCGTGCCGACGCGCATCCTCGCCGGTGAGGCCGATCCGGTGATCCGCGGGGACATCCTCGGCGGTTATGAGCCCTATGCCGACGAGATGAGCGTCGAGATAGTGGAGCGCTGCGGTCACTTCGTCGCCGAGGAGCGGCCTGACGTCGTGATCGAGCGGGCGCAGGAGCTGTTCGGCCCGGTCGGCAGCTCGGGCTAGAGGATCCCCTCGAGCTTCAGCAGCGCTTCCTTCATCGGCAGGCCACCGCCGTAGCCGCCAAGCGCTCCGCCGCTGCGCAGCACGCGGTGGCAGGGGACGACGATCGGGATCGGGTTTGCGCCACATGCAGTGCCGGCCGCGCGCACGGCGCGCTCGTTTCCCGCGCCGCGGGCGATCTCCGTGTAGCTGCGGGTCTTGCCGTAGGGGATGCGATCGATCTCGCGCAGCGCCCGGCGGCGGAAGTCGCGGCTCAGCTGCCAGTCGAGCGGCAGGGCGAACTCGGTCAGCTTGCCCTCGAAGTAGAGGTCGAGCTCGCGGCGAGTCTGCTCGAGCCGCGCCGGGGCCTCCAGCACCCGGGGAGAGATTCGCGAGGCAAGGTCCTCGAGCACCGTCTCCGGGTCGTGGCCAGGCAGGCCCAGCTTGACCAGTCCGCGCGGGGTAGCTGCGAGCAGCAATGGTCCGAAGGGCGAGTCGGACGTCGTATAGGCGACGTCGAGCAGGTCCTCGTCGTTGGCGCGTTCGGTGAGACGTTCGAGCGATGCCTTCATGCCAGCTCCCTTCTCAGTCGCTTGATTCCCTCATGGAGGCTGCGCCGGGCCGCCTCCGGCGAGCAGCCGAGCGCAGCGGCGATCTCGCTGTGGGGAAGATCGCTGCCGTAGCGCAGAGCGACGGCGGCCCGCTGCTTTGGTGGCAGCCCACCGACCTTCTCCCAGATTCCATCGTCGGGCTCTGGGTCGCTGACCGCCACCTCGACGACTTCGGCGACAGGCACCGCTCGGCGCCCGCTGGCGCGATGGTGGTCGATCGCCTTGCGGTGGGCGATCGTCAGCAGCCAGCCCCGCAGGTTGCTGGCGTCGCGCAGCTTCGGGTAGGCCTGCAACGCCGCGAGGAAGGTCTCCTGGAAGCAGTCCTCGGCGTCGCCGCGACCCACCGCGCCACGCAAAACGCCCATCACATCGCCGGCGTGCTCGTCGAGAAGTGTCTGGAAAGGCGGCAGTGCGGTCACTCCAGGATTAAACGCTGAAAGGGGGTGGAGCGTGAGAGGCAGTCAGGGCGAGCCACCAGCTACTCGAAACGTACATGCAATAATTGCAAGTAGGATGGGAACGATCGCAGTCGAAAGCGCTCTCAGGGCCCGCCCTGAGGACGTCGGCCGGGAGTTGGCGGGCATCGCCGAGGACCAGTGGCTCGAGCGCAAGTCCACGAGGATCGCCCCGCGCGACCTGGCCAACACCCTGATCGGCTTCGCCAATGCGGATGGTGGAATCGTGGTCGTCGGCCTTTCCGATGGCGAGGTGGAGGGCACGAATGGAAATCCCGAGAGGAGAAATGCGCAATTTCAGGCCAACGTCGACTTCTGCTCCCCTCCGGTACGGGCGAAGCCGCAAATGGTGCCCTGTGTCGATCGCGATGGGGAGCGCAACGAGCTCCTGGTCTTCGAGGTCGAGCCCGGTAACGCGGTTCACGCGAACCAAAGGGACGAGGTCTTCCTCCGGGTCGGCGACGAGAATCGCAGGCTAAATTTCCCCCAGCGTCAGGAGCTTCTCTACGACAAGGGCCAATCCAGCTACGAGGGCGGCCCATCGGGAGCGCCGCTGGATTCAGTCGAAGCGGATCTCCTCGAGGACTACGCAATCGCCGTTGGCACGCATGATCCAAGGCGCCTCCTGTATGCGCGCGGATTGGCCGTAGGGGACGAGCTGACGTTCGCCGGCTGCTTGCTCTTCGCAGAGATGCCGCAGGCATTTTTGCCCCAGGCGATGATCAGGGTGTTGCGATATCGGGGCCACGAGCGCGGAGCGGGCGCTCGCCAGCAGCTGGTCGACGATGTCAGGCTCGAAGGGCCGATTCCGAAGCAGCTGACGGATGCAAGGGCGGAGGTCAAGCGCCTGCAACCGACCAGAAGGGCCTTGGGTGCAGGTGGGACCTTCGAGGACGTTCCGCTCGTGCCCGAGGATGCGTGGCTGGAGGGGATCGTCAACGCCGCGGTGCATCGCTCCTACAGCATGGCCGGCGATTACATCCGGGTCGAGGTCTTCGACGACCGGATCGAGATATCCAGCCCGGGCCGCTTTCCCGGCCTAGTCGACCTCAGCAACCCCCTCCAGGTCACGCGCTTCGCTCGCAATCCGCGCATCGCACGGGTTTGCGCCGACCTCAGCTTGGGGCAGGAGCTTGGCGAGGGGATACGCCGCATGTTCGAAGAGATGCGCCACGCGGGCCTTTCCGATCCTGTGTACAGGCAAACCTCGGGAAGCGTTGAGCTGCAGCTCCTGACCGAGCCCGTCGATCGGGAGCTGGAGGAACGGTTGCCGGAGCACGCGCGAGCGATCAGCAGGGCGCTGCGCTTGGAGGGACGGATGAGCACGGGAGACCTGACCAATGCCTTGGGAATCTCAAGGCCCGTGGTTCAGCGAGAACTCGGCATGCTCAGGGATGCTGCGATCGTCGAATGGGTTGGCAAATCCCGCAGGGATCCGCGTGCCTACTGGCGACTGAAGACGAAATAGTACATGCATCCTACTTGCAACTACTTGAAACCCGACTTGAAATATCCCTGCAAAAAGCAGCTTTTTACTTGAAACGAGATCGAGATTGGATGGCTTGGATTTGAACGCGGTGGTGGCGAGCGCTCTGGCCGAGGATCTCGGTTCCGGTGACGTTACGGCGGGGGCCACCGTGCCCGAAGGGGCACGAGGGCGGGCTCGGATCGTGCAGAAGCAACCTGGTGTCGTCTATGGGCTTCGGCTTGTCGTGGAGACGATGCGGCAGTGTGGGATCGAGGATGTCGACAACCTCGTAGTCGAGGGGCAGTGGCGGGACTCGGTCCCCACCGAGGTTCTATTTGCGAGTGGTCCGGCCGGGGCGCTGCTCGCCGCTGAGCGGACGGCGCTCAATTTCCTTGGTCACCTATCCGGGGTGGCGACGCTTACCGCGGGTTTCGTCGAGGCGGTGGCGGGCACTGGGGCGGCGATCCTCGATACGCGAAAGACGACGCCGGGTCTGCGCGAGCTGGAGAAGGCAGCCGTCGTTGCCGGCGGCGGTCGCAACCATCGCATGGGCCTCTACGACGCGATCCTGATCAAGGAGAACCACATTGCTCTCGCCGGCAGCCTTGCCAAGGCCGTCTATGGCGCCCGCAGCAAATATCCGGACCTGGCAGTCGAGGTCGAGTGCCGCAACCTCGACGAGGTCGCCTACGCGCTCGGCACCGGTGCCGACATCCTCCTGCTCGACAACATGGACCTCGAGACACTGCGGGGGGCGGTGCGGCTGCGCGATGAAAACGCCGCAGGCCGAAAGGGCCCTTCGCTCGAGGCCTCCGGGGGGGTCAATCTCGAGACCGTGAGAAGCATCGCCGAAACGGGAGTCGACCTGATCTCGGTCGGCGCCCTCACCCACTCAGCTCCGACGCTCGATTTCAGCATGCTGATCGAGTTGGCGGCTTGAGGAGGGAGGGAAGCTTCACTTGAGCAAGCGGGAGAGGCGGCGGTCCTTTAGTACGCGCCCCCCGGTTTGCTCTTTCGGGCAGTAATTCGTTTGGTGCTCGGAGAAGAAGACAGCCTCGATCGTGGTGCCGCAGCGGGGGCACGGCTCGCCCTCTCGTTTGTGGACCTTGAGCGGCATTGGTGCCTTGTCTGGGAGGAGCTCTCCGATCGTCTGCTCGTAGTGCTCGATCGCATCGCCCAATACGTGGAGCCCGCCGTGTAGTCGCTCGATCTCTTCTTCATTCAGCTCAGAGCCCTGTTTGAAAGGAGAGAGCCTTGCCTCCCAGAGGATCTCGTCCACCCAGGTCCGCCCGATGCCCGCGATGTCTCTCTGGTGGCGCAGCAGCGGGTGCAGGTGCCGGGGCTGGTCGATCAGCTCAGCGAAGATGTCAAGCGGGGGGGCGGGCCACGCTTCCGGGCCGAGCCTCGCAACCATCTCGTCCTCTGCCACAGCGTCCGTTGCCAACAGCTTCGCCCAGGCCCGCTGCTTCGTCCCGAACTCCCGCAAGCGCAGCTCCCGGCCATCCTCGAGTCGCACCAGGACCCGCGAAGCGCGGTCTTTTGGCGAAGCTCGCTTGTCGAACAACCGCAACCGGCCGGCCGACATCAGATGGATCAGCAGCGCCAGGTCGCCAAGCTCAACGACTGGCATCTTCCCGATCCGCCGAATCCCGGTCACCTTCCGTCCCGCAAGCTCTTCCAGCGGTGGATCAAAGGTCTTCATCACATTCATCCCAGGCGCAACCGCCGATTCGACCGAAGCTCCCGACACGGCGGTGTTCAGCCTCCTCGCGGTGATCTCCACCTCAGGCAGCTCGGGCATGTCCCAAGTCTGCCGTCTCCGCCCCGTCCGCGGGTGGCGCGGCCCCCATAGCGCAGCGCGCCCGAAGCACATTGGGGAGGGCCGCCGCGACAGGACGCGCGGGCCGGCGGCCCGATCCCTTAGACTTGGACCACGTTCATTCGACTGGTTCAAGGCACGCGCCGGGCCAGCGAACATCAGGAAAGGAAGGGCTCATGCAAGAGCTCCCGACGATCCAACCCACGACACCGGACGCCCTCTCGCCCGAAGGGGTCGCTGCCCTGAGCGAGGAAGTTCGGGCGCTGGCAGCCGAGCGCAATGCGGTGATCCTCGCCCACAACTACCAGCTGCCCGAGGTCCAGGACGTCGCCGACCACATGGGTGACTCCCTCGGTCTCTCGCGCGAGGCGGCCGCCACGGGGGCCGACGCGATCGCCTTCTGCGGCGTCCACTTCATGGCCGAGACCGCCTCGATCCTCTCGCCGGAGAAGACCGTGCTGATCCCCGACCTCGACGCCGGCTGCTCCCTCGCCGACTCAATAGATGCCGGCCAGCTGCGCGCCTGGAAGGCCGAGCATCCCGGTGCGCTCGTCGTCATGTACGTCAACACCTCGGCCGAGGTCAAGGCCGAGACCGACTACTGCTGCACCTCATCGAATGCGGTCAAGGTGGTCGAGCACATCTGGGCCGAGCACGGCGCCGATACCGAGATTCTCTTCGGACCGGACATGTGGCTGGGTGCCTTCGTCGAGCGCGAGACCGGGATCCGCGACGACGCCGAGCGCCGCAGCCGCTTCCACATATGGGATGGCGAGTGCCACGTTCACGCAGGCATCCGTCCCGACGACATCGCCCAGACCCGGGAGGAACACCCGGAGGCCGAGCTGCTGATCCATCCCGAGTGCGGCTGCGCCACC
>JAJKHV010000188.1 GCA_021154855.1 Solirubrobacterales bacterium
TCAGCCCCCAGTCGTTCAAGGTCCTCGACGCGGAAGTTCGAAACGCCGATAGTGCGTGCCGCCTCCTCCTCGTAGATGCGCTCGAAGGCACGCCAGGTATCGATAAAGCGATCCTCGCTTGGCACGGGCCAGTGGATCAGGTAAAGATCGACGTGATCGAGGCCGAGCCGCTCGAGGCTCGACTCGAAGGCGGCCAGGGTCGAGTCGTGGCCCTGCTGAGAGTTCCACAGCTTGGTGGTGACGAAGAGATCCTCGCGAGGCAGACCCGATGCGGCGAGGGCCGCGCCGACTCCGGCCTCATTGCGGTAGGCCGCTGCCGTGTCGATGTGGCGATAGCCGGCCTCGAGTGCCTCCTCGACCGCAGCCTGGGTCTCCTCGGGCGGGATCTGAAAGACGCCAAGCCCGAGCTGGGGAATTTCGACGCCGTCGTGGAGAGCAAGTCTTGGGATCGTCAATTGCGTCATCGGCTTCCGTTGTTGTCATGATAGCTCCATTGCTGTCATGAATAGTGAGGAAAGCGATACCCGCTTGACGAAGGTTTATGCCCAAGGCGAATCCGGCTCCTTGGCCAAATTCACTAATTGATAAGTATCCTCGGGTCCAAATGGCCAAGCCCACGCAACCGGTTCGGGGCCGGCCCAAGCAGTCATCAAGCGTGCCGCTGACCGGCACCAGCGAGCTTGACCGTGACAGTGACGTACCGCTCTACTTCCAGCTCGCGGCCGCGCTCAAGGCGATGTTGGAGGTGGACGAGTGGGAAGCCGGCGCCCGCTTCGCCTCCGAGCGCGAGCTCGAAGAACAGTTCAACGTCTCGCGGGCGGTCATCAGGCCGGCGCTCGAGCTTCTCGTCGGCGACGGCGCGATCGTGCGCGTCAAGGGGTCCGGCGCCTTCGTCGCTCCGCCCAGGCGCGAAGTCCGGGTTGGGGGACTGGTCGGTCTGTGGTCCGAGCAGCACGGCGACCGCACGGTCACCGTGCTCAGCGCACGCAAGCGCCGGCCGGACCGCACCGTCTCGCATTTCCTCCAGATCGAGGACCGGCGCACGCCGGTTGCGCACGTTCACGCGGTCGTCGACATCGGGAAGCCGTCGGTCATCCTCGTCGACTCCTTCTCCTCGGTCGCGCTCGTGCCCTGGCTGCTGCCCACCGCTCGAGCGCTCGAATCCGCAGAGAAGCCACCCAGGCCCAGTGGGCTCGGGTTGACCCGTGCCACCGTCTCGATCGAGCACACCTTCTTCGGCGAGTGGGGTTCCTCTCAGGTCGGTGCCTCGGCCGGCGATCCGGCCCTGATGGGACGCTTCGTCCAGTTTGCCCGAGCCAGGGGTGCAAGGGAGGAGTGTCCGGTCGAGTTTGCCCGCCTCATCTATCGCGCTGACGGTGCGCAGCTGGCCTTCGAGCTCAGCTGAGCAGCTTTTCAGAGCACTATGGAAAGATCAATCGGTCGAGATGACCGAGCTGGGCCAGAACCTGATTGATGCTCTCGCGCTCGGTAGCCTCTACGCGCTGATCGCCCTCGGCGTCACGCTTGTCTACACGGTCATGGGGATGATGAATTTCGCCCACGGGGAGTTCATCATGCTCGCGGCCTATGCCCTCTTCGCCTTCGCCGGACTGCCCTTCGCCGCGGCGGTCGCGAGCGCCCTTCTGGTCGGGATCGCGATCGCGCTTCTCGCCGAGCGCGTGGCCTTTCGGCCGGTGCGTGACGCCGACCTCTCCGCACAGCTGGTCACCTCGCTGGCGGTCGCGGCGATTCTGCAAAACGCTGTCGCGGTAACCGTCGGCGCCCGGGCGCAATCGGTCCGAACCCCCGCCGCGATCAGCGAATCGACCAGCGTCGGTGATTTTTCTGTGCCAAATCTGGAGTTCCTCACGCTCGGTTTGACGGCGATCGTCGTGGGCGGTCTCGGTCTGCTGCTCTACCGCACCCGCACCGGTCTGGCAATACGGGCCGCGGCCGAGAACTTCGACATGGCCCGGCTGCTCGGCGTGCGCGCCGACCAGGTGATCGCAATCGCCTTCGCGATCAGCGGAGTCCTCGCCGCCATGGTCGGCGTGCTGATCGTGATGCAGACGGGCCAGGTCTCGCCGACGATGGGGCTCACCCCGGTCCTGGTCGGCTTCGTCGCAGTCGTGATCGGAGGATTCGGCCGCATCTTCGGCGCGGTGATCGGCGGTTTGCTGCTCGGTGCGCTCTACTCCCTGCTCGGGGTGTACCTGCCCGAAGGGCTGGTGCCGTTCCGCGAAGCGATCGTGTTCACCTTCCCGGTGTTGATCCTGATCGCTAGGCCGCACGGCCTGCTGGGCAGCGACCTCGGCAGGGCGCGGGTGTGAGCGCCGCGCGATTTCGCTCTCGTCCCTCCGTCGCCACCTCGCTGCTGGTACCACTGATCTTGATCACGGTCGCCACCGTGGCAGGCGCCAACGGCACGCCCTCTTTCCGGGGCACCGTCACCCTCGTCCTCTGCAACCTGATCGTCGTCGTCGGGCTGCAGATTTTCGTCGGCAACAGCGGCATCTACTCCTTTGGGCAGCTCGGCTTCGCGACCGCCGGCGCCTACATTGCGACCTTCCTGACACTTCCCGCCGCGCTCGCCGTGCTGCAGACGCCTGGCCTGCCGCATTTCATCGCCGACGCCCATCTCGGATCGCTGCTCTCAACCCTTATCGCAGCCACGATCTGCGGTCTGCTTGCGATCGCAATCGGCCTGCCGCTGATGCGCACCTCCACCCTCGCCATCCCGATTTCGACCTTCGCCTTCCTGGTCGTCGTTTACAACGTCGTCGCCAACTGGGACCGCGTCACCGGCGGCCAAAGCGGCTTGGTCAACGTCCCGACCACGACCAGCGTCGAATCGGCAGGGCTCTGGGCCGGCGCGGCGGTGATTCTGTCGCTGGCTTTCAAATGGTCCGCAAGCGGCTATCGCCTACAGGCAACGCGCGAGGACGAGGTGGCGGCGCGCTCGGTCGGGATCGGCGTGATGCGCGAGCGGCTGATCGCCTTCGGTCTCAGCGGGGTCCTCTGTGGCGTCGGCGGGGCTCTGGCCGTGCACCAGTCCGGCGTCCTCAATCCCACCACCTTCTACTTCGGCGCGACCGTGACAACGATGACGATGCTGGTCGTCGGCGGCGCCCGCAGCGTCTTCGGAGCGGTGGTCGGAGCCCTCGCGATCGCGACCGTGAACGAGCTGCTTCGCGGCGTCGAGAACGGCGCCAACCTGTTCGGCGCGATCTCGATCGGCGAAGCGCCTGGCCTCGCCGCAATTGGCCTCGGCCTGCTCCTGCTGGCGACGATGATCGCGATGCCGAACGGCCTCGCCGGCGGGCTGGAGGCCGGGGAGCTGCCCTGGCTCCGGCGGCTGGGCCCGTGGACTACCGCTCCGCCACCCGAGCCGTGCGATGCCATCGTCAAGGGAGCGCCGGTCGATCGTCCCGCCGATGGCGCCCTGAGCGCCACGGGCATCTCCCTGGCCTTCTCCGGCCTGGAGGTGCTCGCGGGCATCGACCTCACCCTGAAGCAGGGTGAGACGCTCGGCCTGATCGGCACCAACGGCGCCGGCAAGACGACCATTGTCAATGTCCTCAGCGGTTTCCAGAAGTCCGACGCGGGCACGGTCAGCCTCGACGGGATCGACGTCAGCGGCCACTCGCCGGCGCGCCTAGCCCGCGCAGGGCTGGGTCGCACCTTCCAAGCGGCCCTTCCGTTCCCCCACCTGAGCGGGCTCGAAAGCGTCGCCGTCGGCGCAATGGGCACCGGGACAAGTCGGCGCCAAGCACTCACCGTTGCCGCCGACGTGCTCGACCGCCTCAACCTCCTCGAGCGGGGGGGACTGCCGGCAGGGTCTCTGCCGGCAGGAAGCCAGCGCCTTCTTGGCATCGCCCGCGCACTCGCGATCCGGCCTCGTTACCTGCTGCTCGACGAGCCAGCCGCGGGACTGAACGGAGCGGAATGCGAGGAGCTGGTCGCGATCCTCGGCGGCGTGCGGGAGGACTTCGGTTGCGCGATCCTGCTGATCGAGCACGACATGAGCATCGTGATGGAGCTCTGCTCGAGGGTGCAGGTGCTCGACGACGGCAGGACCCTGCGGATCGGGAGTCCGGAGGAGGTCCAATCCGATCCCGCCGTACTCGAGTCCTATCTCGGAAGTTCCTTCCTGGCGCCCGTCGATGCTTGAGCTGCGTCGGATCCGAGTCGGCTATGGGCCAACCCAGGTGGTCCACGGTGTTGATCTGAGCGTCACCCGAGGAGAAGTGGTTGGGATGATCGGGCCCAACGGCGCCGGCAAGAGCTCAATCCTGCGCGCGATCAGCGGCCTGGTGCGGCCGATCTCGGGCGAGACGGTTTTCGAGGGCCAAGTCATCACCGGCATGGCGCCGGAGCGGATCGCGCGGCTGGGACTCGCGCTGGTGCCCGAGGGGAGGCATATCTTCAAGACCCTCACCGTGGCCGAGAACCTGCGGCTGGGAGCCCGCAGCGATGAGGACAACGCCCGGATGGGGTCGACACTCGCACGCTTCCCGATCCTTCGCGAGCGAGCCGGCCAGCGCGCCGACCGCCTCTCAGGAGGAGAGCAGCAGCAGCTCGCGATTGCCCGCGCCCTGCTGGCGCGGCCCAAGCTGCTGATCCTCGACGAGCCTTCGCTTGGCCTCGCGCCAAAGACGATCGACGTCATCTACGAGTCGCTGGAGGACCTGCGCGCCGAAGGAGTGACGATGCTGTTGGTCGAGCAGAACGCCGCCCGCACGATCGCGTTTTGCGATCGCTGTGTCGTACTCAGCGCCGGCAGGGTCCGTGCCCGCGGCTCGCGGAGCGAGTTGCAGCGCAGCCCCGATCTGCTGGGCGCATATCTGGGTAGGCAGCCGTGAATAGAATGGATCTCCAAAGCAATGCGAGGAGCCATGATGTTTGACGACCAGCCCCGGGTAGCGCCGAGCAGCGAGGACGTCTCCCTGGCGCTGCGCCACTGCTGGCAACCGGTTGCAAGGCTTCAAGATCTAGAACAGGGGCCCCAACGAGCGGTCCTGCTCGGCGAAGCGCTTGCCGTCTTTCTCATCGAGAGCGGCGAGCCGGCGGTGGTGGCGGACCGCTGCGCCCACCGGGGCGCCTCACTTTCGATGGGCCAGGTCGTGGGCGAGTCGATCCAGTGCCCTTACCACGGCTGGGAGTGGGCGGGTGAGGACGGCGCCTGCACCCGCATTCCCTCACTGCCGGATCAAAGGCAGATCCCTCCCCGGGCCCGTGTCCCGTCATTTCCGGCGCGCAAGCACTGGGGCTTGGTTTGGACGGTCCTCGAGCAGCCGCTGGGCGAGCCACCCGATCTTCCCTGGTTCGACGGCGATACCTGGACCTGGGGTCACGGCACCCCGTACGAGCTACCCGTCGGGCTGGGCGTGATGATCGAGAACTTCCGCGACGTCGCTCATTTCGCCTTCGTCCACGAGGCGACCCTCGGCCCGCTGCCGGAGCTGGTCGAGCCGCTGGATATTGAACAGGACGGCATCGAGGTGACGCTGCGACGAGAGATGCAGCTCGGCGACAAAGCCGCCAAGTTCTGGAGCTCGGTGGGCGAAGCTCGCTACCACGTGATCGCCCCCAACTTCATCTCGTTCCAGATGTTCACCGACGCGGGCGAACGTTGCCTGCTCCACGCGGCCCGCGCGATCAGCGCCACCCAGTCGGCGCACTACTGGATCGAGGGAGGGCTGGCCGAGGGCTTTGACGACAGGGCCCTCACCGAGGCGATCGACTACGAGTGGCGCATCTACCGCGAGGACTTGCCGATCATCTCGGCGATCGAGCCACCCGAGCTCTCGCTGGACCCCAGCTCCGACACGAGCACGCTCGCCGATCGGTTCACGCTCGCGTACCGGTCCGCCTTCGCCGAGTTCGTCACTCGCGCTCTCAGCTTCCGTATTCGGGGATGAAGGGTGGCTTTACCTTCGCCACCAGCTTCGGCTTGCCGTTCGCGTACACGTAGACCGGCCAGGTTCTGGTCGCCAAGTGGTTCTCCCTGCTGAACCTCATCGCGCCGACGATCGTGCGGTGTGGCTTGGCTTCGAGGGCATCGGCGAGCGTGGCCCCGTCAACGCTGTGGGTTTCCCCGATCGCATCGATGATCAGCTGGCCGGCGGCGTATGACGCCAGCAGGGTCCCGGACACGTCGGTATTGACCCCGTTGCGCTGGAGGACCTTGAAGAGACGCGCCGAGGCAGGATCCGGCGGATCGTAGGCTGAGCCGTTGGAGGTCGCGTAGATCTTCCCTGGATCCGGGATGCCCTTGAGCCAGAACGTGCCGTCGAAAGAGCTTCCACCGAGGATCGGGACGTCGATCCCGGCTGCCTGAATCTGCTTGATCGCAGCTGCGCCACCGGGCGGATAGGAGGCCATAACCACGGCGTCGGCGTCGGAGCTCTTCAGCTCGCTGATCTGGGCTGCGATCGACTCGTCGCCGTTGGCGAAATCGGCCGAGCCGGCGATCGACCCGCCGAGTTTTTCCCATACCTGTGCGAAGGCGGAGCA
>JAJKHV010000189.1 GCA_021154855.1 Solirubrobacterales bacterium
ATTGTCCCCGCCCGTGCACGAACTGGCCCAGCAGCTTCGAGTCGATTCGGTCCGCGCCGCCGCCGCGGCCGGCTCCGGCCATCCGACCTCCTCGATGTCGGCCGCCGACCTGATGGCGGTGCTCTTCAGCAAGTACCTGCGCTACGACTTCGACGCTCCACAGAACACCGCCAACGACCACCTGATCTTCTCCAAGGGCCATGCGTCGCCGTTGCTCTACTCGCTCTACAAGGCGGCCGGGGCGATCGACGACGGGGAGCTGCTCACCTTCCGCGAGTTCGGCTCGCGCCTGCAGGGCCACCCGACGCCCGAACTTCCCTGGGTCGACGTCGCCACCGGCTCGCTCGGCCAGGGCCTGCCGATCTCGGTCGGCATTGCGCTTGCTGCGGCTCGGCTCGAGCACTCCGACCTGCGGGTCTGGACGCTCTGCGGCGACTCCGAGCTGGCGGAGGGATCGATGTGGGAGGCCTTCGAGCACGCAGGCCATGCGCAGCTCGGCAACCTGATCGCCGTCGTCGACGTCAACCGGCTCGGCCAGCGGGGCCCGACGATGCATGGCTGGGACACCTCCTCGCTGGCGGCGCGTGCGAGTGCCTGCGGGTGGGACGTCCAGGAGATCGACGGGCACGACACCGAGGCGATCGACGCCGCCTACGCGCGCGCCCAGCAGGCGGATCGCCCGGCGGTGATCTTCGCCCGCACCAAGAAGGGCTTCGGCGTCGCGGCGGTTGAGGATCAGGAAAACCAGCACGGCAAGCCGATCGCCGACGCCGACGCCGCGGTCGAGGAGCTGGGCGGCATCCGCTCGCTCAGCGTCGAGGTCCAGTCGCCCCCGGCGCCGAAACCGTTCGAGATCGAGCGGGCTGCGGTCGAGCGGCCCTCATACGAGATCGGCGAGAAGGTCGCGACCCGGGCTGCCTACGGCGACGCCCTTGCCTGGCTCGGCTCGGTTGACGAGAAGGTAGTCGCCCTCGATGGCGAGGTAGGCAACTCGACCTACGCCGAACGCTTCGCCGCCAAGCACCCGGACCGCTTCTTCGAGATGTACATCGCCGAGCAGCAGATGGTCGCCGCCGCGGTCGGCATGCAGACGCGCGGTTGGAAGCCATTCGCCTCCTCGTTCGGCGCCTTCCTCAGCCGTGCCTATGACTTCGTCCGCATGGCGGCGATCTCCGACGCGGATCTGAAGCTCTGCGGCTCCCACGTCGGTGTCTCGATCGGCGCCGACGGCCCCTCGCAGATGGCCCTCGAAGACATCGCCTCGCTTCGCGCCGTCTTCGACAGCGTCGTGCTCTATCCAAGCGACGCCAACCAGGCGGTTCAGCTACTCGATGCGATGCGCCAGCACCGAGGCGTCAGCTACATGCGCACGACGCGCGAGGCGACGCCGGTGCTCTACGGGGCGGAGGAGACCTTCGAGATCGGCGGCAGCCGCACGGTTCGTTCGAGCGGCGAGGACACGATCACCTTGATCGGCGCCGGCATCACCCTGCGCGAATGTCTCACCGCGGCCGATGAGCTCGCCGGACAGGGAATCACCTGTCGGGTGATCGACCTCTACTCGGTCAAGCCCGTCGATGCCGCGACCGTGCTCGGGGCCGCGGAGGAGACGCAGGGCCTGATCACCGTGGAGGATCACTGGCCCGAGGGCGGCATCGGCGAGACGGTTGCCGGTGTGCTCGCCGAGGCCGGCTCGAGCACGCGCCTGACCCGGCTCGCGGTGACCGGCAGACCTGGCAGCGGACCACCGGAGTCACTGCTGGCAGCAGCGGGGATCGATGCCGATCACATCGTCGCCGCAGCGGGCCGAGCCGCCCAGATGGCCTCGGCCGCCGGCGCTTAGCGCTTGCCTTGATAAGACCCTAGGCGTACCGTAAGGTTCTCCCCAGGCTGGATTCAGGGGTAAGGAGAGGGCTTGGGGCGTCTTGGGAAGGTATTGCTGGTTGCCGGCGCGATGATGTTGGCTATCCCTGCGCTGGCGCCGGCCGCGGGGCCCCCACAGATCAAAGCCGCGTGGGTTACCGAAGTAACCGCGACAGGGGCCAAGCTGCGGGCCGAAATCAATCCCAACGGCTTGCCGACGACATATCGCTTCGAATACATCAGCGATGCGGCCTACCGGGCCAACCTGGAAGCGGTTCCGCCTCGGCAGGGCTTCGCCGGCGCGGCCCAGGCTCCGCCTGGGAAAGAAGCTGGGGTCGGTTCGGGCACGACCTTTCTCGCAGTCGTTCAGCAGGCCGCTCCGCTCCTCCCGGCCACTGCTTACCACTACCGTCCCATGGCGACCAATGCAGCCGGGCCGCCGATCACCGGTCCTGAGCACGTCCTCACCACCCAGGAGACGTCGCCGGTCTTCCACCTGCCTGACAGCCGTGGTTGGGAGCTGGTTTCCCCGGTGGACAAGAGCGGTGGTGCGATCGCGGCCCCGGAAGCGCTCTTCGGAGGTGGCGACATCCAGGCCGCGGTGGTTGCCTTCCCGGGAGTCACTACTCCACTTCTCACCTACGGCTCGGCCACCTCCTTCGGCAATGCAGTGGGCGCGCCGCCGGCGAGTCAGTACACCTCGACGAGGATCGGATCCGGTTGGAGCACCGCAAACGTCTCAACCCCCCTCGATTCCGCTGCCTACGGCGACGACCCCGACGGCGTGCCCTACCAGCTCTTCTCCAGTGACCTTTCGCGCGCCCTTCTCTTCGGCGGACTGGCCTGTCGCGGAAACCTCGCTGGCTGCCCAGCGCCGAACCAGCCCTTGCCTGGGACCGGCGCTCCGGCCGGCTACATGGCCTACTACCTGAGGGAGAACGCGACGGGCTCCCTCTCTTCGCTGCTCAGCGCCGCCGACGTCGGCCATAGCTCGGTGTCACCGCAGGCCTTCGAAGTCGCCTTTGCCGGCGCAAGCTCCGACCTATCGCACGTCGTGCTGTCCAGCTGCGCAAAGCTGACCGCCGACGCCAGCGAAGTCCCCAGCGGGCCGCAGCGGTGTGATCCAAACGCACCCAACCTCTACGAGTGGTCGCCGGCCGGCCTGAAATCGGTCAACGGTGCTACCCCAGGAGCCCAAATCGCCGCTCCCAATGGCGCGGTTTCCGTCGACGGCTCGCGGGTCTTCTGGACGCGAGGCGGAAATCTATACCTGCGCGATGGTGTCGAAACCGATCAGGTCGACGTCGCCCAGGGGGGAGGAGGGACCTTCCAAACGGCGACCCCCGATGGCTCGTTCGCGTTCTTCACCAAAGGCGAACACCTCTATCGCTACGCGGTGGCGACAAAAACCGCCGTCGACATCACCCCGGCGGGAGGCGTGGTTGGTGTCCTCGGCGCCTCATCCGACGCCGGTTCCGTTTACTTCCAGGACGCTACGGGCCTGGAGTCCTGGCGGAGCAATACCAACACGATTACGACGATCGCGCCTGGCGCCGATGCAACCCTGGCGAGTGACTACCCACCCGCCACCGGAACCTCCCGTATCAGCTCCGACGGGACCCACCTGGCCTTCCTCTCAAAGGCCGAGCTGACCGGCTACGACAACGCTGACGCTGGTACCGGACAGCTGGACAGCGAGCTCTACCTCTATGGACCGCCGGCAGTCGGAGGACCTGCAGCGCTTGTCTGCGCCTCCTGCAATCCGACCGGCGAACGCGCCGAAGGATCGTCGACGATTCCGGTAGCCCCGGCCAACGGCAGCAGCCGCGCCTATAGGCCACGCTCCCTCTCCGGCGACGGCACGCGTCTCTTCTTCGACTCCGAAGATTCGCTGGTGGTGCAGGACACCAACTCGCACCCAGACGTCTACGAGTGGGAGCTGAACGGTGCCGGCGACTGCCGGCGCTCACCTGGCTGCGTCAACCTGATCTCGAGCGGCAGGGCTACAGAAGGCGCCTCGTTGCTCGACGCCACCGCCGATGGATCGGATGTCTTTTTCATCACCAGCGAGTCGCTGGTCGACGCCGACCCCCCGGGCTCGGTCGATGCCTATGACGCTCGAGTGAACGGCGGCTTCGTCGAAGCGCTGAAACCGATCCCGTGCATTGGCGACGCCTGCCAGGGCCTTCCCTCCGAACCCGACGATCCGACGCCGGGCACGCTCGTCTCCGGTCCCACCAACCCACCAGTGCGCTTCTTCGGGCCGAAGCCGAAAAAGCATCGCCGACATAGGCACCGCAAAATCGACCGGCCGGGGCACGGCAAGGGCAAGAACCCGACGGGCCGGCGATGAGCGTGCGGTTCGTCTCTGCCCTGCTTGCGATCGGCGCCGTGGGATTGTTGGTCCCTTCGAGCGGAGTGGCCTTCGACTTCCTTCCGGGCGCCGAAGGGTTCGAGGCTCACGTCTACGAAGAAGGTGGTCAAGTAGAGGCCCACGCGGGCGCCCACCCGGTCGCGCTCACCGCCGACTTCAACTTTCAGCTCGAAGGGGGCGGCCCATTCACCGAGGGCGACCTGCGAAACCTCAGCCTCGAGCTGCCCCCTGGGCTGATCGAAAACCCCACCGCGGTGCCGGAATGCAGTCAGGCCGACTTCCACATTCAGCGCGACTCGCCATGGGAAGAAAGTCACTCCGGCGAGAGCTGCAAGGACAACACCCAGATCGGGATTGCCACCCTGCGCTCGTCCTTTGGCGGCGGCACGACGCGCAGCTTCGGGATCTTCAATCTTTCGCCGCCTCCCGGGGTGCCTTCGGAGCTGGGCATCAATCCCTACGGCGATCCAATCATCTTCATCCCTTCGATTCGTCAGGCCGAAGGCGAATATGGCATCACGCTGACGACGCAAGACGTGACCCAACTCGTCGACGTTTCAGGTCTGACGCTGACGATATGGGGGACGCCGTGGTCGATTCTCCACAACGCCCAACGCGGCAACTGTCTCAACGAGCTGGAGCCGACGTTCGGCTGGGCGAAATGCTCGGTTGGGCGGCCGACGAAGAACGAAAGCGCCCCGACGGCCTACCTGACAATGCCCACCTCGTGCGAAGAGCCGATTGATTTCACCGCGACCGCAGAGTCCTGGCAAGACCCAGCTCCGGCGCCGCGGAAAAGTCAAAACCCAGCGCTGAAAGGCTGCCAGGAACTCGACTTCGAACCGCACGCACTGGCCCAGTTCAGTGACCCGCGGGCTTCATCGCCGTCGGGATACAGGTTCGACATCGAAGTCGACACCCTTGGCGTCACCAAGCCCGAGCGCAAGGCTCCATCGCCAGTGCGAAAGGCCGTCGTCACCCTGCCTGAAGGCGTGACGATCAATCCCTCGGTGGGCTCGGGGCTCGGCGTCTGCAGTCCTGAGCAATTCGAAGCGGAGACCGCCTCTTCGCTGCCGGGTCGGGGTTGTCCCAACGAATCGAAAATAGGCGACTTCAGGGTGACGACCCCGATCCTCTCCGGCGCGATCGACGGCTCGATCTTCCTCGCCGAGCCCTACCGCAACCCCTCCGGCAGCCTGATCGCCGTCTACCTGATCGCCAAGTCACTGGACCGCGGCTTCCTGGTCAAGGTCGAGGGCGAGCTGAAGGCCGATCCCGACAGCGGCCGGCTCACCGCAATCTTCGACAAGCTGCCCCAGCTGCCCTACTCCGATCTCAGCATTCACTTTCGCGAAGGACAGCGCAGCCCGCTCGCCACTCCCGCCGCCTGCGGCAGCTTTTCGACGGAGGCCGATCTGACTCCCTGGCGCGATGCCAGCCTGGTAAGGCACGCTTCGCTGCCCCTCTCGATAACCGCGGGCGTCGGCGGCGCCCCCTGTCCCTCTGGCCTCGCCCCCTTCGCGCCGCAGGCCAAAGGCGGCACACTGAACTCCAACGCCGGCTCCTACACACCCTTCTACCTGCACCTCACCAGGCAGGACACCGAACAGGAGATCGTCTCCTACTCCGCCGAGCTGCCGCCCGGCCTGCTCGGCAAGATCGCCGGCGTCCCCTACTGTTCCGACGCGGCGATCGAGGCGGCTCGGCAGCGCTCGGGCGTCGATGAGCGAGACCACCCGTCCTGTCCGGCAGCGAGCCTGATCGGCCACACCACGTCGGGCTATGGCCTCGGCTCGGTGCTCGCCTACGCGCCCGGCAACCTCTATCTCGCCGGTCCCTATCGGGGCTCTTCCTTCTCGGTGGTGGCGATCGACTCGGCCCTGGTCGGCCCATTCGACCTCGGCGTGGTCATCGTCCGCTCGGCGATCCGCATCGATCCACAGACAGCGCAGGCCTCGATCGACGCCACCGGCACCGATCCGATTCCGCACCTCATCAAGGGCGTCCCGATCCACCTCCGCGACGTCCGTGCCTACCTCGACCGGCCCGACTTCACCCTCAATCCGACCAGCTGCGATCGCTTCGCGCTCGCCTCGGCGTTGAACGGAGCAGGCCAGCGCTTCGCCGACCCCAGCGACGACACGCTCGCCGTCGCCACCGCGCCTTTCCAGGTCTTCAACTGCTCCTCGCTCGATTTCAAACCGCGGATCTCGATGCGGTTTCAGGGGGGGACGCGCCGTGGCAAATATCCATCGCTGCACGTGGTGGTCCGACCGCGGCGCGGCGATGCCAACATCGCCTCCTCGCAAGTCACCCTGCCCGACTCGCTCTTCCTCGACCAGGGTCACATCAGGACGATCTGCACGAGGCCGCAGTTCGCCGCCAAAAACTGCCCGGCGGCGTCGATTTACGGTCACGTCCGCGCTTTTACTCCCCTGCTGGACGCGCCGATGGAAGGGCCTGCCTACCTGCGCTCGTCCAACAACACCCTGCCGGACCTCGTCTTTGCCCTGCGCGGGCAGGGGATCGAGGTCGACCTTGCCGGTCGGATCGATGCGATCAAAGGTGGGCTGCGCGGGACCTTTCCGACGATTCCAGATGCACCGGTGACGAAGTTCGTGCTGAGAATGAACGCGAGGAGGCGCGGCGTGCTCGTCAACGCGGAAAACCTCTGCAAGGCCACGCAGCTCGCCAACGCGAGGTTCCTCGGTCACGCAAACCATGGCTGGCACGTGCACCCGCGCGTTCAGGCCAAGTGCGGCAACGGAAAAGAGAAGAAGCAGGCAAAACAGAAAGGCACGGGGAGATGAGCGCAAAGACGATCGTCGGGGGCGTGCTCAGTGCCCTGCTCCTCGTCTTCACGATCGGGGTCACTCCGGCGATTGCCAACAGGGCGTTGATCACAGGCTCCGTCGAAGGCAAAGAAGAACTGCTCAAAACCAAAGAAGGCCGGGAACCGGTTCCGGGCCCAGAAGGAGAGATCGAAGGCGCCTGCGGATTGGCGATCTCGCCGGGGGAGGGCCTCTACATCTCCGATTACTATCACCGGCTCGTCGACGTCTTCAGCCTGGCCGGCAATTTCGAAGGCCAAATCGTTCTGCCGGGAGCCAATCCCGTCTTCGGGGTCAATAGGCTCGACGCCGTCTGCGGCCTCGCCTTCGATTCCGCCGGGGACCTCTACGCCAACGAATTTCACGAGAGGGTGCTGCGGCTGACGCCGGCGGAAGCGATCCTCGACCCGGTCGAACCGGCCGGGCCGACGAACAAATCGACCGGAGTCGCCGTCGGCAGCGACGGCAACGTCTACGTCGATGATCGAAAATATGTCGCCGTCTACGATCCCTCGGGCGCGCAGACGATGAAAATCGGCGCCGGAAGCCTCGAAGACGCCTACGGCGTCGCCGCCTTCGCGGGCAAGGTCTACGTTCCCGACGCTGCGGACGATGCGATCGAGGTCTACGAACCGGCGGTCGAGGTGGCCGAACCGGCGTTCACGATCGACGGCCCCGGCGAAGGCGAGGAATTCACCTCGCTGGTCGACGCGGCTGTCGCGGTCGACCCGACCAACGGCAACCTGCTGGTCGTCGACAACACCCAACCGGGCTTCACCCATCCCAAGGCAGCTGTCTACGAGTTCGACTCCGGCGGTGGCTTCCTCGGCCGGCTCCCGGGCGCTCCGGTCGACGGCGAACCCTCTGGCTTGGCCGTCGACCCAGCCGGCGGCAAGCTGTTCGTCACCACCGGCAACGGGGAAAAATCGAACGCGTTCGCCTACGGACCGTACGTCCCGTCTGGCTCCTTGCCCCCGCCGCCCGGCGAAGGCTCCGGCTCGGCCGCAACCTCGCGCGGGGCGGCGGCTCAACCGAACTTGGCCGCCCCGGCATCGGCGTCGGAGATAGTCCAGCGGCGCGGAGTCCGGGTCAGCTTCGATGGCAAGCTCACTCCCCGCGCCCTGCCCCGCCGCGGTGTCGCGCCGGTGGGGATTGCCGTCGACGCCGAGATCGCCGCGACCGGCAGCGAAGCGCCGCCCCAACTGCGCAAGATCGCTATCGCGATCAACCGCCACGGTCGCTTCGACACCCGGGGCCTGCCGGTTTGCCGCGTCAACGACATTCAGCCCTCGACCACCGCCAACGCCCTGGCCGCCTGCCGCGGCTCCTTGGTCGGCGAAGGCCATTTCTCGGCCAACGTCAAGCTGCCCGAGCAGTCGCCCTTCCCCTCCGCAGGAAGGGTCCTGGCCTTCAATGGCCGCCTGCGAGGGAAGCCCGCGATCCTCGCCCATATCTAAGGGACCGAGCCGGCGCCAACCTCCACCGTCTTGGCCTTTCTGATCAGGGGTGTCCACGGCACCTACGGCACGGTGCTCGAAGCCTCGCTTCCACAGGCGACGGGCGACTGGGGATTCGTAACCGGCCTCAGGATGAACCTGAGACGGACTTTCGACTACCGCGGAAAGGGACGCAGTTACCTGAGCGCCGGCTGTCCCGCCCCGGCGGGCTTTCCGAGCGCCGTCTTCCCGCTGGCACGGACCACCTTCGACTTTGCCGGCGGGCCGACTCTGATTTCGATCCTCAGCCGCACCTGCAAGGCGAAGGGATGAGGAGGTTCAGCATAAGTATGAAGGACTGCTCATAATTCGCTAGGCTTTCGCTCAAGTTGGTTGGGCGCGGAATTGCGCCGTCGGCGGGGCGCAGGAGTCACTCTGTATCTGCAGAAGGGACCGCGGGCATGGCCAGATTGCGAAAGCGAAAGACGGGCGGCGAGGAGCCGCAGCGACGGCGGCCGGGAGGCAAGCCGATCATCGAGCTGCGCGACGTGACCAAGGTCTACCCCGGCGGCCACATGGCGCTCGACCGGGTTTCGCTGGCCGTCGACCGCGGCGAGTTCGTCTTCCTCGTCGGGCCGACGGGCTGTGGCAAGTCGACCTTGATCAAGACGCTGATCCGCGACGAGTCGGCCACGGACGGCGCGGTCCGCATCGCCGGTCGCGACATCGGTGCCCTGCCGGAGAAGAAAATCCCGCAGCTGCGGCGCAATATCGGCACCGTCTTCCAGGATTTCAAGCTGCTGCCCGATCGCACCGTCTACGACAACGTCGCCTATGCGCTGCAGGTGATCGGTGCGAGCCGCGCCGAGATCCGCGCCCAGGTCCCGGAGACGCTGCGCCTCGTCGGCCTCTCGACCAAGCTGCACAGCTATCCCGACCAGCTCTCCGGCGGCGAGCAGCAGCGCGTCTCGATCGCCCGCGCCTTCGTCAACCACCCGCCGCTGCTGCTCGCCGACGAGCCCAGCGGCAACCTCGACCCGGTGACCTCCATAGGCGTGATGCAGCTGCTCTACCGGATCAACAAGACCGGGACCACGGTCGTCGTCGTCACCCACGATCGCGAGATGGTCGACAACATGCGTCGCCGCGTGATCGAGCTCTACGAGGGCCGCGTCGTCCGCGACGAGGTCAGCGGCGGTTACACCGAGGAGTCGACGACCGAGTTCGGCGTGCGCATGCGGGCCGAGATGGGCGTCGCCCCCGAGGGGCAGACCAACGGCCACGACTCCCACGACTCGCTCTTCTAGATGTCACGGCTCTTCTTCTTCATCCAGGAGGCTTTCCGGGCGCTGCGCCGCAACGCGGCGCCGAGCATGGCGGCGATCGTCACCACCGTGGTCACCGTCGTCCTCCTCGGCGTCCTGATCCCCATCTTCCAGACGACGCAGGCGAAGAGCGATCAGATCCGC
>JAJKHV010000190.1 GCA_021154855.1 Solirubrobacterales bacterium
CCCAGCTTTTCGGCGCCGCGCTGCAGTGCTTGCTTCAGCTTTTCGTCGACCCCACCGAGGTCTTCCACCTGGGCGTTGACTTCCTGCGCGGCATTCTCGGCCCCGACGCATTCGCCTTCGCCGGCGAACTGCTTGACGCTGTCGAGGTTTTCGGAGATTTCCTGGGCAGTGGCGCCCGGCAGCAGCTTTGCGTCTTCGCCTTCTCCGCAGGAGACAAACGTAAACGCGACGGCGACGCCAAGAGCAAGGGCAAGGGCGAATGCGGGCTGACGCACGGTTGCGAGTCTAGAGAACGGCCTCTGGTGCGGATTTTCCCTGCAATTGAACGTCATTGGCCGGTGTAGAGGCGGTCGGCGAGGCGGCTGGGCAGGCCGGCGGCGGCGATCGGCACCGCGGCGCGCTCGATCTCGTAGCCGACGCGATGGAAGCAGGCGCTCTGCGCTGCGGTGTCGAGCTCGAGCCAGGCGGCGCGGGGGTCGCCGTCGCGAGGCTGACCTACGCTGCCGGGGTTGACCAGCCAGTCTCCCTTGCCGAGGTCGAGGAGGGCGCCGTCGCTGGCCTGGGCGCCGCGCGTCTGGCCGTCTTCACCGGCTGCCGGCCTGGTGAAGAAGAGGGCGACGTGGGAGTGGCCGATCAGGCCTATCCGCTGCGGATTGGCCTCCATGCCGGCGTCGGCCTGCTCGCCGGAGAGCACGTACTCCCAGACGGGGTCGCGCGGAGAAGCGTGGAAGAGCCCGACGCCGGCGCGCTCGCCGTCCGGCTTCAGCTCACGCAGGAATTCGAGCGTTCTCTCGCCGACGTTGTTGCGCGTCCATTCGACCGCCACCGCGGCGGCCTCGGAGAACGAGGAGATGTCGAGGCCGCCGAGCACCGCGAGGTCGTGATTGCCGACCAGGCATACGTCGCAGCGCTCTCGGACCAGATCGGCGCAGGCGTCCGGCTCGACCCCGTAGCCGAGCACGTCGCCGAGGCACCAGATCTCCTCGACCTCGGATGCCTCGATCGCCTCCAGGACCGCTTCGAGCGCGGGAAGGTTCGAGTGGATATCGGTGATTGCGGCTACGCGCACGCCGGCCAGCGTACTCAGGGGGCACTTTGCGTTCGCCCCTCCATACGATGAGCGCGATGACGGTTGCAACTGATCCAATCGCCGAGCTTCGCTCCGCGGTGAGCCGGGCGGCGCTCGCCCTCCGCGACGGCGAGCCGACCGGCCCAGAGCCGACGCTGGAGCGCCCGCCCAAGGCTGAGCTCGGCGACTACAGCTCCAACGCGGCGATGCTGCTCGCCGCGCCGCTGGGCGAAAACCCGCGCGACGTCGCCGCCCGGCTATCGGCCGAGCTCAGCGAGCAGCTTGGGCCTGACACCGTTGATCGGATCGAGGTCGCAGGGCCGGGCTTCGTCAATCTCTTTCTCGCCGACCCCTGGTACCGGCGGGCGATGGCGAGCCTGGCCTCGGCGGGCGAGACGCTGGGCCCGATCCCGGTCACTTCGCCGGAACGGATCCTGGTTGAGTTCGTCTCTGCCAATCCGACCGGCCCGCTGCACGTCGGCGGCGGCCGCCACGCTGCCTACGGCGACTCCCTGGTCCGCCTGCTCGAGGCAGTGGGACACGAGGTCCAGCGCGAGTTCTACGTCAACGACGCCGGCGGCCAGATTGGTCGCTTTGCCGCCTCTATCGCCGCGCGCATGCGCGGCGAAGAGATTCCCGAGGACGGCTACGAAGGCGCCTACGTCGCCGCGTTGGGTGAGCGGATCGCCGCTGAGGGAATCGACCCTACCGACCTCGAGGCGGTTGGCAGTCGCGGGATCGAGCTGATCCTGGAGGGCGTGCGGGGAACGCTCGATCGCTTTGGCGTGCGCTTTGACAACTGGTTCTCTGAGCGCGACCTCTACAGCCGGGGCGAGGTCGACGCGGCGCTCGCCCAGCTCGATCAACAGGGGCACACCTACCGCAGCGACGAGGCCCTCTGGTTGCGCACCACGACCTTCGGCGACGACAAGGACCGGGTGCTGATTCGGGCCAACGGCGAACCGACCTACCTTGCCGCCGACGTCGCCTATCACTGGGACAAGCTCGAGCGCGGCTTCGAGCGGCTGGTTGACATCCTCGGTGCTGACCATCACGGGTACGTCGCGCGCCTGCACGCCGCGATCGCCGGTCTTGGCGCAGACCCCGAGCGCTTCGAGGCGCTGATCATGCGGCTCGTTCACATCGTCGAAAGCGGCGAGCGGGCGCAGATGTCGAAGCGCAGTGGTGACTTCGTCGCGCTCGACGAGCTGCTCGACGACATTGGCGTCGACGCGACGCGCTGGTTCATGCTCTGGCGCAGCCACGACACGACCGTCGATCTCGACGTCGAGCTGGCTCGGCGCCAGTCCAACGACAACCCCGTCTACTACGTCCAGTACGCCCATGCCCGCATCGCCAGCATTCTCCGCAAGGCAGCTGCCGAGGCCGGGGAAGTTGCCGTCGGGGCCGGGGTCGAGACATCCGACACCGCGCTCGAGCCGACCGAGCGCGAGCTGATCAAGCGCCTGCTCGAATTCCCCGGTGAGGTGCGCGAGGCCGCCGAGCGCCGGGCGCCGCATCGGATCTGCACCTACGCGACCGCGGTCGCCGCCGACTTCCACGGCTTCTACCGCGACTGCCAGGTCCTCGGCGCCGAGGGTGAGGGCGTCGAGCGCTCACGACTGGCGCTCGCCCTGCTCACCAAGCGCACGATTGCCGGCGGGCTAGGCCTGCTTGGTATTTCGGCGCCCGAGCGAATGTGATGCTGCGCCGCCGGCTCAGGCATCGGGTGCTGGCCGAAATTCCGGCGCCAAGCGGTTCCGCCACGCGGCTCGGCGCCCTCCGCGGCGCCGAGCTCGATGCCTATTCGAATCTGGCCTTGGCCTTGGCAGGGTTCCGAGCGGTGCTCACCACGGGGCCGGCGCGCTCGGCGGTGGCGCTCGGTCTTGCTGCGGCGGCGACCGCGCAGGGCCGTCGCGTTGCCCTCCTGGAGTGCGACCTCGCGCAGCCGGCCTTGGCCGGTTTACTGGGCCTCTCGGCAAGTCCCGGCCTTCGCGAGTACCTGCTTGGAGAGGTCGATGCCGCACAAATCCTGCAGCCATTGGTCCTTGCCGGTCCGGCATCGGGCCGCGCCACCGAGCCGCTTGCCTGCATCGTCGCCGGGGAGACCGAGGCCGAGCCGGCTGCGCTGCTCGACTCCGACCGTTGCCTCGATGCGACCAGCAAGCTGCGCCGGGCCTATGACCTCTTGGTCGTCAGCGGTCCCGCCGCAGGCTCGAGCGCTGCTCCGCTGAGGGCTCTCGCCGACCAGGTCGACACGACGATCGTCTGCGGCGAAAAGCGCGAGATCCCAAAGCGCCTGCCGATCTCAGTCGATGGATTGGTGCTCTCCGGCGAGGGCTCTCAGAGGTCGTAGCGGCCGAGGTCCGCATCGAGTCGCTTCGCGTCCTCACCTTGCGGTCCAAGTGCGGCCTCCTCGTCTCCAGGCGAATACCGGCAGTCACGGCGCCAGCGGCTGACGCTGAGGGCAAGGACGAGCGTCGCGACGACGATCGCGATGATCGGCACCAGGTAAGCCGAGAGGTTGAAGCCAGAACCCTCCGGTAGGGCGAGTACCGAGGCGCCGTACTGGGCGACCAGGGCGTCCTTGATCTCCGCCTTGGTCTTGCCGGAGGCGACCAGCTTGGCGACGTAGACCTTCTCCCGCTTGGCCTGCGGCGAGTCGGCCAGCTCGAGCAGGGTGCCGCAGATCGGGCACATCACTTCGTCTTCGACGTCGTGCACCGTCGTCTGCGGGACGGGCGAGGCGAGCGCCAATACAGGCAAGGACAGCAGGCCGGCGACGAGCAGGAGAAGTGCCGCGACGCGCCTCACGGCGAGCCCTCGATCAGCGGTTCGACCCGGTCGCGAAGGAAACGATCGTCGACCGGTCCGCGCCAGATCAGCGCCAGCCGGCCGCTTGGATCGATGAGGAAGTTCTCCGGCACGCCGGTTGAGCCAAAGGCCGAGCTGCGCTCGTCCCCGACCGAGCGCAGCTGCGCATAGGTGGTCGGGTGGTCGCGAAGGAAGGCGACGGCGTCGTCGCGGTTGTCCTGAACGTTGATGCCGACGACCGCGGTGTGATTGGCGCGCCGGCGACGGTAGAAGCGCTCCAAGACGGGCGCCTCCTCGCGGCAGGGGATACACCATGAGGCCCAGAGATTGACCAGAACCCATTCGCCGCGGTGCTGGGCGATCGAGCCGTGGCCGGGCCCGGGCAGGGCCGGCAGGATCCGGTCGGGCACGGCGTCGCCGACGGCCAGCGTGGTCCCGCCCTTGTTGAGCAGACCGTAAGCCAGCAGGCCGACGACGGCCAACACGGCGAGGAAGGCCAGGAACGATCGGGCGCTCACGGCGCTGACTCTAGACAGCGGGCGTTTCCGGCAACCGGGCGGCGGCCCTAGAATCAGCGCCTGACGCGGACGTAGCTCAGTTGGTAGAGCGCGAGCTTCCCAAGTCACTACTCGCAGGAAAGCCAGTCCATCGCCGACACAGCATCGATTCCCAAGCCGTCGAAGGCGAGAGGATCGGCGCGGGAACGTGTCCGGGATGCGTCACTTGTCGGCTGCACCGCCCCGGCGGGAGGGAGAGGCAACAAGCGTCGGGGCGGGAGGTGTCAAGTTCCTTCAGAAACCTCATTCGCGCCCGCTAAGCAGTAGCCCGACCTCCCTAAGTACCGATAGGTGGTACTCGATCACGGCAACGGCGGGGCGCTCGGGCAACTCGCGGCGAAGGCCTTCGGGATTAAGTGATCCGTTCCGCTTCGAGGCCAGTGCGAGGATTCGAAGCCGCAGAGGGTGGCTCCGCGCAGAGTCCTGGCATAACTCAAGGACGCGTTGGTCGCGGCGCATTCGCGTCACCCGCGGCGCCGCCTTCTCGAAGCTGGCATTCGATTTCGGAAGTAGTAATTCTTCTTCCACGCGCCTCGAATCTGTTCTTCGTCGTATAGGCGCAGAATCGAGAGGTCGGTGTCGAGACTTTTTATGTGGTAGGAGAGTGCGGATAGGTTCGGCTTTTTCTTTCCGCCGTGCATCGCTTGGATATCTACGGCGGCCAGCGGTTCGTCTACCCACAGCATCGCTTCGACAATGACTAGCTTGGTCTTGTGGACGATGAGGGGGACGAACGCGCCCCAGTCCAGCGCGTCGCCGCCCTTCATCTCCGTCCCTCCTCTCGGACTCGGAACTGGGAGATAGGCGAAGACACGCCTCCGTTAGCGGTCGGCGCGGCGCTGCGTAAGTTTGCTGGTGCCTCGTCCATGACCCGTCGCTCTTGCTGCGCCCCGATGGCCCACTCCTCCACTTCTGCGGCAAGCCATCGGGGCACCCCCTGGACTTAGAGTGCTGCCCCCAAACCCTCAGCTAATTCGTTCTCTGTCCCAGCCCCCCAGGCAAGCACGGGCACTGACGACTACGGCCCGCTCGCTTCTGGGGGGCTGGGACAAGGGAGATACGTTCACTCTCGTCCTTGGAGCACTGGACGGTTTCAGATCGGTACGGGCGAGACAACCCGAACTTCATTACCAGTCATTTTTTCCTGTCTTGAAGTAACCACCCGTCGGCCTTCCCGGCCGGCCCCGCTCGAAGGCGAGCAGGGCAACAACCGAAGTAGTTCCCGTCTGCCCTGACTTCGACATGCGGTTGACCGATTTGCCGTGGATTTTTTTTACCTTGCCGTAGGTGTCCAACATGAGTTCGTGCGCTTCCTGCTCTCCTCGGCTATCGAAGTACGGCGCGTCCCACAGCAAGCAGACGGGGTCTATGTCCAGCTTCCCGTTCCGGTAGGAGCTGACGGTCTCGGCGAGGATGCCCTGGGTGATCGCGCCGGACACGTCGTGCCGCTCCTCGACGGTCATTTCCTTGGCTGCCTCGTCCGAAATCTCGGGCGCTTCGATGGCGCGATAGACAGCCCTCACGTAGCCGCCCACCTCCTTGTAATTCGCCAGTTCGATGCAGCCCGCATCGTAGAGTTCGCGAATGTGGTTGCGGACGAGCTTTACGTCCTCGCCAATCAGGAGCGCAACCTCCCCCGCGCTGTATTCACCTTCGTGGAAGATCGCGAGCGCTTCGACCTTGATCCAGTGTCTGACTGAGGAAGGTAGGGCGTCGTCGGGAAGCTTCGTGCGCTCCTTGATTGGCTTCCGGCCGGTCTCGGCTGCTCCCTGGCTGATCAATGCTGGCCCTCCGATCAATTTGGCTTGAGTCACTCAGTCACGCCTGAGCATACCCACGCATTGAAACGAAAACCTGAGTGGTCATCACTTTCTTCCTACCCTCTCCCTTCCCGTCCCGGTGGCAGAGCCGGGGTGACGACACGGGAAGGGAGGTGAGTCCGCATGACGATCAAACCGGTCAGTCCGGTTGTCCCGTTGTTGCAGATTTACAAGCAGCGGTAGGGCGACTGGGGCCGGTCCTGGTCGTCTTGATGGAGGCTGGGACCGGCCCGCTAATCGGACGCGGCGGCGGAAAGCCAGCCCCGCTAGTCAGGTAGACCGCGCACTCCATGGCTTACGAGGATGCGCTTCACCGTTGGATCAAGGCGCACCCGACCGGCTCGAAGCCCGCCGAGTCTCCGGCGGCCGATGGCGGATCGCGTCCGGCGGCGGCGGGAAGGCGGCGCACCGTGAGCGTCCACTCGACGAAGTTCGGCACCTACGAAGTCAAGTACCGCGTTGACGGCAAGCAGCGCTCCAAGAGCTTCAAGAATGTGAGGCTGGCGAACGCTTCGGCTCGGGAGTAACGGAGGCGAAGGACGAAGGGCGGCCGACTCCCGAGCCGCGCCGCAAAGTGCCGACGCTGGACACCTTCGCGGAGGATTGGCTGACCGGCCGCGTGCCGAGTACGCAGAAGAACTCAGAAGGCGTGAACGTCCCGGCTCGAAGGCCGGCGAACACTGAAACGTCGCGTCTACGTCCCCGCGCCTGTGCTTGACGACTTGGCCGACTGGCGCGCCGCCGGTTCCGGTCGCGGCTTGTTGTTCTCGCGGTCGGACGGCCAGCCTTGGCGGAAGCACGATTGGGACAACTGGCGGTCCAAGTACACGCACCCCCGTGGCCGTCGCCAGGCACCGGCTCCCGGCCGCCGGCGCGGTGCTTCAAGGTCGTCGCCGAGGACGTTGGGCTAGGGGCGAGGTTGAAGCCGTATGACCTGCGCCATACGGCCGCGACCCTCCACGCCCCGCAAGCTGCGCGTTCGGGTTCCGCTTAAAATCGCCCGTATGCGGACGTAGCTCAGTTGGTAGAGCGCGAGCTTCCCAAGCTCGAGGTCGCGGGTTCGAGACCCGTCGTCCGCTTTGGTCGTCGTCTACTCGGCAAGGGCGGCTCTCCTGCGGACTCGCGGCGCCCTCTCGCGTCCGTGACCGTTTCGCGCCCGCTGGGTCCTGCTCGGCTTGGTCTCCTTGACTTCACGGTAGAAGTGCTCCGTGGCGCCGCGCACCGGGCGCTCTCCGACCAGCTCGATGAGACCGGTCCGGTGCAGCTCGGTGACGTGGTAGTTGACGTTGCTGAGCGGCATTCGCAGCTCATAGCTGAGGTCGCTGGGGGAGAGAGTTCGCCCCCCGTCGAGCGCCATGACCTCGAGGATTGAGATCCGCAGCGGATGGGTATTGGCTCGAGCCAGGAGCTGCCAATTCATGGGATTCCTCCGATTGGGTTGATTACCAAGTTCTCGGTATATAGATACCAAAAAATGATGATCTAAATCAATAAAATCGGGTAGGATTAGGCAGATGGCTGACTACGGGAGGAGATCTGGGATGCGTAAGGGCGCAGGGATTTGGCTTGGCACTGCGGTATCCACGGTCTTGCTGGCACTCGGTTGGGGAGCCTCCCCGGCCCTCGCTGAAACGATCGACCAATCGGCGATCATCGCTCCCCAGCACAAACCCCCTCAATCTGACGATGGCTGGCAGGCCGGCACGTGCTTCGCCGACTCGCCGGCAACCGAATGCTCAGTCGACACGCCAAGTCTTTTTTTCGAACAGGCGGCTGGGCATCCCCAAATCGGCTTCACCCAGTTCATCGTCAAGCACAAAACGACAACCGTCGGTCCGGTCACGCTCGAAGAACCGGTCGGCGACATCAAAACCATCCGCGTCGATCTCCCCGTCGGGCTGAGCGTCAACCCGCAGGCGACACCGCAGTGCCCCCAGGCCACCTTCGAAGCGACTCCGCTGTCCTGTCCGCCCGGATCCAACGTGGGAACCAGCTACGCCGTGTCGGCGCTGCTCGGCGCTGTCTCGCCGCAACTGCCGGCCACTGTCTACAACATCGACCCACCTCCAGGTGAGCCGGCTCGCTTCGGTTTCAACCTGCTCGGCAACAACGTCTATCTGCGCGCCGGCGTTGCCTGGGAGGGCGATTACCACGAGTACTTCACGATCGACGCTCCGACCTCGCCGATCGGCCATGTGCTGAAAAACCGCCTGGTCTTCGAAGGCCGCGCCGGCAACGGCACCTTCATCACCACGCCGACGACCTGCTTCGACTGGACCAAAGCGCCCTTCCAGCACGTCTACTCAACCTATCTCCGCGCCGATGGTCATCCGCCTTTCGAAGATCCCAACTTCCCCAACGGCTCCCCCTTCATCGAGTCTGAACTGCCGCCCAACACGAGCCCCAAGGAATGCAACACGATTCCCTTCAAACCGACTATTGGGGTGACCCCTGGGACGGCGCAGACCGATTCTCCGGCAGCGGCAGAAGTCGAGGTCGCGGTGCCGTTCGAAGTACCATCGCCCGCAGAAAAAGCGGCGCCACTGACCAAGCAGGCGAGCTCCCACTTGCGCACTGCGAAGCTGACGCTGCCGCAGGGCATGGGCATCAACCCATCGGCAGCGAACGGCCTTGCCACCTGCAAAGACGACCAGTTCGGCAAGAACACCAGAAGCCTGGCCAATAGCTGCCCGCCCGCCTCGAAGATAGGGACTGTCTCAATCGATACGCCGCCGCTCCCCGCCGGCTCTCTCAATGGCGACGTCTACGTGGGACAGCAGCTCAGCCGCGATCCTGCGTCAGGTGACGAGTACCGGATTTTCGTCGAAGCCAAGTCGGATCGCTACGGGGTCATCGCGAGACTGATCGGCAATGTCAGCGCCAATCCGCAAACCGGCGAGCTGACCACGACGTTCGCGGAAAATCCCCAAGTCCCCTTCAGCTCGTTCCGCCTCCACTTCAACGGCGGGCCGAGGGCGCCACTCACCAGTCCCCCGATCTGCGGTCCGAACCATGCCAGCTCACAGATGATTCCCTGGTCGGGCAACGCGCCGGCCGCTCCAGGCGCCAACTTCAGCCTCAGCACGGCTCCGGGCGGCGGCCCCTGCGCCAAAACGCTGGCCGAAAGGCCCTTCGGGCCCAGCTTCGGCACTCACGACAGCAATCCCAAGGGCGGAGGGTTCACGCAGTTCGCGATGAACGTCGGGCGCAACGACGGCAACCAGGAGCTGAAGGGCGTCGACGTGACACTTCCTCCCGGCCTGACCGCCAAGCTCGCCGGTGTCCGCTACTGCCCGCCGTCGGCGCTCGCGGCCGCCGCAGCGAACAGCGGAGCCGCCGAGGCGGCGAATTCCAGTTGTCCCGACAAAAGTCTGATCGGCAGCGCGGCGATCAGCGCCGGCACTGGGCCGACTCCGTACCAGACGACTGGCAAGGCCTTTCTCACAGGTCCCTATCACGGGGCCCCCCTTTCCCTGGCAGTGATCACCCCCGCCACGGCCGGGCCGTTTGATCTCGGAACGGTCGTGGTGCGGGTGGCACTGTTCGTCGACCCGGAAACGGCCCAGGTGCACGCCGTCTCAGAGCCGATCCCCCATGTCTTCGGTGGGGCGCTGCTCGACGTTCGCTCCGTGGCGGTCAAGCTCGACCGTCCTAAGTTCGCCCTCAACCCAACGAACTGCTCGGCCTTCGCGGCAAGCGGTGCGCTGCGCGGTGGCGGTGCGAACCCGCTCGACCCGGCGGCTTTCAGCTCCTTCCCGGTCTCTTCACCCTTCAAGGTGAACGGCTGCGAGAGCCTGGACTTCAAGCCAAAGCTGTTCATGCGGATTTTCGGGGGCACGCGTCGGGCAAAGAGTCCGAGGCTGAGGGCGGTCCTCCTCGCCCGCGACGGCGACGCCAACATCGGGCGGGCGGCCGTGAAGCTGCCCAAGCCGCTGATCCTCGAACAGGCCAGCCTCGCCAACGTCTGCACCCGGGTGCAGTTCTCGGCACATGACTGCCCGCAGGATTCGATCTACGGCTTCGCAGAAGCGACCACCCCGCTGCTCGACGGACCGCTGAAAGGCCCGGTATACCTGCGCTCGTCGAACCACGAACTGCCGGACATGGTCGCTTCGCTGAACGGTCAGGTCGACGTCGTCCTCGACGGTCGCATCGACAGCATCAAGGGCCGCCTGCGCACCACCTTCGACACGGTGCCCGACGTGCCGGTTTCCAAGTTCGTCCTCACCGTTCGCGGCGGCAAGAAGCGCGGCCTGCTCGTCAACTCGAGCAGCCTCTGCGCGAAGAAGTACAAAGTGATTGCACGCTTCACCGGCCAGAACGGCAAGAAGGCCAACCAGCGACCAAAGCTACGGACGCCCTGCAAGAAGCACAAGCACAAGCACCCCAAGGGGCAGCATTGAGCTGAGCGCCCTTCGCCGTTCGATGCATGACCACACTCTGGGGTGTTCAGTGCATCGAGCGCCGATGGCGCGGTTGCGCAAAGGACACGCGTTCGATCTCTGTCGGGACGGACTAGCCGGGTTGGCTGGTCGGGCGGATCAGGATCTCGTTGACGTCTACGCCCGGGCGCTGCTCGAGGGCGTAGAGCACGGCCTTGGCTATGTCGTCGTCTTGTAGCGCCCACTCGCCGGGGCGGTTGTCGAAGAAGGGAGTGTCGGTCATTCCGGGCTCGATCAGGGTGACCTTGATCTCGCGGTTCTCGTGCATCTGGCGCAGCTCGGCGCGCAGCGCCTCGCCGATTGCGGTTGCCGCCCACTTCGTCGCCGAGTAGAGCGAGCCGGGCAGCGCTCGGCGGCCGGCGACCGAGCTGGTGACGAGGAAGTGCCCGTCGCCGCGCTCGAGCAGATGGGGGAGGGTGGCGCGGATCGTCAGTGCGACGCCGTAGACGTTGGTGAGGACCATCGAGCGCCACTGCTCCGGCGACTCCTCGAGAAAGCCGCGAGTGGCGCCGAAGCCGGCGTTGGCAAAGACCGCGTCGATGCGGCCGAAGCGCTCGAGCGCCGCGGCGGCCATCGCCTCGACCTCGTCCCACTCGGCGACGTCACAGCGCACCGCAAGCGCCCGCTCCTCGCCGCCCAACTCGACAACGAGCTCCTCGAGCGGCTCCAACCGCCGCGCAGCCAGGACCAGCCGGTACTTAGGCGCTGCCGCACGCGCCGTCGCAGCTCCAATGCCGCTGGAAGCTCCGGTAATAAGCAGCACTGGGTCGTCGCTCATGCGCCGATTCTCGCAACTCCGCTTGCAGAGAGCGAGTGGACCAGGGTCGGCGGACACTCAAGCGCGAAGCGCGTCCGCCGACCCTGGTCCACTCGCTCCCCCAATCCACTTGCGATAATTCGCTCCATGGATCCCCAGCGCAAGCGAAAGATCCGGCTCGTGGTCGCCCTCAGCGTCGCCGTTCTGCTGGCGGCGGCGCTCGTCTACACGTCCTTCAGCGCCGCCAGCGAGGCGATGGAGCCCTCGCAGCTGCTCACCGCCGCGCCGGGGACCAGCTACGACCTGACCGGCAAGGTCGTGCCGAGGTCGATCCGCCATAACGGCCAGGAGTTGCGCTTCCGGGTCGCCGATCGCGACGGCGACGGCCCGACTCTGCCGGTCACCTACAGCGGCACCGTCCCCGACCCGTTCCGGGGTGGACGTGAGATCGTCCTCACCGGGGAAGTCGAGCACGGCACCTTCATCGGCGAACGCGACACGCTTGTGACCAAGTGCCCGTCGAAGTTCACCACCTCGAATGACGGCTAGCCTCGGCAGCGCCGTCCTGGCGCTCGCGTTTCTGGCGATGCTCTTCGCCGCGGTTGCGGCGCTGATCGGCCGCAATGGTGACGAGCGCTGGGTTCTCGCCTCACGGCGCGCCGTGTATGGCGCGTGCGGCCTGCTCACGCTCTGCGTCGTCCTGATCGAGATCGCCTTCGCGACCGACGACTTCTCCTTCAACATCGTCCAGCAGCACTCTTCGATCGAGACGCCGCCCTTCTACAAGCTGGCCGCGATGTGGTCGAGCCAGGAAGGCTCGCTGCTGCTCTGGGCCTGGGTGCTCTCGATCGCGTCGTCGCTGGCCCTCTACGCAACCCGCAGGCGGCTGCGCGAGATCGTCCCGTACGCGACGGCCGTAATGGCCGGCATCGCCAGCTTCTTCACCGGCCTGATGCTGTTCGCCGGCGGCGTCAATCCCTTCGCCAAGCTGACCCCGGCGCCGGCAGACGGAATCGGCCTCAACCCGTTGCTGCAGCACCCGAGCATGATGATCCACCCGCCGATGCTCTATTCGGGCTACGTCGCCTTCACGATTCCCTTCGCCTTCGCGATCGGCGCCCTGATCACCCGCCGCCTCGACGCTTCCTGGATCCGTGCCACCCGCCGCTTCGCCCTGATCGCCTGGGCCCTCCTCGGCTTCGGCCTGCTGCTCGGCGCCCGCTGGTCCTATACCGAGCTCGGCTGGGGCGGCTACTGGGCCTGGGACCCGGTCGAGAACGCGGCTTTGATGCCGTGGCTGATCGGCACCGCCTTCCTGCACTCGATCATGGTCCAGGAGAAGCGCGGCATGCTGAAGGTCTGGAACGCCTGCCTGGTCGTCGCCACCTTCTCGCTTGCGCTGCTCGGCACCTTCCTCGTTCGCTCCGGCGTCCTGCAATCGATCCACGCCTTCGGCGACAACACCGTCGGCCCCTACATCCTCGGCCTGATCGCGGTGGTCCTGATCGGCTCGACGGCGCTGATCGTCTCCCGCCTCGACGACCTGCGTTCAGAGAAGCGGATTGACTCGCTCGCCTCACGCGAGGCTGTCTTCGTCGTCAACAACCTCCTCCTCGTGGCGCTTTGCGCGACGATCTTCTGGGGCACCTTCTTCCCACTGATCTCCGAACTCTTCACCGGCACCAAGTCTTCGTTGGCAGCGCCCTGGTTCGACCGCTACACGACGCCGCTGGCGATCGGGCTCGTGCTCTTCACCGGGATCGGTCCGTTGCTCGCCTGGCGGCGGGTCAGCTGGAAGACCGCCAAACGGGTCTTTCTCGTGCCGGCCACGGCCGCCGCCGTCACTGGTGTCGCCCTGGCGCTGCTGACCGATGCGACGCACCGACCGTGGGCGTTCGCGCTGTTCGTCTTTGCAGCTTTTGCCCTCGTCGGCCTGGCCCAGGAGTTCTGGCGGGGCGCTTCGGCGCGCCGTTCGCTCGAGGGCGGCTCGATGCCGGCAGCGCTGGTCGGCGTCGTCTCACGCAATCGGCGCCGCTATGGCGGTTACATCGTCCACATGGGGGTGGCGGTGCTGCTGATCGGGATCGCCGCCTCCTCGAGCTTCCAGACCAACCGCGACGTCGATCTCAGGCCTGGCGAAAGCGCGGTGATCGACGGCTACAACGTCACCTACGTCCGACCGACCGCCACCGTCGACCGCCTCGCCTTCACCGCCGGTGCAGTGCTGCGCGTGGAGAAGGACGGCAAGACGTTCCTCCTTCATCCGGACCGCCGCTTCTATCGGCCGACCGGTGTCTCGGGCGGGACGATCTCGAACTACTTCGGCGGTGAATCCGACAGCGACATTGGCCTCAGAGCGGGTGTCCTGCGCGACTTCTGGACCGCAATCCAGCCGAGCATCACCGGCGTCCAAGCAGCGGCGCGCGCGGCCGACAAAGGCTTTGAAGCGTGCCTGGGCGGAGGGTCCGGGGCGCCGCCGCAGTGCCGGGCGGTGGCGGCGATGATGCGCGCCGCCGCTGCCAATCCGCAGCTCCGCCCGGCAGCCCTGGCTCAGATCGAATCACTGCAGGTGGCGACCGCGAAACAGATCGCCCAGCGCTACGTCGCCGAAGGTGCGCCGGCGACCTTCCGTGTCATTGTCAACCCGCTTGTCACCTGGATGTGGATCGGCGGCTTGATCGCGCTCGCCGGCGCCCTGATCGGGCTCTGGCCGACCCGCAGCAGCCGCCGTGCGCTTGTCGCCGACTCGGAGCTGGAGGCGCAGAAGGAAGCCAAGTACCGAGAGATCCGCGACGCTCAGCTCGACCACGCGGCCGGCAAGCTCTCCGACCAGGACTTCGCCCTGCTCGACGCTGAGTTGCGAAACGAGGCGGTCGAGATCCTCGACAGCGGCAACGGCTCCAATGGCAACGGCGCAAACGGCCGCCACGAGGGGGCCGAAGTCGAGCGCCCCGCCGAGCCGGTCTAGCCGGGCTGACTAGACCTTCAGCAAGACGATCGTGTTGACCGCGAAGAGGATCGCGAAGAAGATCGTCGCGCGGTCGAGGTTGCGCTCGACCATCGAGCCGCCGCCGAAGGAGCTGCCACCGCCACCGATGCCGAAGGCGCCGGAGAGCCCGGTGTCTTTGCCGGAATGCAGCAGGATCAAGAAGATCAGCACGCCCGAGATGATCACTTGCAGGAATCCGAGGAAAGTTTCCACGCGGCGGATGGTAGCGGCCCGAATGGAGGCGCGTCGCTGACATTCTGCGCATCACTGTTGCGCAGGCTGACAAATGTCACTACTGTGTAAACCACAGAGACGTTCTCGGGTCATTTGACAAGGAGGAGCAGCGATGGAGGCCGCAACGCATAGCCACGATCATGGGCCGGCGATCGAGCTCAATCCCGCAACCTGGAAGGACGCCAAGCGCTATGCCTGGCTGTTGGGCCTGGTCATCCCCTTTGCTCCCTTCATCGCCTGGGCCAGCGTCCAGGTGACCGGCTTCGAGGCCTTCTGGTTCTTCGGGCCGTTGCTCGTCTTCGTCGCCTTCCCCTTGCTCGACGTCGCGATCGGGGTGGACCCCAGCAATCCGCCCGACAGCATCCTCAAGTGGCTCGAGCAGGACCGCTACTACCGCTGGTGCACCTATCTTTTTATCCCGGTCCAGTACGCCGGTCTCGTCTTCGCCTGCTGGCTGTGGTCCAGCGGTGACCTTTCCATCGTCGAGAGCCTCGGCCTGGCGGTGACGATGGGCGTGGTCGGCGGCATCGCGATCAACACCGCGCACGAGCTCGGTCACAAGCGCGACAACTCGGAGCGTTGGTTGAGCCGAGTGGCGCTGGCGCAGACTGGCTACGGCCACTTCTTCATCGAGCACAACCGCGGCCACCACGTTCGCGTCGCAACTCCCGAGGACCCGGCCAGCTCGCGGCTGGGGGAGAGCTTCTGGGCCTTCCTGCCGCGCACCGTCGCCGGCAGCCTGCGCTCTGCATGGGGAATCGAGTCCGCCCGCCTCGACCGCTTGGGCAAGTCACACTGGACGCTGCGCAACGACGTGCTCGGCGCCTGGGCGATGACGGTTGCGCTGTTCGCGGTGCTGGCAATCGTCTTCGGCCTGGTCGTCCTGCCCTACCTGCTGATCCAAGCGGTGCTCGGCTTCTCGCTGCTCGAGGTTGTCAACTACCTCGAGCACTACGGCCTGCTGCGGCAGAAGAAGGACGATGGCCGCTACGAGCGCTGCCGTCCCGAGCACAGCTGGAACAGCAACAACGTCGCCTCCAACGTGCTCCTCTACCACCTGCAGCGCCACAGTGATCACCACGCCAATCCGACCCGCCGCTACCAAGCGCTGCGCCACGTCGACGAGGCGCCGCAGCTGCCCACCGGCTATGCCGGGATGATCGTGCTCGCCTGGGTCCCACCGCTCTGGCGGCGGGTGATGGACCGGCGCCTGGTCGAGCACTTCGGCGGTGACGTCACCCGGGCCAACATCCAGCCGCGCAAGCGCGACCGCATGCTCGCCCGTTATGGAGCCGCGTGATGAGTCGCTGGCGCTGTCCGTCCTGCGGCTACACCTATGACGAGCAGGCGGGACACCCGCGCGAGGGCTTTCCGCCCGGGACCGCCTGGAGCGAGGTCCCGGACGAGTGGGCCTGTCCCGATTGCGGCGTGCGCGACAAGGTCGACTTCGAGCCAGACGAGGGTGAGGCCGGCGAGTGACCGCCTCCGCTGAGACGATCCCAGCGGTGGCCACCGCTCGCACGCCATATCCGCAGGCAGCAAGGGAGCTCCTCCGCGCGACGCTCTTCGGTGCCGCCCGCGACGAGCTGCAGAGTCGCGCTTGGTCGGAGATCACGATGTCGGCGATCGCGAGCGCCGCCGGCGTCAGCCGTCAGACCCTCTACAAGGAGTTCGGCAGCCGCGACGAGTTCGGCCAGGCCTTTGTGATC
>JAJKHV010000191.1 GCA_021154855.1 Solirubrobacterales bacterium
ACGAAATGGCCGGCCTACTCTTCGTTCTCTTCGCCCGCCGGATGTACGTCGACGGCGATGGCTTCGGCGAGACCGGACTGCGCAGCGTCTACTGCGTACTGGTGGCGGGGCGGCTGCAGCGAACGCTGCCGATCTCGATATTGGTACCGATTGCCTGCACGCGGATCGAGCCCGAGGACGCACAGATCGTCCCCGAGATCCGCGTTTTGGCGCTCTCAACGGCGCAACAGCTGGCGCGCGCCAGTGATTTCCACAACCCGCTCTCGTCTATCAACGAGACCGTCGCGATGGCCGCCACTCACGCCTTGCAGATCGAGAACGCTCAGATGAAAAACCGCGACGGTGCAATGGCCGACCCTTACATGAGCCTCGGCTTCTATCCGACCACCGAGATCGACCGATTCTTTGACGCGTTGCGCGCCGTCACCGGCCTCGATACCGGCTACGCCCAGCTCTACATCGCCCCGCAGGGCTGGGCTCAGCACTTCAAGCTCGGCCTGCCGACGATCATGCCCGGCGCTTCGGCGCGACGCTATCCGCCGAAATTCGACCACTACGGCTGGCTCGGCGAGAAAGAGTCGATCAGTGCACCGCAGCTAGCCGAGGTGGCGGAGCTCTACGCCATGCTCGGCAAACGCGATCGGCTCGCGCTGGCGGCTCGTCGGCTCAGCGCCGGGATGCTGCGCGAGACCTCCGATGACGCGATCCTCGATCTGCTGATCGGTCTCGAGGCGGCACTCAGCGATGAAAAGAGCAAGACCGAGGTCACCCACAAGCTCGCCCTGCGATCCGCCGCGGTCCTCGCCGGCTCAAACGACTTCATCCCAACTGACGTCTTCGTCCGAGTCAAGAAGCTCTATGAGTACCGCTCCGCCGTCGTCCACGGTAACGCGAAGGACATCGGGAAGCTGAAGACGATCGGGATCGACGGCGCCCGGGTGGCCTCGACCGAGCTGGCCGCCTATTACCTGCGTGAAGTGATCCGGGTGCTGGCTAGGCGGGAGGACCTGACCAACGCCCGCGAGATCGACGAGAAGCTGATCCTCGCGGCGCTACGCTGGTAGTTAGCACCTTTCATGCCCTGGTTGCAGCGGAGGGCCTGTGGATCGCACCAGGAGGTTGGCGGTTCGAATTCTAGTTGCCGTTCTATGGACCGAGCGCCACGTCTACCGGCCGGCGGCAATTAGGATCCCGGCAGACCCGACTCCCGATGAGACCGTGCATCCCGTCGACGTGGGAGTCAGGGACCGACCCCCGCATCTCCGTCTGCGGGCAGGAGCCGGAAGGGCCGACCGGCCGAGCCGCGGAGGGTGCGGAAATGGCGCTCGTCGAGGGTGAGCAGATCGAGCACCTCGTGGCGCCGCGAGAGGACGACGATCGAGGCATCGGCGAGGCCGACCTCGAGGTCGGCGTAGATCTCGATCACCTCCTCGGCGATCGCAATGTCGGCGGCCTCGAACGGCTCGAGGCGGTAGGCGCCGCGACCGACCTCGGCGAGGAGCGCGAGCTCGGCCTGCAGCCCGACCCTGGTCGCGAGGAGATAGTCGAGCTCCGCGAGGACGAACGGAGAGAGGAGCAGTGGCTCCGTCGTCTCCCGCAGGGCGGCGGCCGCCCGACGATGGTCTCGCTGGCTCGAATCGATCGCGGCCAGGAGACCGCTCGTGTCGAGCAGGATCACCGCTCGCCGAAGCCGGCGAGATGCTCTTCGGCCCGCTCGGCGAGTTCGGGCTCGCCCCTCTCGAACAAAGGCAGCCGGGGCTTCGCCCCGCCAACCCGGCCGCTGACCAGCTCGATCCCCTCGCGGATCAGGTCAGCTTCCGAGCGCCCGGAGTTCACCGCCAGCCGCGCAAGGCGGTCCTTCAGCTGATCGGGCAGATAGACGGTCGTCTTACGCATGCCACCCATTGTGCCATATGTCGTACTGCCGATCGGCTCAGGGGTGAAGGACACCGAAAATCAATTGGCAGTCACTGCCAAAACCTGCCGAAATAGTGCGTGATCATGCGTGATCCCCGCGTGATAGCGGCGTTGGCGCTCAGCCCTCGTAGCCCTCGACCGTGTCGGGGTCGCGGGGAGATGCCTCTTCGGGATTGAGGCCGTACTGGCGCAGGGCGCGGCGCTGGCGAAGGAAGTCCCAAGCGCTGTCGAGCCTGGCTTTGACTTCCTCCAGACGGGCGTGCTCGTCGTCGCTGAGGGGCTGGTCCTCTCCCTCGTGACGGTGGAGCAAGCGCTCCTCCTCCTGGACCAGCTCGTCGATGCGACTCAGGACCTGCTCGTCATCCATGCCGCAGACAGTACCCCGGCCGACTGGGAACTAAGCGGCGCGCTGGTCGGGACCAGCTTCGTCGTCGATGTCGAGGACGACGTTGTCGTCCGCAGTACGACGGACGCGGAAGTCGAGCGGGGAACGCTGCTCTAGCTCATGAAGAAGATCGGTCGGCTCGCTGAGACGCATCGAGAGCGTTGCCCGCCCCTCGGAAAAGCGCTCAACCGAGATCTCCGAGGTGGCGCCGATCTGGCCGGCGGCATCCTCGAAGCCGACCAGCTGCGAGAAGTCGTCGAGCGGACCTATCTCCACTTTCACGAGACCCTCGAAGACGTCGCGCGCAGAGGGCTCGGCGTGGCCGTTGCCATTTCCGTTCGACCGGCCTGCAGTGAGCCCGGCAGCCCCGGCCTGGGCCTCGCTCAACTCCTGGGCTCGGCGGCCGACCTCGACCGCCTCGCGAAGCGCCTTCATCCGGATCCGAGTCGCCTGGCCGCGCGCCTGCGCTTGGATCTCCTCCAAGCGGGCCGACACCGACTCGAGGGAGGCGACGTTGCGGTCATGTCGCTCGTTGGCCTCATTTAGGCGGGCGAGCAGGCCCCGGATCTCGCGCTCACGCTCGATCACCATCGCCGAGAGCGAGCCAAGCTCCTGCTCGGCTTGCGCCGCGGCCTCGTCGGACTCGCGGCAGCGCGCCAGCACCTCCTGCGCGTCGCGCTCCAAAGCCCAGTTTCGCGCGTCCCGGGAAGCAAGCGCCGCATCCACATCGGAGCGGCGATAGCCCAGGAGCGACCGCTTGAAGCTACCCATGCGCGGCACCGTAGAGGTGCCCTCGGACGCCATCTTGTGGCGCTTGAAACTCGAGCTTTGGCGCCTCGCGCCAGAGGTCCTCGAGCTGGTAGCGCTTGCGCTCCTCCTCGGTGAAGACGTGCATGACGCAGTCGAGGTAGTCGAGGACGATCCAGCCCGCCGCCTCTGCCGCCTCGGAGCCGGCCGGCAAGAGCTGCTGCTCCTGCTTTAGGCGCAGCTTCACCTCGTCGGCGATCGCGCGTGCCTGACGTTCATTGCGCGCCGTGCAGATCGCCAGGAAGTCGGTGTAGGAGACAAGTCCGCGCATGTCGAGGACGACTATCTCGGTCGCGGCTTTGGAGTCCGCTACCTCGGCAAGCCGTTGGGCCAATGCCCGCGAGTAATCCGCTGCAGGCTCGGCGCTCATCCGTAGATCCCCTTCTCTTCGACGAAGCGAGCCACGGGCTCGGGCACGAGGTAGCGCAACGGTCGGCCCGCCGCCGCGCGCTCGCGCACAGCTGAAGAAGAGACGCCAAACTGCGGCATCTCGAGCATCGTCGCCCGGCCCTCGGCGCCAAGGCTGCGCAGCACCGCGGCGACATCGGCCTCGGAGATCCCCGAGCGTCGCGCGACGGCCAGTCGTGCCAGCTCGGTCACCCGCTGCGGCTCACGCCAGCTCTCCAGGCCCACGGCGGCGTCCGCCCCCATTACGAACACCAGCTCCCTGTCGCCCCGGTCTTTTGCAAGCAGCTCCAAAGTCTCATATGTGTAGGACGGCCCCTTGCGCTCGACCTCCAGCGTAGAGACGGAGAAGCGCGAGTCGTCGGCCGCGGCCAGCCGGGTCATCGCCAGGCGCTGCTCACGGCCAGGGTCGTCGGCGATCCGCTTGTGCGGCGCCTCACCGGTCGGGACCAGGATCACCTCATCGAGGCCGAGCTGCCAGAGCGCCTCCTGGGCCAGGGCCAGGTGGCCGAGATGCGGCGGGTTGAAGGCCGAGCCGAGGACGCCGATGCCGCCCGGCGATGCGCTACTCACGTATTTGGCCGTCGCCGTGGACGACGTACTTGTAGGTCGTCAGCTCGCGCAGGCCGATCGGGCCGCGCGCGTGCAGCTTCTGGGTCGAGTTGCCGATCTCGGCCCCCATGCCGAACTCAAAGCCGTCGGTGAAGCGAGTCGAGGCATTGGTGTAGACGACGGCGGCGTCAACCGCAGCGGTAAAGCGCTCCGAGGCCTCGGACGAGCGGGTGACGATCGCCTCCGAGTGGCCAGTGCCGTGCGCGTTGACGTGATCGATCGCGTCGTCGAGCGAGTCGATGACGGCGACGGCCAGCTTCAGATCGAGGTACTCGATGTCCCAGTCATCCTCAGAGACCGGCCCGACCTCGACGCCGGCGGCCAGCTCACTGACGCGATCGTCTCCGACGAGCTCAACGCCAGCCTCGCGCAGACCGGCAAGCGCAGCCGGCAGAAAATCTGCAGCGACAGCGGCGTCAACAAGCAGCGTCTCGGCCGCATTGCAGACACCGGGCCGCTGCGTCTTCGCATTGACCACGATCCGTCGCGCAATCTCCAGATCGGCATCGGAGTGCACGTACACGTGGCAGTTACCGGCCGCGGCATAGATCACCGGCACCGTCGCCACGTCCTTCAGAGCCTTCTTCAGCCCTTCGCCGCCGCGAGGGATCAACAGGTCGACGACGCCATCCTGGGTGGCCAGCTCCTTGAGATCGCGATGCCCCTCCCCAACCGGCAGCAGCAGCACAGCGTCTTCGGGCAAGCCAGCCTCGGCAAGGGCCTCACGAGCCACTCCGGCCAGCGCGGCGTTCGAGCGCTCCGCATAGTGCGACCCGCGCAGCACAATCGCGTTGCCGCTCTTGATCGTCAGCGCAGCACAATCGATCGTCACGTTGGGCCGCGCCTCGTAGACGACCGCGACGACCCCCAGGGGAACCCTCAGCTTCCGCAGCGCCAGCCCACTCGCCAGCGGTTTGCTTTCGAGCTCCTCGCCAATCGGATCCTCGAGCGCGGCAACAGCCCGCACCCCATCGGCCATCGCCGCCACCCGCTCCTCCGTAAGCGTCAGCCGGTCCCGCAGCGCCTGAGTCAGCCCAGCAGCGCGCTCATCGGCCAAATCAGCCGCATTGGCCTCGAGGATCTCCGCCGACCTCTCGCCCAAGAGCCGAGCAGTCGCCTCCAGCGCAGCATCCTTTGCCGCGGTCGAAGCACTCGCAAGCTCCCGAGCAACACCCCGAGAGGCCGCACATATCTCCGGCACCGTTCTAGTCGCGACAGCCATGACCGCTAAGGGTAGCTGGCGGGGTGGGGTGCCTCGCCAGGCGGCGGCGTCATCTTTTTCGCACAGACCACTCAGCGAGAGCGGCGACGCGACCGGCGAAAAAGCCAGCCGCCCGGCGAGGGCACCCCACCCCGCCCCGCCCATCGCATCTAGACCAGCACGAACCGATCCCGGTGAATGACCTCATCGGCAGCGTGCGGCATCCGCTCGCGCACCTCAGCGCTCTTCAGCCCAATCACATCCGGCAGCTCCCGCGACGAATAATCGGCGATCCCCTTGCCGATCACTTCGCCGTCCACGGCAATCTCCACCGCGTCGCCCGCATCGAAGTCCCCGTCGACCTCGACCACGCCAACCGGCAAGAGGCTGGAGCCACTTTCGCGCAGGACCCGGGCGGCGCCCGCGTCGACCGTGAGGCGGCCGTACGCCGGCTTCGCGTACTTGAGCCAGAGCTTGAAGCTGGAGGCCTTGGAATCCTGCGCGGCGAAGCGTGTCCCAACCGGATCGCCGGCAGCCGCAGCCGTCAGCGTCCCGGCGCTGGTGCCGTTGCAGATCGCGGCCGCGATACCCGCCTCGCTGGCCATCTCGGCCGCCGCGACCTTGCTCCGCATCCCGCCTGAGCCAAAGACCGAAGTCCGGTCTCCGATCTCCATCCCGGCCAACTCGGAGAAGTCGGTGACCTCCGGGATTCGCTTCGCCTCGCGATCGGTCGCCGGGTCGGCGGTGAAGAGGCCGTCGGTATTGGTCAGCAGGACGAGCAGCCGCGCGTCGAGCAGGATCGCCACCTGGGCGGCGAGGAAGTCGTTGTCGCCGAAGCTGATCTCGTCGGTCGCGGTGGTGTCGTTCTCGTTGACGACCGGGACCACCCCCCACTCGATCAACCGCCGCAGCGTCCGGCGGGCGTTGAGGTAGTTGGTGCGGGCAGCGATGTCGGCCGCGGTCAGCAGCACCTGGGCGGCGTGCGTGCCGTGCTCGGCGAGACGGCCCTCATAGGCGCGGAAAAGATCACCCTGGCCGACGGCCGAAGCCGCCTGCAGCTC
>JAJKHV010000192.1 GCA_021154855.1 Solirubrobacterales bacterium
ACGGCGACAAGCGGTGATGCAACCGGAGGTGATGGTGGTAACGCCTACGCCGACGGTGGTGAAGCCGATGCGTCCAATAACGCGGTGACCAAGCAGTCCAACGAGTCATCGGGGCAGGAGTCCAGCCACCCCTCCTACGGGGGCTGTGGATGCGACTCCAGCCGGCGTTCTTACGAGAGCGAGGACTGTGGATGCAAGAGCCACCCGCAAAGTCCCTCCGGCCCGCAGAGCAATAAGTCGGAGGTCAAGCAGGGCAGCCCGGAGGCCACCGGCGGCGACGCCAAGGCGACGGGAGGTGAAGGCGGCGACGCCAACACCGGCAACACGCAGAAGTACAACGGCAACGCCTACGCCAAGTCCGAACCGCAGGAGAAGAAGGAGCAAAAGTCCTGCGGATGCGGCCCTGACTGGGGGCGCGGCCAGACGGACGCGGACGCCGACGGTGGCAACACCACGGCAACAAGCGGTGATGCAACCGGAGGCAATGGCGGCAACGCCTACGCCGACGGTGGCGACGCCTACGCGTCCAACGCAGCCAAGGTGTTCCAGTCCAACCTAAGTGGATTGGAGGGTTCATCCTGGTAGTTCGAATGTCGAAGGCAGAACGCGCCTTTCGATGACGGAAGGCCCCGGCGGTGCTTCGGCCCGCCGGGGTCAGCTCCGTTTCGACACCTCGCCTAGCTGCTCGACAAGCGGGCGAAGTAGGCGAACCAGTTACCTGAGCGCTCGTCCCAGGTGAGGCCAGCTTCGGCGGCCTGGCGCTTCAGCGCCGCTGGGGTGGTGAAGTGTGGGTCCCCGAAGAGCTCACCAACGATCAGCCGGCCGTCAGGCTCGAGGACCCGGGCAATCTCGCGCAGGGCGGCCACCGGGTCGGGGATCTCGCCAAGTACGGCAGTCAGGGCCACGGCGTCCATCGAGCCGTCCTCATAAGGGAGGGCGGTGGCATCGCCTCGTGTCGGGACCACATTGGTGAGGCCACGCTCACCAGCGCGGGCAGTCGTGTGGTCGAGGAACTCCTGTTGAAGGTCGAAGATCTCGACCGTGCCCTCCCGACCGACCCACTCAGCCATATCGAGGGTGTAGTAGCCGACGCCGGGGCCAACCTCGAGGATGCGCTCTCCCGGCTCTGGGCGAAGGATGGAGCGCAGGCGGCCGCGGGTTATCACCGGGTGCGGAGCTTCGACCCAGAAGCGCTGACCGTAGGGACAGGCGGACGGATTCTTGCGCCACCAGAGCGCCGCGCCCAGCGTCGCCAGAACGGCCGCGCCCAGCAGCTTGCGCCCTGGCATCAGTCGGGGCGGGTTTGAGAGAAACCGACGCGGTGGGCGCCGGAGTCAATTCGCAGGAACGACACCTTGCCCAGGAAGAGCGCCAGAACGCCGTCCTCGGTCTTGACGTCGTGCCAGCCGCCCTTCTCGACCTGCTCGCGGAGGTCCTTCAGCTCGTCGTCGTTGAGGCGCACCGAAATCACCTGGCCGCCCTCGAAGCCGATCTCAACCTTCTGCGCGTCAGCCATCAGTGTCCCCCTCCTACTGGTTCGACGATCTCGGTCAGCACGCGCCCGGTCGAGCGCGGCTGCAGAAAGGCGACGCGGCTGCCGCCGATGCCGACCCGGGCCCTGGCGTCGATCAGCTCGATGCCGGTCGCCGCCAGCCGCTCCAACGTCGTGTCGATGTCATCGACCGCATAGGCGACGTGGTGCATGCCGGCGCCGCGCTTGGCGATGTACTTGCCGACCGGGGTGTCGGGGCCGAGCGGCGCCAGCAGCTCGACGTGACCGTCGCCGACATTGAGCAGCGCGGCCTCGACGCCCTGCTCCTCGACCGTCTCGCGCAGGCCGAGCTCCATCTCGAAGCTCTTTTCGTAGAGCTCGATCCCAGCGTCGATGTCCTCGACGGCGATGCCGATGTGGTCGATCCGTCCAAACACGAGGCGGCAGTCTACGCACCGTTCTCGGCACGGAGGATCTCGGCCAGCGCGGCGATGCCGACCTCGAGCTGGTGCGGCGTCGGCTCCTTGGTCGCGATCAGGCGCTGGATCTCACGGCCTGGCGTGTGGAAGGCCTCGGCCAGCGGGTCGCCGTGGTGGCGATCGCTCCAGGCGAACATCTCGACCGCGATCGAGGCGCCGGCAAGGCCGACGGCGGCGCGCGTCGCCGGATTCGGCCGATCGACCAGGCGCTCCAGCATCACCGTGCCTCCGGCGGAGAGCAGCATCATTGGCGCCAGGAGGTTGGAACCGCAACGGTCGTGCTCCTTGGGCACGCCGGTCGGATCGTCGATGCCCTGCTCGTAGGCGGCAATCGCCTTGTGCTCGACCCCGTGGTACGCGGCCAGATCGCGGTCGAGCAGCGCCACGATCGCGGGGACGGCCCCGATCGCTTGCACCGCGCTCTCGCGCAAGGCTGAGCTGCCGAAGCGCTTGCGCAGCGCCGCGGTCGCGACCAGTGAGCTGCCGATCGCGGCGATGACGCGCAGGTCCTCGAAGGGAAGCCGCGCGGAGGGCATCCGCCGGCGCACCAGCGGTAGCACCGCCAGCGCCTCAGCCAGTTTGAGTGGGCCGCGCAGGCCAGGCAGCCGCGTCGCCAAACCGGGAGCAAGCTCGGGCTTGGGCTCGGAGGCGACTTCTAGGCTTCCGTCGGGGCCCCGCACCGCCGCTGCCCAGTGGGTCGGCCCGTGGATCAGCAATCCATTGCGAAGCGCCATCCCCCCGAGTCGCAACTTGTCTGAAGCCATGAGCCGGACGATAGAGGAGGCGAGAAGTCGCCTCGCCCGAACGCGGTGACTGCGCCCAGCAAGGCGCAATCACCGTCCCCCCGTGGGTCCCCTTTTGATACCCGGCCGGAGGCCCCCAGTCCAGGCCTCCGGCCGGTGTGTCGGCTCTCCCTGGCTCTAGCTTGGAAAGCCGATCTAAGAAACACCTACCCGGTCTTGAAGTTGCGGCAACGACTTTGTCCGTTCGGAGCGGATCAGGGCTTGCGAATGCTTTTTCGCAAGCCCTCGAGCCGGCGGCCCAGCTCGGCCTCGAAGCCGCGGTCGGTGGGGCTGTAGAAGCGCCGGTCCTCGAGACCTTCGGGCATCAGCTGCTGACCGCCGACGCCACCCGGCTCGTCGTGCGGGTAGCGGTAGCCCTTCCCCCTGCCCAGGGATTTGGCGCCGGGGTAGTGAGCGTCTCGAAGGTAATCGGGCGGCGTCTTGGCACCGTGCTCGCGCACGTCCGCCCGCGCGGCGCCGAGGGCCTTGTAAGAGGCATTGGACTTCGGAGCCAATGCCAGATAGACGGCGGCCTGGGCGAGGTTGAGCGCGCACTCGGGCAGCCCCACCCGGTCGACCGCCCGAGCCGCGGCGTCGGCGACGAGCAGCGCCTGAGGATCGGCGTTGCCGACGTCCTCAGAGGCGAGAATGACCATCCGACGAGCGATGAAGCGCGGGTCCTCGCCGCCCTCCAGCATCACCGCCAAATAGTAGAGCGAGGCATCGACGTCGGAGCCCCGCGTCGCCTTGATCCAGGCCGAGACGAAGTCGTAGTGACGATCGCCCTGCCGGTCATAGTCGAGCGCCTTGCGCTGCAGCGCGTCCTCGACCGCGGCGACGTCGACCGCTTCCGACTTTGACCCACCTCCAGGGGGGTCAAAGTCGGAAGCGCGTTCGACCGCGCGCTCCAGCGCGGAGAGGGCGACCCGGGCGTCCCCTCCACTGCGATGGGCGAGCATCGCCAGGGCGGCGTCCTCGACCGGCGGCGGGTCAGCCAAGCCGCGCTCCGGGTCAGCGAGCGCCCGGCGCAACAATTGTTCGACCTGCCCCGCGTTAAGAGGCTGAAGCTCATAGACCTGGCAACGGGAGAGCAACGCCGAGTTGACCTCGAAGTACGGGTTCTCGGTCGTCGCGCCAATCAGCGTTAGCAGCCCTTCCTCCACCGCTGGCAAAAGCGCATCCTGCTGAGCCTTGTTGAAGCGATGAATCTCATCGAGGAAGAGCACAGTTGGTCGGCCGCTGGACTGCCGCCGCTCCCGAGCCCGCTCGATGACTGCCCGGATCTCGGCCCGTCCAGCATTGACAGCCGACTCCTCCTCGAAAGCTCCCTCCGCGCCGGCGGCGGCGATCCGAGCCAAAGTCGTCTTTCCCGCCCCCGGCGGCCCATAGAGAATCGAGCTATGCGGATGTCCCGACTCGATCGCAGTCCTCAAAGCAGAGCCCTCGCCAAGGATGTGCTCCTGCCCGACGAGCTCATCAAGCTTCCGCGGTCGCATCCGCACCGCCAGCGGAGCATCAGAAGCTGGGACATCAGCCCGGGCGGGCTCACTTGTATCGAACAGCCGATCAGCCACTGCGGCTGAGTATGAACACGAGTCAAGCGGTGGCAGCGGAGTCGTAGAGCTGGAAGGGACGGTGGCGTCGGTAGGAGCCGGGAGAGGTCTCCGGAGTGCCTCGCGAAGCGGCCCTCGGCAAGGTGGCTATCAGCCGCGAAGCGGCTCCAAATTGGTGAGCGAAGCGAACATCGGCTCCCCGAGTCTTTCTCCCGACTCCCCCTACACCACCTACAATCGACCCATGGAGAGCGCAACGCAGAGCCAAACCGCCCGGTCCACCCTCGAGTCGTTCAACCCCGCCACAGGCGAGCTGGTCGGCTCGGTCGCGACGATCACACCCGACCAGGTCCAAGCAGTGGTGGACGACGTGGCCCGTATCCAGCCGGCCTGGGCCGAGCTACCGCTGAAGGCCCGCGCCGCCTACATGCGCCGCGCCGCCGACGCGCTGCTGGACGACATCGACGAGATCGCCGAGCTGCTGGTCAGCGAGCAGGGCAAGCCCCGCGCCGAGGCCTACACGATGGAGCTGCTGCCGACGGTGGACGCCCTGCACTGGTGCGCCAAGGCCGGCCCGAAGATCTTGGCCGACGAGAAGGTGCGGATGACCCAGTCTTTCTTGATGACCAAGAAAAGCCACTTTTCCTACGAGCCGATCGGCGTAGTCGGTGTGATCGCCCCCTGGAACTACCCCTGGTCGATCCCCTTCGGCGAGGTCGCGATCGCGCTGATGGCCGGCAACGGCGTGGTTCTCAAGCCGGCCAGCCTGACGCCGCTGCTGGGCGAGGCGATCCGCCGCGTCTTCGAGAAGGGCGGCCTGCCCGAGGGCCTGATCCGGGTCGTCCACGGCGGCGGGGCGGTCGGCGACGCGCTGGCCCGCTCGAGCGTCGGCAAGGTGTTCTTCACAGGCTCGGTCGAGGTCGGCCGCAAGGTCGGCGAGGTCTGC
>JAJKHV010000193.1 GCA_021154855.1 Solirubrobacterales bacterium
AGCGCGCAGGCCAGCACGCCGCCGAGCGCGTAGCCGACCATCGCGTTGAGCCGGTTCTCGCGCAGACTCGATTCGTCCCAGCCCTCCTCGATCGCACCGGAGGAATAGAAGTGGACCTCATACGGCATCAGCGCCGCGGCAAAGACGCCGACGACGAAGTAGAGGTAGAGCGGGGAGCCGCTGAACGAGGGCACGAAGCCATGGGCCACGTCGCCCCAGTCGGGCCCCTGGTGCACGGCGGTGGCGACGAAGACCAGCATCATCAGGCCGCAGTAGCCGAAGATCCGCTCGATGCCGCTGAAAGGCAGCAGGGCCACCGCGATCACCAGGCCGATCGCCGCGAGCACGACGAAGAGGCTGAAGGCGGCGTCGAAGAGCAGGGTCAGGACGATCGCCAGGCCACCCAGCTCCGCCGCGACGGTAAGCACGTTGACGAGGGTGCTGGCGATCAGCGCGACGAGTCCCATGCCGAAGCCGAGCCGCATCCGGATCGAGTCGAACACCGGTCGCTGGGTGACCGCGGCGACCCGTCCGCACATCTCCGCGTAGACGGCGATCCCGATCGTGCCGAGCGCGACCGCCCAAAGCAGGTCGTAGCGGTAGAGCGCCCCCGCCTGGGTGTTGAAGACGAGATCGCCGATATCGAGGAAGCCGCCGAGCGCGGCGATGACCCCGAGGGCGATCTGGAGGATCGCCTTCACGGTGCTTCCCCGGTGAGGCGGACGACGACGGCGTCGGCCTGTTCTTTGACTTCGCGCATGTGACGCTGGATCAGAGCCCCATGGTGCTCGTCGCCGGGGAACGTCTGCAGTTCGGAGAAGAGGTCCGCCAGCTCGCCGGCAACCTGGACCGCGGCGTTGCGCTCGCGCACGACCTCGGGCGAAGGTTCGGCGTCGGCGAGCTTTTCGGCCTCGTGCTCAGCTTCCCCGCCGAGGGTCTTCGCCATCACCCGGGTGTAGGTGGACTTGGTGGCGTCGCGGGCGACCCCATTGGCGATCAGGCCACCCTGCGCCGCCAGGGCGCTGAGCGATTCGACCCCGCGGCTCAGCTCGCCCCTGCTGAGGTCCCCACAGCCGGCCGCGGACAGCGCGAGGGCAAGGATCGTCACGGCCCCCGGCACCCATCTCCAGTCGCTCGATTTTCTCACGACGGCAATCCACCGTCGACGTGGCTCAGGGCTCAGGACTCTTCGTAGGGGTCTTTCTCGCCGGCCAGCCGCAGTGAGCACTCCTTGGCGCTGCTGAAATGGCGTTCCTGGATCGGCAGGGCCCATTTGACCAACTCGCTCAGCTCGGGCTCCCCGGCTGACTCGTTCAGCTTGCCCAGCACCGCCCAATGGCCGACCTCGCCGGCCTCGGCCATGGTCAGGAACTCGAAGCCGTCAAGGCCGTCGGCGTCCTCGCCGAGATAGGTGGACATCATCTCGGTGGCCTCGCCTTTTGTTTCCTGCGCCTTTTCGAGGATCGCGGTCTTCTTGCCGTTGCGGTTGTCGGCCAGCTCGGCGCAGCGGCGCTCCGTCTCCTCCGCCTCCTCGCGCATCTGCTTCAGGGTTTCGGCGACGCCTTCGTCTTCGACCAGTCCCTCCACCTTCTCGGTAGTCCCTTGGGCGGCCTGAGCCAAGCCCAGCACCTCGGCGAGCTTCTCCTCCAGTGTCGTCAACTCAGCCATCGTCGTTCTCCTCCTGTCGTTCACTGGGAACGTCGACTGCCTCTTACCCAGGCCGCCCTGGGGGGAAACGGCGCCGGCGGGGCGCCTCGGCGGGTCTAGCCACGGCCTGGACGCCTACCGTCTCTCTCATGGCGATCAGGCAAAGGCTTATCCCGGAGCGGGAGATCCTCGCCGCGATCGTCGAGCTCGCCGACGACGGCTTCTGCTCCCGCCGCGAGCTGTTCGCGCTTTTCCGCGGCCGGGGCGAGCGCACCCTGCAGAGGAGCGTTGCCCGCGCAGCCCGCCACGGCCTGGTCCTCGAGCGCCGCGGGCCCGACGGGCGCTCCTACCTCGCCCTCACCAGCGAGGGCTGGGAGCTGCTGCGAGGCTAGCTCGACTTCTGGCCGCCTGCTGGTCGAGTTGGTCGCCCATAGAGCGACTAAGTCGACCAGGGAGGAGATGCCGGCCGGAAGCACGCCTTGCCTGCGATCGGAGAGGATGAGTAGATGCCACCGCCCCGCCGCCCGAAAAGACGCGCCGAGCCCGTCGACTACGGATGGGTGATCTCCTTTGGCTGCAAATCGGCCGGCCAGCTGCGACGCCTCAAGGTCGACACCGATCCGGCCGCAGACACGCGGCCGATCGAGGTCCCCTGCCCCTGCGGCGAGGTGCACCGCGTGACCGTCTCCCCGTACCGCCGCCGGCGCTCCGCCGACGAACCGTTCGACGTCGAGGTCGGCTCACTCGACGAGCTGCGCTGAGCGCGTCCCGGCAAGGGAACAACGGTTCGAAGCCGCAATGCAGCGGCCGGCCGTGGGCGACGATTTCCTTCGGAGCAGCGAGTCGGATGCCCCCCAGCCGAGGGATAATCCACCCATCGAATCAGTCCATGGATCCAAGCCATCCGATCTTCCCGAGCCAATTCGGCTCTCCCCATACGATCCGATCTGGCCCGCCCGGTTCGAGGAAGAGCGAGCAGCGCTAGAAGGCACGATTGGAGATTGGATTGTCGACGGAGTCCATCACGTCGGCAGCACCGCCGTCCCGGGCCTGGAGGCAAAGCCGATCATCGACATCCTCGCCGGTGTCCGCAGCCTGAAGGAGTCGCAGGCGTGCTTTGAGCCTTTGGCTCGGCTCGAGTACATGTATGCGCCGTACCTCGTCGAGGAGATGCACTGGTTCTGCAAGCCGCACCCGAACCGCCGCACGCATCACCTTCACCTCGTTCCGGTCGCCTCAAACCGTTACGCCGACGAGCTTGCCTTCCGCGACCGTCTGCGGGAGCTCCCGGAGCTGGCGTCCGAATACGCGGCGTTGAAGCGACGCCTCGCGAGCCGCTTCGTCGATGATCGCGACGCCTACACCGATGCCAAGTCGGACTTCGTCCGGGGCGTCCTGGAACAGGCTCGCTAAGCCAGGAGCCGAGCGTCGAAGAAGAGCATCGGGCCAGACCTGCTGGTCGTCGGTGGCCGGAAACCGGCAGCTGCAAGCCAAGACATCACCTCTGGAGCCGTGCCAACCTGACCGAAATCGCCGGCGCCTGGCCGAATCAGCAACCGCTGACGAAGGCCGTCGTCTCCCCGCACGAAACAGCAGCCGACCAGGCGTCCGCCGGGTTTCAGCACGCGGGCGGACTCGCCGAGCGCCGCCGCCGGATCGTCGAAGCAGTGCAGGCCCCAGAAGGAGAGAAAGAGGTCGGCGCCGCCACTCTCCAGGGGGAGATCGGTCGCGTCCGCGTCGAGGAACTGCACCTCGGCCAGCCCGCGCGCCTTCGCTCGCCTGTGCGCGCGGCGAAGCATCGAAGGAGAGAGATCGGCGGCAACGTAGCGCACGCCGACGCCCGGCCGAAGAGCGCGCATTGCCGGCCCAGCGCCGCACGGACAGTCGACGATCACGCCGCCGGCGTCAACCTCTTCGACGGCGCTCATGCTGTCGTAATAGGCCTTGCTGTCCCCACCCCAAACGATCCGGCCGATGAGACGGCTCACGCGGGGCCTCTCCATATAGCTGCTGTAGATGACGCCGAATGGTGAGGCGTAGAAGTCGTCGCGCGTCATGCGCCGACGATTCTAGGTCCAAGCCTGGGGAAAGGCGCTTATACTGATAAAGGTATAATGCTTCTATGTCTTCCATAGCCACTGCTCTCCGGCAAGCGAGATTCGACGCAAATTTCTCGCAGGTCGACCTAGCGAGGCGAGCGGGCACCTCACAGTCGGCGCTCGCTCGCTATGAGACGGGGGCCTCCTTGCCGACCCTGCCGACGTTGGAGCGGCTTCTAGCGGCATGCGGTCGACGCCTCGAGGTTCGGACTCCGCGAGCGAGATCCCCCGCTTCTACGACCTCGGTGCGAAGCCAGCTCGGTCCGCACGCCACCAAGCTGCGCCACCGACGCCGCCGGCTGCTCGACGCCGCCGAAAGACATGGGGTCAGCCGCCTTCGCGTCTTCGGATCCCTTGCCCGGGGCGAGGCGACAATCGACAGTGACATAGATCTCCTAGTCGACCTGAGGCAGGACCGTACCCTTCTCGATCTTGCCGCCTTTCGTCGCGAGGCAGCGGAGATCCTCGGCCTCCCCGTCGATGTGGCAACGGCTGACATGTTCAAGAAAGGCATCCGGGACAGGGTTCTCAATGAGGCCTTGCCCCTGTGAGCCGCGACGAGCAAGAACGCTTGGGCGATATCAAGGACGCGATCGCCACAATTCGACGGCACCTCGAGCAAGCTGGCGAGACAGCTGCCGCCCTCGAAAACCCGCTGCTACACGATGCCCTGCTTTTTCAATTCGTTGTGATCGGCGAGGCTGTCAAGCACCTCGCGCTCGAGACCCGCGAGTCGGCACCCGAAATTCCTTGGGCAGACATTGCTGGACTTCGAGACCTCATCGCCCACGAGTACTTTCGGATTGACATCCACCGGGTGCTTCAGATCGTGGAGCGGGATCTTCCGCCGCTTACGCAGACGATAGACCGCATGCTCTCGACGCCATGACCGCACTGGCGGCTTGCGGCATGGCCAATCTGGCGTTGCGCCCTCGGCGCGCTGAGAGCGTTACAGGCGTCGAGGCAAGAACTCGCCGTCGGCGGACGCCAATGTCCGCATGCGAGCTTCGCGAAATAGAAATGGTCGGCCAGGTGCCGTCGTCAGGCGCGAGCGCGAGGTCGAACGGTGAAAGCGCCTCCTAGGCTGGGTGACCGCGGGGGGCGTTTGCTTCCGTTCGAGGGTCGCTGGCAGCGTAAGCACCCACACCGAGCACGCCGAGGATCACATGGAGGATGTTGTCCTCGGTGTTGACCGGAAGGAAGCCGAGAATCGACTCATGGTTGCCGAGTATCAACCCCCAGATCGCCACCACTATGTAGACCAGCCCGAATACGAGCGCATAGGTGCGCGAGGCCTGGGCGCCAGCGCGGAAGGCGAGTAGGCCAAGGACGCCACTGAGGATGTGGACGATGTTGTGCCACGCGTTGACGTCGAGCACACCAATCACCGCATCGACTTCTCCGGGGCTGCCGAACGACGAGCTGTAGAAGAAGCCGATGATCCCGGCGACCAGCAATACAGCTCCGATCAGGCCGGCGTAGAGACTGGCGGGACTGTAGTTGTCATTCATCTGGCTGACTCCTTGGTAGACGTCGTGCTTCGCAGGTGAACCCGTCGCTTCGCGTGCTTCGGTGGTAAACCCGTCCGCTTGTACCCCGGTTTGCCAACCATTAACCCACCCACTGCCGGCGTGACTGGCCAGCCATGACGGCCATCGTCGATTCCCCTCGTCAACCGTTTGTGCCCTGCAGCCCGGGGTACCAATTGCGAAGACTTGATGTAGGCGCCCTGCGACTTGCATCGAGGCTTCGCGGAGACATTTGGGTCCCCCGGACGGTCCGGCCGGTGGATTGAAGCCTCCTCAAAACAATCGACAAGGAGGATTCATGGAGGCTCGAACAGCACGTCCGGTGTCGTCTGGGGACGGGATCAGAGCGGTTCCCCGACGGTTGACGACGGAGACGAAGAGCTCGCTGAAGACGACCGAGTTCTGGGCGATGGTTGCCGTAATCGCCGGAATCCTGATCAGCGCCGCCCTGATCAAGGGTGGCGACACGGCGCCCGGAACCGATGAGTTCATCGCCCGGCAGGCCTGGCTCTACGTCGCCATCGTGGCGGTGGGATACATGGTCAGCCGCGGCTTGGCGAAGTCCGGCTCGCGTGAGCCGTATGACGCCCACGGCGATACCCACGACGGGGCCGCCAGGTAGGTAGCCCGCGAGGACCTGCCGCCCACCCTCCCGGCGGCGGGTCCAGGGCTCACAAGCCCGGGTTGACCCACCCGGCGACGGTTGGTAACGTCGAGGTTATCGATCGATCGGTAAGCAGGAAAGCCGCCGATACCGGGACGCGCATCCGGGACGCTGCCGTCCGCCTCTTCGCCGCTCGGGGCTACGCGGCTACCGGGATCCGCGAGATCGCCGACGACGCCGGGGTCACCACCGCGGCGCTCTACCACCACATGGGCAGCAAGCAGGACCTGCTGCTGACGATCATGCGCGACGCCATGCACGAGCTGATCGCGGGGGCCCGCAGCGCGGTCGCGGACGCGAGCGGCCCGGCGGAGGAACTCGCCGGGCTGGCCCGTGCGCACGTCACCTACAACGGCGAGAACCTCATCGACGCCTACGTCGGCGACGCGGAGATCCGCTCGCTCGATCACTCCAACCGCGCCCGCATCGTCAAGCTCCGCGACAGCTACGAGCAGCTTTGGGCCGAGGTGATCGCCCAGGGCGTGGTCTCCGGCGACTTCCAGATTGGCGAGCAGAAACTCTTCCGCCTCGCCGCGATCCAGATGTGCAACGGCATCACCTACTGGTACACCCCCGCCGGGCCCACTTCGCTGGCGGCGATCGCCGACGAGCTGGCCGGCTTCGCGCTGGCGATGGCCGGGTGCAGGCACGGGCTCGCGTCACCTGTACGTGCGCAGACGGGCCCCGGAGAGGGGAGTTGAAGTGGCGGGCGTCCGAGTCCACGCGTTTCATGGTGGCGGTGAGATCGCCGACATGTCCGTCTTCGATCCCTTCCACCCCGAAGTCGGGACCAAGGTGGAGATTCCCTACTTCTTCTACGTGGTCTCCCACCCCAATGGCAACATATTGTTCGACACGGGTGGGCACCCGTCGCTGATCAACGATCCGCGGGCACGGCTGGGCGAGGCGGCCGACGCCTTCGAGGTGACCATGGAGGAGGGAGACGACGTGGTCAGCCAGCTCGAGGGGGCCGGCTTCGCCCCGTCTGACATCGACCACGTCGTCCTCTCACACCTGCACTACGACCATGCCGGTGGAATCGAGTTCTTCCCCGGGTCGACGTTCTACGCCCAGCGCCGCGAGCTCGAGTTCGCCCACTGGCCGCCGGTGTACCAACGGGAGATCTATCTGCCCGCTGACTTCGATCATCCGGTCGAGTGGGTCGAGGTGGAAGGTGAGCTGGACCTCTTCGACGACGGCAGGATCATGCTCTTCCCCACTCCGGGCCACACCGCCGGCCATCAATCGATGCTCGTCCGCCTCGACGGGGGCCGCTCGCTGATCCTCGTCGCCGACGCCGCCTACCTGCCGCGCAACATCGAGGAGAACGTCCTCCCCGGGATCGTCTGGAATCCCGATGCGATGGTCTCGAGCTGGCAGCGGATCCGTCAGCTGCAGCGGCGCAACAACGCCGACCTGATCTTCACCCACGACCTCGAGTGGCCGCAGAAGACGCTGGTGGCGCCGGAGCACTGTTACGAATGACCCCGGCGCCGGCGAATCGTGTCGAGGCCGCCTGGCCCCCTCTCGATCCCGCCGCCGCGAACCTGCCCGCCGACATCGTCACCCTGGTCCGCGAGGCGCTGGACCAGAGCCCGACCACGCCGGTTTTCATCTTCGAGGACGGCGTAGTCGTCACCCGAGGGCAATTCCGCGCCGCCGTTGAGGATTTCGCCGGCTATCTCTCCAGCAGGATCGGCCCCGGCGACCGAGTCCTGATCATGCTCGAGAACCGGGCCGAGTTCATGGTCGCCTGGCTCGCCGTCAATGCCTGCGGGGCCGCTCTCGTATCCATCAACACATCGGCGGGCGAGCACGATGCGGGCCACATCGTTCGGGACTCGGCCGCCAAGCTCGCCATCTGCGGCGCCGACCACGAGGAGCTGATCCGGGCGGTGACCGGCTCGGCCAAGACGGAGATCCTCGTCGTGGACGGTGAGGAGCCGGACGGCCTGGCGCACTGCGTCGGCGAGTCCGGTCCGCTGCGGCTCGCCGACGTGACTGCCGATCCCGACGCGATCACCAACGTGTACTACACCTCTGGGACGACTGGCCCCCCGAAGGGATGCATGGTCGCTCACGACTACTGGATCCGTTTCGTCGAGCTCTACCTGGGCCTCTACGGGCTCGGCGAGGACGACCGCCTGCTCTGCTGCCTGCAGTTCTTCTACAACGATCCGCCCTGGCTGTTCCTGGTCTCGCTGCGAGCCGGTGCCCCGCTGGTGACGATGCGGCGGTTCAGCGTCTCGCGCTTCTGGTCGGTCGTCGTCCAGCACAGCGTCACGCGGCTGTTTGCCCTCGCCGCCATCCCGGCCTTGCTGCTCAAGGCCGAGCCGCGGCCCGAGGAGCGCCGGCATGGGGTCGAGCTCGCACTCCACATAGGGATCCCGGCCCAGCTCCACGCCGAGTTCGTCGAGCGCTGGGGCTTTCCGTGGGTGGAGGGATATGGCTTGACCGAGTCGGGGCTGGTGGTGGCGATGCCGCTCGAGCGCGCCGAGGCGATGACCGGCTCGGGCTCGATCGGGCTGCCCTGCCCTGGGGTCAGCATCCGACTTGTCGACGACGAGGGCCGCGAGGTCGGCCTCGACCAGCCCGGCGAGGTGCTGATCAAGGCGCCGGGCATGATGCGCGGCTACCTCAACCGGCCCGAGGCGACTGCGGAGGCGCTCGACGACGGCTGGCTGCGCAGTGGCGACCTGGCCCGCCGCGACGAGTCCGGCTACCTCTACTTCCTCGGCCGCAAGAAGGACATCGTCCGCCGTGCCGGCGAGAACGTCGCCGCGGCGGAGGTCGAGAACGTCCTGCGCTCCCACCCGTCTGTGCTCGAGGCAGCGGTCGTGGCGGTGCCGGACGAGCTGCGGGGCGAGGAGGTCAAGGCGTACGTGGCGCTCGTCGAGGAGACATCCCCGAGCGTCGTCACGCCGGCAGGCCTGGTCGAGTTCTGCCGCGACCGCCTCGCCAAGCACAAGGTCCCCCGCTACATCGAGTACCGGACCGAGCCTTTCCCCCGCACCCCCTCGATGCGGGTCAAGAAGAGCGCCCTCGTCGCGGAAGTCGAGGATCCGCTCGCCGGGAGTTGGGACCGAGATAGCGAGCTGCCTGACTGGAACAGGAGAAGTTGAACCGATGGCCGTCCTGAGACGAGCGACCGCTGACGACGAATGGAAGTGAGGTAGAGCATGGAGTCGACATCACACCGGGTCTCAACCCTGCGCGGAGGATCCACCGGCCTGGGAGGTGCGGTCGTGCAATCGGCGGCGCTGATCGGCCCGGCTGCGGGGGCCACCGCCGGGTTCGTGTTCATCGCCAGCGAGAGTGGCTTTGCCTCTCCCTTCGCGATGCTCATCGGCATGCTCTTCTCGCTCTGCCTCGCCGTGATCATCGGCGAGTTCGCGCGCAAGCTGCCGGCGGCCGGCTCCTTCTACAACTACCTCTCCCACGCTTTCGGGCCAAAGGTCGGTTTCGTCACGGGAGTGATGCTGTTCGGCGCCTATGTGCTGCTGCTGCCGTTCCAGCTCTGCTTCTTCTCCACCTTCGTCAGCGAATACCTGGATGGCCAAGGCGTCACCATCGCCTGGCAGTGGCTCGCCGCCGCGCTGATCATCTTCACGGCGGTGCTGACGGTGATCGGCCTCACCCCGTCGCTGCGGGTCGGGCTCCTCTTCCTCGCTTTCGAGATCATCGTCTTCGGCGTGATCGCGCTGATCGTGCTCTTCAACGGTGGCGCCGACGGGCTCAGCCTGAAGCCCTTCGACCCGTCTGAAAGCGCACTTGGGTTCTCGGGGGTGATCTACGGCCTCGTCTTCGCGATCTTCGCCTTCGTCGGCTTCGAGTCGTCGACCACCCTCGGCGAGGAGGCTCACGAACCACGCAGAACGATTCCCAGGGCGGTCCTCGTCACCACGCTCGCCGTCGGAGCCTTCTACGTGCTGCTCATCTACTCGGGGGTGGTCGGCTTCGGGCTCAACGAAGCGGGGCTCGAAGCCCTGCAAAGCGACGGTACGCCGTTCGACACCCTTGCCAGGTCCTTCTCGGGGCCGTTCCTCGGCACGCTTTCGATCATCGCGGTGATGACCAGCTTCATCGCGCTGAACATCGTCACAGTGACTGCCGCCTCGCGGATGATCTTCTCGATGGGACGCGATCGCATGCTGCCGCGGTGGTTCGACCACGTCAACAGTCGCGGCGCCCCCGGGCGCGCGATCGTGGTGGTCACGGTGGTGTTCCTTGCGATCACCCTGATCCTGGGCTCGATCTACGAACCGGGTGAACTCGCATCGTGGGCTGCCTACATCGCGACGCTGTTCTTCATTGCCGCCTACGCGCTGCTGGGCGTAGGGGTCGTCAAGTACTACTACGAGCAGCACCGCTCCGAGTTCTCCGTCTGGCGCCACCTGATCGTGCCGATCGTCGGGATCATCGGGGTCGGCATAGTCACCTACGGCAACGTCCACCCCACGCCGCCTTCGCCGCTGCGCTACTTCATCTGGGCGACCCTGGCGACGATCGCCGTCGCCGCGGTCGTGGCCGCCTATCTGGAGCGTCGCAACCCGGCGCGCCTGGTCGAAGCAGGGCAGCTGTTCGCGGCGGCGACCCCCGAGGAGGCCGATGTGCGTACCGACGTGCCGCCCTACACGCCCGGGCCGACCGGGCGGGTTTGACCGTGAACACCTGTCGAGGCCCGCGCGAGTGAGAGGAGCGTGAAGATGTCAATCATCGAGGAGCAATCGGAGGGCGTTGGGATGGTGACGCTCAACCGACCCG
>JAJKHV010000194.1 GCA_021154855.1 Solirubrobacterales bacterium
ATCAGGCGACGCTAGGGAGCGTGGGATATCGCCATGAAAGCGATTTTTCCTGCAAAGGCACGATTTCTGCAACCAAAGTTGCAACTTATTAGCGGTTCCTAACATTTCAGCGGCGTCTTCGCTACCTTGCGCCGTCGATGCGCGTTCCCCTTCGCGGTAACTCTTGGCGGCTGCTGCTGCCCGCGGCGCTGCTGTTCGTCGTCCTCTGCGTGGCCGCTTCGGCCCCGGCAAAGGACCTCGAAGGAAAGCTCGACGCGACGCAGGGCAAGCTCAGCCACGTGCGGCAGAGCCAGAGCGCTCTGGCGGCGACGATTGCCGAACAAAACCGCGCGATCGACTCGATGATCGGCGAAGTCTCGGATCTGCGTCAGAAGCAGGCAGCGGTCGAGGCAGAGCTGGCGGCGAAGCAGGACGAACTCGATAGGGCGACCGCGAAGCTCGCCGCCGACAAGCACCGCCTGGCCCAGGTTCGTGCTCGCCTGCAGCGGGCGCTCGGCGTTCTACGCCAGCGTCTGGTCGCGATCTACGAGGCCGGCAGTCCGGACATGCTCAACGTCGTGCTCGATTCCGCCAGCTGGTCGGAAGTGACGACCCGCGCCGAGTACCTCAGCCAGGTCCAGGAATACGACGACTCCGTGGCCGGCCGGGTCAAGGGCCTGCGCGACGAAGCGCGTGCCACGGTCAAGCGGATGACCACCGTCCGTCTCCAGATCAAAGGCTCGCGCGACGCGATTGCGGTCAAGGAGGGCGAAGTCGCTGCGGCCCGAAGCGAAGCCGAGACTCGCTTCGCCGAGCTGAAGTCGGCGCAGGCTGCCCGCCGCGAATCGCTCGAATCGCTCGAGTCGCGCGAAGAAGCGTTGAGCAACAACCTCGCCTCGATTTCGGAACAGATCGCCAGCGCGACCGGGACACCCGCGCCGGTAACGGGCACTCCGGCGCCACTGACTCCCGGCCAGAGCGCCAACTACATCTCCGAAAGCCAGGCCAGCGTGCCGAGCGAGGCGCCCTCCGCCGTCGCCGGCGCGATCGAAGCCGCCAACTCGATCGCCACCACCCCCTACATCTGGGGCGGCGGTCACGGCTCCTTCGAATCGTCGGGCTATGACTGCTCAGGCGCGGTCAGCTTTGCCCTCAACGGTGGCGGCTTCCTCTCCAGCCCGCTCGACTCGACTGGCCTCGAGACCTGGGGCGAACCCGGCCCGGGCCAGTGGATCACCGTCTACGCCAACGCCGAACACGCCTGGATGATCATCGCCGGCCTTGCCTTCGACACGGTAGGCGGGCCCGGTCCCCGCTGGCACAGCTCACCCGTTGATTCTCCAGAAGGCTTTATCGCGCGTCACCCCTCTGGTTACTGAGGCCCTATCCCGGTACGGGTGGAACGTCTTGTCCCTTTTCGTCGCCAGCTCCAGGCGTCGGCGATTGCCGCTACACCGAAAAAGTTAAGTGGAGCCCCTACCGGCATAGGGCTGAGCCGCCTGCTGCCAGTTCGCCGCGTTGCCGCGGCTGACGTGGATCACGCCCTCGTAGCCTTCGCGCTGGAGGATCGAGGCCGCCAGGCCGCTGCGCTTGCCGGCCTTGCAGATCGTCGCCACCGGCCGACCGCGCGGCACCTCCTCGATGCGGTCTCTGAGCTGACCGAAGGGGATGTGAAGGGAGTCGGGAATGTGAGCCGATTCGAACTCGGAGGCGTTGCGTACGTCCAGGACCAGGGGACCCTTGGCGCCGTCGAGCCGCTGCGCCAGCTCGGCCAGGTCGATTGCCTCGATCCGCTCGACCGGCCGATCCTCGGCTCGCCAGGCGGTCATGCCACCGCCGAGAAAGCCGCGCACCCGCAACCCCACGGCGGCAAGCAGCTCGGCTGCCTCGAGCTCATTGCCGTCGGATGCGGCGACGACGAGCAGCTCCGCATCGACCGGGATGACCTGGGCGACCTTGGTGGCGAAGCCGGTGTCGTAGCCCGAGGCGCTGATCGCACCGGGTATGTGGGCCTCGTCGAACTGTTCGTTGGTGCGCGAGTCAACCGCCAGGGCGCCCTCGGCGATCGCCGCCTCGAAGCCGTGCGGAGTCAGCTGCGTCGGCGCTGAGATCGATTCGACCAGCGGGCCGCGGTTGAGCGAGACGATGTGCTCGACGTTGGGCGGCTTGCTGCCGATCGTGGCGACCGCGTCCTCGACGAAATCGGCTTCGCTCTCGAAGCCGAGCGCGCGGTTGTGGCGCCTCTCGAAGCCGATCGTGGAGCAGGTCTTGAGGTCGATCCCGGAACTTCCGCAGAGCGAGCCCCCGAGGTGCCCTGGCCAGACCTCGGTCTCCTCGGGCAGGGTCAGGAGGCGCTCGTGCAGGGAGCGGAAGATGTCGGCGGCGCCCTCTCGCGGCTCGACCGCGAGGTCGGGACGGGCGACGTCGCCGACGAAGAGGCAATCGCCGGTCAGCACCGCCCAGGGATCGTCGCCGCGGGCCGCGTCGCGCAGCAGGAAGGAGGTGTGCTCGGGGCGATGGCCGGGAGTGTGGATCGCCTCGATCGTCGTGCCCTCTCCCAGCTCCAGCGCCCAGCCGTCGCCGAAGGCCTCGTGCGGGTACTCGGCCTCGGCAAGCTCGTGGACGTGGATCGTCGCCCCGCTAGCGCGGGCGAGACGGCCGTGGCCAGACACGTGGTCGGCATGGTTGTGCGTCTCCAGCAGATGCTCGATCCGTACTCCGTGCAGGCGGGCGAGGTGCAGATAGGGGTCGATGTTCCACTGTGGATCGACCACCGCGGCGACGCCGGAGGCGGTGTCGCCGACGAGATACGAAGCGCAGCCGAGATCCTCGTGGATGATCTGCCGAAAGAGCACCGGATCAGGGTAACGGCGCCGCAAAACGGGTAGTTAGGCGGTAGCGCAATTCCCGTGTCCCGGCGGGAACAGGCCCGGCCGGAGCGGGCGACCGAAGGAGCGAACCATGGAGTCAGCATCGATCCGTGCACATGAACCCGCCGCCGGCAATGGAGGCCAGCAGCCGGCCGTAGCGCCCCAGGTACGCGAAGGATGGACGCCGGCGGATCCGGCCCCCCTTGGCTTGGCGGCCTTCGCGCTAACCACCTTCGTGCTCAGCATGTTCAACGCCGACCTGGTGAGCAAAGCCGGCGAGCCGGTGGTGCTGGGGCTTGCCCTCGGCTACGGCGGCATTGCCCAAATTCTCGCCGGGATGTGGGAGTTTCGTACCGGCAACACCTTCGGGGCGGTGGCCTTCACCTCGTTCGGTGCCTTTTGGCTCTCTTACTGGGCGCTGGTCACCTTCTTTGCCGGCGACATCCCGGCTGCTCACGTCGCCGCCTCGATTGGGCTCTACCTGATCGCCTGGGGCATCTTCACCACGTACATGTTCGTCGCCTCGCTGCGCACGACCGCGGCCGTGGCAGTCGTCTTCTTCCTCCTTGCGGTGACCTTCTTCCTGCTCGGGATCGGCAATGCGAACGAAACCGAAGGGCTCGTCGAAGCCGGCGGCTGGTGCGGCTTGGCCACGGCGGCGGCGGCCTGGTATGCATCATTTGCGGCGGTCGTCAACTCGACCTTCCGGCGGACGGTCATGCCGGTTCGGCCACTGGGTCACTGAACGAGGGAGAGGAAAATGGCAGCGGAACCACAATCGGCGGACCTGGAGCAGGAGCTGAGCAGCCTGCTGGAGGTTGATCGCTTCGACCCTCCGGAAGAGTTCCGGGAGGGCGCGCTCTGGAGCGACCCCGACGTCTACGAGCAGGCGGCGAGCGATCCCGAGGCGTGGTGGAAGCACCAGGCGACGGAGCTGCTCGACTGGGACGAGGCGCCGAGCCAAGGGCTCGACGCCTCCAACCCTCCCTTCTACAAATGGTTCGCCGACGGCAAGATCAACGCCTCCTATAACTGCCTCGATCGCCATGTCGAGGCCGGTCGGGGCGATCGGGTCGCCTACCACTGGCGTGGCGAGGAGGGCGAGGAGCGCGACGTCACCTACGCCGAGCTGCTCGCCGATACACAGCGCTTCGCCAACGCGCTCAAGGGCCTCGGGGTCGGCAAGGGCGACGTGGTGGGGATCTACCTGCCGATGATCCCGGAGGTCGTCGTCGCGATGCTCGCCTGCGCCCGGATCGGCGCGATGCACAACGTCGTCTTCGGCGGCTTCTCGGCCGAGGCAGTGCGTGAGCGAATGGAGTTCTCCGAGGCAAAGGCGCTGGTCACCGTCGATGGTGCTCGCCGCAAAGGCAAGGTTGCAGCGATCAAGCCGCAGGTCGACGAGCAGCTCGGCGACCTGCAAACCCTCGAGGCAATCGTCGTCGTCCGCCACACCGGCGTCGATTGCCCGATGCAGGACGGCCGCGACCGCTTCTACGACGAGCTGCTCGAGGCGGCTGATCCAGACTGCCCGGCCGAGCCGCTCGACGCGGAGCAACCGCTCTTCATCCTCTACACGTCAGGCTCGACCGCCAAGCCGAAGGGCATCCTGCACACCACCGGCGGCTACCTGACCGGCGTCGCCGCCACCCACCGCTACGTCTTCGACCTCGAGCCGGAGAGCGACGTCTACTGGTGCGCGGCAGACGTCGGTTGGGTCACCGGCCACTCCTACATCGTCTACGGGCCGCTGCTCAACGGTGCCACCAGCGTGATGTGGGAGGGCGCCCCGGACTATCCGAGCAAGGGGATCTGGTGGGAGCTCTGCGAGCGCTACGGCGTGACGATCCTCTACACGGCGCCGACGGCGATCCGCACCTTCATCAAGTGGGGCGCGGACATCCCGGCCAAGTCGGATCTTTCCTCGCTGCGCCTGCTCGGCTCGGTCGGCGAGCCGATCAACCCCAAGGCGTGGCTCTGGTACCACAAGGTGATCGGCGGGGAAAGGTGCCCGATCGTCGACACCTGGTGGCAGACCGAGACCGGCGCGATCATGATCACGCCGCTGCCGGGGATCACCGCGACCAAGCCGGGCTCGGCGACGCGGCCGTTCCCAGGCGTCGCCGCCGAGGTCGTCGGCGAGAGCGACGGTGAGCCGGTCGATCAGGGTCAGGGCCTGCTGACCCTGACCAAGCCGTGGCCCTCGATGCTGCGCACCCTCTACAAGGAGGAGGACCGCTTCGTCGAGACCTACTTCTCGCGCTTCGGCAAGGAGACCTACCTGGTCGGCGATGCCGCCCGCGTCGACGAGGACGGCTACTTCTGGGTGATCGGCCGAATCGACGACGTCGTCAACGTCTCGGGGCACCGACTGTCCACCGCCGAGGTCGAGTCGGCGATCGTCGCCCATCCCAAGGTCGCCGAGGCGGCGGTGATCGGCGAATCCGACGAGCAGACGGGCCAGGCGATCTGCGCCTTTGTGACGCTGCGCGGCGACACCGAGCCGAGCGACGACCTGGTCGAAGACGTACGCGGCGTCGTCGCCGAGCGGATCGGCAAGTTCGCCCGGCCGAAGCGGATCGTCTGGGCCGACGAACTGCCGAAGACACGCTCGGGCAAGATAATGCGGCGGCTGCTGCGCGACATCGCCGAGGGCCGCGCCCTGGGCGATGTGACGACTCTGCGCGATCCCGGCGTGATGGAGGAGCTGGAGGCGAAGATGGGCGAGTACGACGACGAGAGCTAAGGCGCTGGGGTCTCACTGCCAGAGCGTTCGTCGACCATTCGCTCTACAGCGATCGCAAGGGCTTGAAGTTGCTCCTGCACACTACGAAGCTCCCGCAGGGCCACTTCCTCAGCCGAGATCTGTTCGCTCTCGAGCTCCTCCTCGATTTCCGCCAGTTCAGGAGCCAGAAAGCGCTGTGCGAAAGAACCTGTCAGGAGGGCAACGAAGCCGATGCCGACGACGAGAATCGCAGTGGTAACGATCTCGCCTCCAGTGGTCGTCGCGTGGATGTTGGAGCCGAGCGTGGTCATCGTCGTAATCGCCCAGTAGATCCCGTCCCAGATGCTTAGTTCCTGACTTTTCTTCTCAAGCTCAACGAAGAGTGCGCCGCCACCGATCACGGTCAGCGAGGAGAGCAGCAGCGCATATCTCAGCCCCTCCAAGGAAAAAACCTCGCGAGAGAGCTGGGCCAGGCGGAGCAGACGGAGCAACCGGAGAAGGCGAAGCGCCCGCAGGCTTTGCAGGCCAGCCGGCAGCAGCGGAGGAGTCAACGCGACGATGATCACGTCGAGCGGGTGGTGACGGAGCCAAGCCCAGCGGTTGGGGACGACAGCGAGCATTGCCACAAGCTCGACCAGAAATGCCACCCAGGTGATCCAGTTTAGGGCGGCGGCGACATCTCGTAGCCATCCACCCGGATGAGCCTCGCTGATCGCCACGGTGGGGATAGTTAGCGCCGCCGCAATCAGCATTGGCGTGTTGAGAATCTCAGCGACCCGCGTGCTACGGGCATCCATACCCGGCGGGTAGCGCACCTGCTTCTCTTGAGCCTCGGAGGTCATCCGGGTCTGATTCGACGCTGCCCGGGCGACCCCCTTTGCGTACCATGACTCGGGCAATCAACTAGCCAGGAGACGCTCACCCGTGACCACCAGCACCGCCACGCAGGACTACAAAGTCGCCGACATCGGCCTCGCCGATTTCGGCCGCAAGGAGATCGGGCTCGCCGAGGTTGAGATGCCCGGTCTGATGCAGACGCGCGAGGAGTTCGGCGCCTCACAGCCGCTGAAGGGCGCTCGGATCACCGGCTCGCTGCACATGACGGTGCAGACGGCGGTGCTGATCGAGACGCTGGTCGCGCTCGGCGCCGAGGTGCGCTGGGCAAGCTGCAACATCTTCTCGACACAGGACCACGCCGCCGCCGCGATTGCCGCCGCCGGCATTCCCGTCTACGCCTGGAAGGGCGAGACGCTCGAGGAGTACTGGTGGTGCACCGAGCAGGCCCTGCTCTGGCCCGAGGGCGACGGTCCCAACATGATCCTCGACGACGGTGGCGATGCGACGCTGCTCGTCCACAAGGGCGTCGAGTTCGAGAAGGCCGGTGCCGTGCCGGACCCCGAGACGGCGGATTCGGGCGAGTTCAAGATCATCCTCGAAACCCTGCAGCGCTCTCTCGGCGAAGACCCGCAGCGTTGGACCAACGTCGCGGCGCGGATTCAAGGAGTCACCGAGGAGACGACGACCGGCGTTCACCGCCTCTACCAGCTGGCCGAGACCGACGACCTGCTCTTTCCGGCGATCAACGTCAATGACTCGGTCACCAAGTCGAAGTTCGACAACCTCTACGGCTGCCGCCACTCGCTCGTCGACGGGATCAATCGCGCCACCGACGTGATGATCGGCGGCAAGGTCGCCGTGATCTGCGGCTACGGCGACGTCGGCAAGGGCTGTGCCTCATCGCTGCGCGGCCAGGGCGCCCGCGTGATCGTCACCGAGATCGACCCGATCTGCGC
>JAJKHV010000195.1 GCA_021154855.1 Solirubrobacterales bacterium
AGGCAATGCAACCCGGCTCCGAAAGGGTCCCGGCGGCCTCGCCAATCCCCCCGAGGACGGCCTCGATCGGAAGGGGGACGCCGATCACGCCGGTCTCGGCGACAGCGACAGACTCGGGCCGCAGGCCAAGTTTCGCCGCCGCTGTGTCGCACATCGCCACGGCGTCGGCGTAGCCCTGCTCGCCGGTCTCGGCATTGGCGTTGCCGGCGTTGACCACCGCCGCGCGGACCGACCCCCTCTCGCAGCGCTCGCGGACCACGCGCACGGGGGCCGCCGCCGAGGCGTTGCGGGTGAGCAGAACCGCCGAGGAAACCCGCTCTGCGTCGCAGACGATCAACCCGATGTCGGTCTTGCCGCCGCCCTTGAGGCCGCAGTGTGCTCCGCCAGCCCGAAAGCCGGGTGGGAGCTGCGCGGGATCAAGCTCCTCGACCCCAGCGGGTGGCGAGACCCAGCGCGACTTGAAGAACCGGTCGGCCGGCCTGTTCGGCTGTGCATCCGCGGCGGCCCGGGTATTCATCTCAGCCCCAGCGTCTCGTCGAGGCCGAGCATCAGGTTGAGGTTCTGCACGCCCTGGCCCGAAGCGCCCTTCCAAAGATTGTCGAGCGCCGAAAAAGCGAGCACACGCCCCCGCTCCTCGACCGTGACATAGACGTGGCACTCGTTGGTGTCGCGCACGTCGCGCAACCCGGGCGCGGCGTCGACTACGCGGACGAAAGGCTCGCCGGCGTAGCGCTCCCTGTAGAGGGCCTGGACCTGCTGCTTGGAGATCGGCTCAGCGGTCTGCGCGTAGCAGCTGGTCAGCTCCCCTTGGTCAAGCGGCAGGAGATGGGGTACGAAGGTGACCGGTGCCGGGCTGCCCAGTGCAGCCAGCTCCTGTTCGATCTCGGGGCGGTGGCGGTGGCCCTCGGTCTTGTAGGCGAACGCGTTCTCGTCCATCGAAACGTAGTGCATCGCGTCGCCGCCGCCGCGACCAGCACCGGAGACGCCCTGCTTGGCGTCGATGACGACATCGGTGAGCAGACCGCTTTCGGCCAGTGGCGCCAGGGCTAGGACGCTGGCGGTCGGGTAGCAGCCTGGCGTGGCGACCAGCTTCGCCGAGCGCAGCTCATCGCGGTACATCTCGGTCAGTCCGTAGACGCCACTGCCGAAAAGATCGACCGCCCCGTGCTCGCCGTACCAGCGCTCGTAGGTGGGCAGGTCGCGCAGGCGGAAGTCGGCGGAGAGATCGACGACGACGACATCCTGGGCCCGCAGCGCTGCAACCGCCGGAGCCGAGGCGCCGTGCGGATAGGCGACGATCGCCGCGTCGATGCCATCGACCCGGTCGAGATCCAGTTCGGTCAACTGCAGCGGCACCCGGTAGCGCGGATAGAGGCTGTCGAGCCTCTTGCCGGCGTCGCCACGCGAGGTGACGGCGACCAGCTCCAGCTTCGGATGGCGCCAAACGATCTGCGCCGCCAGCGCGCCGGTGAAGCCCGAAGCCCCAGCGACCAAGACCCGGGCGGCGGGATCGCCGTCGAGCGGCTGTGGATTGAGATCAGGCACGCAGCGACCCTCCGATCTTGCTCAGCTCGGCCTCGATCGCGGCGCGCTGGGCGAGGACCTCGTCGTCGGTGAGCGTGCGATCGGCGGCGCGAAACTCGAGCTGCATGGCGAGGCTCTTCCTGCCCTCGCCGAGCTGCTCACCTTCATAGACGTCGAAGACCTCGGCAGCGTGCAGCAGCCCACCGCCGGCGGCCAAAACGGCTTCGCGCAACCGGGCAGCCGCGATCTCGGTCGGTACGACGACCGCCAGGTCCTGATAGACGGCGGGGAAGGTCGCCACGTCCTCGAAGGTCTCCTCCCCGGCCGGCGAAGCGGCGATCAGCGCCGCCAGGTCGACCTCGAATGCAACCGCGGCCTCGAGGTCCCAGGCCCTGCAGACGAGCAGATGCAGCTCGCCGATCCAGCCGGCGGGCTCGCCCGCCACGCTGACGTGTGCGGAGCGGCCGGGGTGCAGGAACGGCTCTTCGGCAGGCTCGACCGAGAGCTCGAGACCGAGCAGGCCGGCCACTCCTTCGAGCGTGCCCTTGAGCGCAAAGAAGTCGGCGGGCTCCCCGCCGCCGCGCCAGGACTTGGCTGCAAGGGGACCGACCGCGAGACAGCCGATCCGATGTGGCTCGATCGCGGGCGCAGCCCGATCACCTACGAAGTCCCCGCAAAGCGCGCCGACGGGAGTGAAGGCGGACTCGGGGTCGGCCTGTAGTCCGGTTGGCGGGGTGGTCAGGTAGACGCGGCCGGACTCGAAGAGGGCGACGCGATCGGCGCCACGGGCCAGGTTGCGCTGGGCGACGTCCAGCAAGGAGCCGAGCAGCGTCGTTCGCATCACCGACTGGTCCTCGGAGAGGGGATTGGAGAGCGCTACGCCATCCGCCCGCGGGTCGTCTGCGGAGATCCGCAGCCGGCCAGGCTCAGCTGGGTCGGTGAAGCTCCAGCCGACGACCTCGTCGAAGCCGAGGTCCCGCAGCGCGTCCTCGGTCCGGCGGCGCAGGCGCTGCTCGGGGGTCAAGCCGCCGACCCGGCCGGCGACCGACGGCAGCGTGCTTGGCAGGTGCTCGTCGAGCCCGTGAATCCGTCCGACCTCCTCGATCAGGTCGACCTCGCGGGCGATGTCGTAGTGACGGTCGGGTGGCACAGTGACCTCTAGATCGTCTCCCGTGGGCTCGGCGGTGAAGCCGAGCCGGCCCAGGTAAGCCCTCTGGTCAGCCTGCTCGATCGCCATCCCGAGCAGGCCCTCGACCCGCTCGCCGCGCAACCTCAGCTGTCGTGGCTCGGGAATCTCGGCGGCGACGTCGATCGTTCCCGGCACGAGCTCGGCACCGCAGAGCTCGATGATCAGCCGCGAGGCGATCCGCTGCGCCCGCCCGCAGAGCTCGGGGTGAAGCTGCTTCTCGAAGCGCGAGGAGGCCTCGGAGCGCAGCGAGAGCATCCGCGACGTGCGCAGGATGTTGGTCCCGTTCCAGGTCGCCACCTCGAGCAGAACGCTGGTCGTCTCGTCAGACACCTCAGAGGTCTGACCCCCCATGATCCCCGCAATGCCCGAAGGCCCGTTGCGGTCGCAGACCAGCACGGTCTCGGCGTCGAAAGTGCGCTCGACGTCATCGAGGGTCTTCATCTTCTCGCCGTCTGCAGCGGTGCGAACTGTCAGCGCGCCGTCAGGGACCTTGTCGAGGTCGAAGGCGTGCAGCGGCTGAGCGGTCAGCAGCATCACGTAGTTGGTGATGTCGACGACGTTGTTGATCGGCCGCTGGCCCGCCGCGGTAAGCCGTGCCTGCAGCCAGGCAGGCGAGGGAGCGATCCTGACGCCGGTGAAGACACGCGCGGTGAAGCGCGGGCAGAGCTCTGGGGCCTCGACCGTGACCGAGGCGTAATCGCCCACCTCGCCTTCTCCCGCCGCGGCCGCGTCCTCGACCCAGGGCTCGGCGCTCAGCGGCGCATCGCTGATCGCATGGACCTCACGGGCGACTCCGTAGACGCCAAAGCAGTCGACCCGGTTCGGCGTCACCTCCAGCTCCAGCACCGACTCAGCGATCGGCAGCACCTCGGCCAGCGGCGTCCCGGCAACGAGGCCGTCGCCCTCGAGCACGAGGATGCCGGCCGGCCCCTCGCCGAGCTCCAGCTCTGTGGCGGCGCAGATCATTCCGGCCGACTCGACACCGCGCAGCTTCGCCTTGCCGATCTTGTGGCCGCCGGGCAGCGTCGCGCCCGGCAGCGCCACGGGGACGGTCTGGCCCGCCGCGACGTTGGCGGCGCCGCAGACGATCGTCCGCTCGCCATCACCGGTGTCAACCGCGCAGACCCGCAGGCGGTCGGCGTTGGGGTGCGGCTCGGCGCTCAGCACCTTGCCAACGACAAAGCCCTCCGCTGAGGGTGGGCCAACCGTGCCGACCCGCTCGACCTCGGTCCCGGTCATCGCCAGCCGCTCGGCCAGCTCGCCCGGCTCGATGCCGGGGTCGCAGTATTCGCGCAGCCATGAGTACGGAACCCTCATGCGAACTGCTCCAATACCCGCACGTCATTGTCGAAAAAGCGCCGAAGGTCGGGCACGCCATGGCGCAGCATCGCGATCCGCTCGACCCCCATGCCGAACGCGAAGCCTTGCACCCGCTCCGGGTCATAGCCGTTTGACTCCACGAAACCGAGCACGTTTGGGTCGACCATGCCGGCGCCGCCGACCTCGATCCAACCGATCCCCTTGCAGAGGTTGCAACGGGCGCCGTCGACGAGCGTGCCCGTGCCCTCGCACTGGAAGCAGGAGACGTCGAACTCGACGCTGGGCTCGGTGAAGGGAAAGAAGTGCGGGCGCATCCGCGCCTTGCGCCCGGCGCCGAAGATCGCCCGCAGCATCTCATCGAGCGTCCCCTGCAGATCGGCGAGCGTTATCCCTTCGCCGATCGCCAGTCCCTCGACCTGGTGGAACATCGGGCTGTGGGTAGCGTCGGAGTCGCGCCGGTAGACCTTGCCGGGGGCGATCATGAAGATCGGCGGTGACTGGGCCTCCATGCTGCGGATCTGCACCGGCGAGGTGTGGGTGCGCAGCAGCACCTCCGGGTCTGACTGGACGTAGAAGGTGTCCTGAAGCATTCGCGCCGGGTGTCCCGGAGGGTGGTTGAGCGCGGTGAAGTTGTAATAGTCGTGCTCCACCTCCGGCCCCTCCATCACGCGGTAGCCGAGCCCGACCATCACGTCCTCGATCTGGCGGGTTGTGCGGGTGATCAGGTGGATGTGGCCAACCGGCCGGGCTGGGGCTCCCGGCAGGGTCACGTCGACCCGATCCTCTGCCAGTTGGGATTCCAGCTCGCTGGCGTCGAGGATCTCCGCCCGTGACTCGAGCAGCGCCTCGAGCTCCTTTCGCACCTTGTTGGCACTGCCGCCGACCTTGCCCCGTTCCTCCGCCGGCAACTCGGCTATGCCACGCAAGATCGCGGTTAGCTCGGCCTTGCGGCCGAGATAGCGGACCCGCAGCTCCTCCAGCTCGGCGGTCCCGGCGGCGGCCTCGATTGCCGCAGAACCCTCAACCCTGATCTCCTCGATCCGCTCAAGCATTGGAGGAGTCCTTCGGCATGGCGAGCGACGATATCCGCTCGGCGCAGATCGCAGCCACAGCCGCGACGTTGAGCGACTCGGCGCCGCCGGAGCGAAGCGGAATCGTCACCTTGGCCTCACACTCGGCCAGCACCTCATCGGGCAGTCCCTCACGCTCAGCGCCGAGGCAGAGCGTTGCGGCGCCCGCGAGTGCCGACGGAGCCTCGCCCCCGTGCGCGACAAGGGCCGCACGCGGCAGCGGCGTCTTGCCGATTTCGGCCCGCGCCACCGGCTGGGCGAAGATCGAGCCCATGCTTGCCCGCACTGCCTTCGGCGAGTACGGGTCAGCGCAATCGGGGCCGAGGACCACCGTGCCGCCAAGCAGAGCGTGAGCGGTTCGGACGATCGTGCCGACGTTGCCGGGGTCGCCCACCCCGTGTAGATAGATGCAGGGCGAGCCACCCGGCTCGACCCATGCCTGCGGCCAGACGGCGATTGCCCGGGTCCCCGAGCCGAGGCTCGAGACCGACGCGAGCAACTCGAGCTCTACCTCCTCGCCGCCGAGCGCATTGCCCGCCGCGGTCAGCAGAAAGCGCGGCTCGGCCCCAACGGCAAGGCCGGCCTCGATTAGGTCCTCGCCCTCGGTGACGAAGGCGCCCTCGCGCTCGCGATGCTTGCGCTCGCGCAGCTTGCGGACCAGCTTCAGCTTCTCGTTTTGGGGGCTTTTGATCATCTGGCGCCTGTTTGGTGGCGACTCTGTTCTGTTCGTGCGTTTCTTCTCCTGGAACGAAAAAGCGGGCCGTAAAGACGGCCCGCCCGGGAAAGTGGAGTGCTTGGCTGCGGCTAGGCGGCCGCACCCTCCCGGGCTAGCTCCACAAATCGGCGGAAGGCCTCGCGGTCGCTGACCGCGATCTCGGCGAGCATCTTGCGGTTGACCTCGACCCCAGCACCGTTGAGGCCGTGAATCAGTTCGGAGTAGCTCATGCCCTCCAGCCGCGCGGCAGCGTTGATGCGGGTGATCCAAAGCCGGCGAAACTCGCGCTTGCGGTTGCGCCGGTCGCGGTAGGCATACATCCCCGAGCGCTGCACCTGCTCTTTTGCGAAACGGTAGGAGGAATGCTTGCGGCCGAAATAGCCTTTCGCTTCTTTGAGGACTTTGCGGCGCTTCTTGCGCGCGTGGACCGACCGCTTGACCCGGCTCACTTGCCGCCTCCAAGCAGCTTGCGCACCGTCTTGGTGTCAGAGGGAGCGATCTCCACCGGCCGTGCCATCCGCCGCTTGCGCTTCGGTGACTTCTTCTCGAGAATGTGGCTCGAGTAGGCGCGCCGGCCGCGCAGCTTGCCGGTCGCGGTCTTGCGGAAGCGCTTCTTGGCGCCGGAATGAGTTTTCATCTTGGGCATCGGGTTCGCTATTGAAGCAGACGCGCGCGCCTGGGTGCTCGCTCTATTGCAGGTCGAAGGCGGAGCGCAGGGTACTGTGCCGCCCGATGCGGATCGTCTACGTGATCGGAACCCGCCCTAACTTCGTCAAGATGGCGCCGGTGATCGGCGCCCTGCGGGCGCGCCTGCCCGAGGGCCGCCACGCGATCGTCCACACCGGCCAGCACTACGACCGGCCGATGTCGGAGGTCTTCCTCGAGCAGCTCGGTGTACCCGCGCCCGACCACATGCTCGAGGTCGGCTCCGGTAGCCACGCCCAGCAGACCGCGCGCGTGGTCGAGCGGTTGGAGCCGGTGCTGGAAGAGGAGCGGCCGGACCTGGTGATGGTCCCGGGCGACGTCAACTCGACCGTGGCGGCAGCGCTGACCGCCGCGAAGATGCAAATTCCAGTCGCCCACATCGAGTCGGGGCTGCGCAGCTTCGACCGCACGATGCCCGAGGAGCTGAACCGGATAGTCACCGACCAGCTCTCCGACCAGCTCTTCATCCACAGCCCCGAGGCCGATGACAACCTCCACGCCGAGGGAATCTCAGCCGAGCGGATCCACCTCGTCGGCAACACGATGATCGACACCCTCGTTGCCCTGCAAGATCGCTTCCGCGCAGCCGGCAGCGCCGGCAGGCTCGGGGTCGAGCCGGGGCGATACGTCCTCGTCACCCTCCACCGTCCCGCCCTCGTCGACGGTCCACTCCTGGCGGCGACGATCGAACGGCTCGCCACACTTGCCCGCGAGATGCCAGTCGTCTTCCCGGTCCACCCGCGCACCCGCTCGATGATGGAGGCGATCGACTCCGAGCACCCCGGCCTGCTCCTCTGCGACCCGCTCGGCTACATCGACTTCCTCTCCCTCGTGGCCGACGCCGGCGCCGTCCTCACCGACTCCGGCGGCATCCAGGAGGAGACGACCTACCTGGGCATCCCTTGCTTCACCCTGCGCGACAACACCGAGCGCCCAATCACGATCACCGCAGGCACCAACACCCTTTTGGGCCTAGACCCGGCCGCAATCGCCCAGCTCCCAGTGGCTCTTGCCCAGCGCCCTTCGAATCGACCCGAGCCACCGCCCCTATGGGACGGCCATGCATCAAAGCGAATTGCCGACGTCGTAGCGAGCTAAGCCCTAAGCAGCAGCCGCGTCGTCGCCGGACGTCTCGTCCTCGGCGGCGGGTGTCTCATCTGCTGCAGGAGTCTCCTCGGCAGGCGGCTCCTCAGCCGCAGCGGCCGTCTCCTCGGCAGGCGGCTCCTCGGCAGCCGGTGCCTCCTCGGCCGCGGGTGCCTCCTCCGCGGCTGGCTTCTCAGCCGCGGCGGGTGTCTCCTCGTCGCTCGGCTTCGCCTCGTCGTCGACTTTGACCGCCTCTTTGCCAGGCGCCAGCAGCATGCTCATATTGCGCCCTTCCTGCAGCGGCTGGGACTCGATCACAGCGAGCCCGTCGAGGTCCTCATAGAGCTTCTGCAGCAGCGCCCTGCCCCGCTCCGGATGCGCCTGCTCGCGGCCGCGGAACATGATCGTGATCTTGACCTTGTCCTGATGGCGAAGGAAGCGCTCGACGTGACCCTTCTTGGTCTCGTAGTCATGCTGGGCGATCTTCGGCCGCAGCTTGATCTCGCGGATGTTGACCTGCTGCTGGTGCTTGCGGGCCTGCTTCTGCTTCTGCTCCTGCTCGTACTTGTACTTCGAGTAGTCGAGCAGGCGGGTGACCGGCGGCTTCGAGCCGGGCGCTACCTCGACCAGATCGAGATCGGCGTCCTGAGCGCGTTTGAGCGCCTCGTTGATGTCGACGATGCCGAGCTGCTCTCCCTCGGCTCCGATCAGACGAACTTTGGGGACCCGGATTCGCTCGTTGATCCGAGTCGTGTCGCGCTCTGGCGGGCGCCGGTCAAACCTACGCGGGACCGGCACTATTTAAGTGAGTTGTGGAGCTTCAAGCGGACGAGAGGTAGGGAGGCAGGCACAGGACGCTCAGCGGCGCGGGGTATTTGGGGTGCCTGCGATCAAGTGTCCGGAGTATAGACAGAGCGCGCGAAGTGACAAGTGCCAGATCAGGAAGACGCGTTCTCTGCGATGACGCGAGCGGCGAAGTCGGCCGCCGGCATCGCTCCCAGCTCTCCGTCGCCGTGAGAGCGAACCGCAACCCCGCCGGCCTCCTGCTCGCGATCGCCGACAACCAGCATGTAGGGATAGCGGCCGAGCTCGGCGTCGCGGATCTTCTTACCGACCGACTCAGAGCGGTCGTCGATCTCGACTCGCACACCGGCTTCGCGCAGCTCGACGGCAACGCGCGCGGCGTACTCGTTGTGGCGATCGGAGACGGGCAGGACGATCGCCTGCACCGGCGCCAGCCAGACCGGGAAGCGGCCGGCGTAGTGCTCGATCAGGATCCCGGCGAAGCGCTCCATCGAGCCGAGCAGGGCGCGGTGGATCATCACCGGGCGGTGGGTCCCGTCGTCGGCGCCGACGTAGCTGAGGTCAAAGCGCTCGGGCATCTGGAAGTCGAGCTGGCAGGTGCCGCACTGCCAGGAGCGGCCGAGCGCATCAGTGACGTGAAAGTCGATCTTCGGCCCGTAGAAGGCGCCGTCGCCGGGGTTGAGCTCGTACTCGCGGCCTTGGCGATCGAGCGCCTCGGTCAGCGCCGCCTCCGCCTTGGCCCACTGCTCCTCGCTGCCCATTGACTTCTCCGGCCGCGTCGACAGCTCGACGCGCACGTCCTCGAAGCCGAAGCGGGCGTAGAGCTCGTCGATCGCGGCGCAGATGTCCGCCACCTCGTCGGTGATCTGCTCCTCGGTGCAGTAGACGTGGGCGTCGTCCTGAGTGAAGGCGCGCACGCGCAGCAACCCGTGCAAGACGCCCTCGCGCTCGTTGCGCGAGACGCGGCCGAACTCGGCCAGCCGCAGCGGTAGCTCGCGGTAGGAGTGGCGCTCGGCGTCGAAGACCAGGCAGGCACCCGGGCAGTTCATCGGCCGCAGCGCCAGGCGCTTCTCGTCGGACTGCATGAAGTACATGTCGTCGCGATAGTTGTCCCAGTGCCCGGAGCGATGCCAGAGCTCCTCGTCAAGTACCTGCGGCGTCGCAATCTCCTTGTATCCGCGCTTGCGCAGCTGCGCCTGCACCTCGCCCTCGATCAGGCGCAGCAGAGTGGTTCCGTTGGGTAGCCAGAAGGGCATTCCCGGCGCCTCCTCGCGCAGCATGAAGATGCCGAGCTGGGGACCGAGGCGGCGATGGTCCCGCGCCTTGGCCTGCTCGATGCGCTCGAGGTGCTGTTTGAGCTCCTTCTTGGAGAAGAAGGCAGTGCCGTAGATCCGGGTCAGCATCTGGCGCTTCTCGTCGCCGCGCCAGTAGGCGCCGGCAAGCGAGCTCAGCTTGATCGCCTTGATCCTCCCAGTGGAGGGACCGTGCGGGCCACGGCACAGATCCTCGAAAGGGCCGTTGCGGTAGAGCGAGACGGTCTCGACGCCTTCGTCCGCGACCAGGTCGTCGATCAGCTCAACCTTGTAGTCCTCGCCCTGCGCCTTGAAGATCTCGATCGCCTCGGCGGCTGGCACGTCGCGGCGCTCAAACGCCTCGTCGGCCTCGATGTGAGCGCGCATCGCCGCCTCGATCTTCTCCAGGTCGGAATCGGTGACCTTGACCTCGTCAGGGAAATCAAAGTCGTAGTAGAAGCCGTTCTCGATCGCCGGCCCAATCGTCACCTTCGTGCCTGGGTAGAGCCCCTGCACCGCCTCTGCCATCACGTGAGCGGCGTCGTGGCGGATCAGCGCCAGCGCCTCGGGGTCGCGGTCGGTGAGGATCGCGATCTCGGCGCCGTCAGGGAGCCGCGCCGAGAGGTCCCGAAGCTCACCATCGACACGGATCGCCAGGGCGGCCTTGGCAAGACCCGGGCCAATCGCCGCAGCGGCATCGGCGCCAGAGGCGCCATCAGCCAACTCCAACGGCGTCCGATCGGGAAGCCTGACGGTGATCTTTTGGGTAGCGGCCTCGATCCGGCCATGCTACCCACGCACCACCCCTCCCTGACTTCGTCTTTTTTCGCCCTATTGGGCGACTAAAGGCGAAGTCAGCGATCTCAGGCTTGGGGCCGGCTAACGCGGCGCGCCTTGGCGGGCCTGGCGGACCGCTACGAGCGGGCAGGGACTTCGGCCGTGGATCGGTGGGGTTCGTTCCCAGAGGACGTACGGAGAGGCGAGTCGCTTTAGGCGCAGCCCTGCGAACGGCGGCTGGTCAGCTGCGGATTCAGCGACCACGAAGCGAACGCCCGGCGGCGGCTGATCTCCGACTTCATCACTCGCATCGATGCAGACACGACCACCGCGCATCTCCCAGGTGATGTAGGGAACTCCATGTTCGTCTTCGAGCAATTGCCGCGAGGCGACGACAAGCGTCGGGCCTTCGCCAACGGCAGATCGAAGACCCGTCAGCGCCGGCGAGTAGGAGATCGGACCGACCGGCGCGTTGGCGAGCGCCAGCAGCGAGCAGCCGCCTGCCACCAACAGATACAGCCATGCCACCGGGCGGCGGAGCAGCGGCAGGACGATGAGCAGCGCGGCCAGAGGCGCGCCGACCTCGACCGCCTTGGCCGCTGTGTAGGGGGTGCCGCTGATACGGGCCGCCGCGTAGGCGAGCGCAGCAGCCGCCAACCCCGCGACGAGGGCGGTCTCGCGGCGGCGCCAACAGACAATCAGGCCGTAGACCAGCAGGATCGAGGCATAGGCGGCGCCGAGGAAGTAGCCAAGGGCGGGTACGGCGCCGTCACCCGGGCTGAGCCGGAAGTCACCCGAGGGCCAGATGCCGAGCGCCTCGAAGGGCGAGATCTGGCCGAAGAGATTGCCCAGGCCGGGGCCGTTGGGATCGAAGGTCTCGAAGCTGTGGAAGTCGATCATCCGGCCGATCTCCGGGGCGATCAGCACGAGGAAGAGGAGTGCCGCATAAAGGACAGACCGCCAGGCGGCGGGCCCTGTCGCGACTGCGGGCGGGGGCTTCGCCTCCGTTCTCGGCCTCCCCGCATCCGCGCCACCCGCCGAGCTGCCCAACCGCCTTAGGGCGAGCTCGACTGCCCCCCAGATGACCGCGGTGCCGATCAGCCAGATCAGGCCGGGGAAGCTGTAGGTGTAGACGGAGCCGACTGCGAGGATGGCTGCTGGGACGAAGCGGAGGGGGAGGTTGCGCCAGACGGGGTTTTGCGACGCCTCTCTCAGGGCCAGGACGAAGGCCAGGAAGAAGAGCGCCTGGATCGTCTCCTTGAAGGAGCCTTGGGCGAAATAGGAGGCGACCATGTAGGTGAGGCCTACGACCAGGGACGCCGGGACACGCAGATATGCCGGCTCGTCGCGGAAGGCTGTCAGGGCGGTCAGCGAGGCAAGGACGGCCACGGCGACCGTCAGGCCGGTGAAGCCCTGGACCAGGGAGATGCCCAGGCCCTTGGTCAGGGCGACGACTATCGCGTGGGGGCCCAGTGGATAGCCCTGGTGCAGCAGCTGGGAGCCCTCACCGTGGGCAAGGCGGTCCGCCGCCAGCAGATGCTGGGACATATCGGGGTTGAAGCTGGTGCCGAGGATGCCGAAGTGCCCTTCGGCAGCAAATGGCAATGCCGTGGCGGCAAGGGCCAGGAGGGCGACGGGCCAGCCAGCCGACAGCGCCCCTCCCCCGTCTTCGAGTCGCTTGCGGAGATAAAAAACTGACGCCGCGAAAAGCGTCAGGACGACGATCGCAGAGACCGTTCCGTCGCCCGGCAGGCGGACGGTCCCCCAGCAGAGCGCGGTGAGCAGCGCCAGGCCGATGGCCGGGGCCAGCCAGGACCACCGCCGCACGCCGCAGAGCGCGATCGCTGCCTGGCCGATCGCCGGCGAGGCGAGGCAGATGACCAGCACGGCTGCATAGGTCCCGAGCACGAGGCCGCGAGCCTAGACTGCGGGAATGGCGCATGTACCGCCCGCCCGCCACCTGCTGCGCGCCAAGGACCTTGCCGACGCTCGTTACTTCGAGCCGCTCGGCGTTGACGAGCTTGCCGCTGCCGCAGGTCTCTCTCGTGCCCACTTCAGCCGCGAGTTCCGCCGCACCTTTGGCGACTCACCGCATGCCTACCTGCTCACCCGCAGGCTGGAGCGGGCGGCGGCGCTGCTG
>JAJKHV010000196.1 GCA_021154855.1 Solirubrobacterales bacterium
CGGAAATACGGAGCTACCGCCTGATGGAGTCGTCCGTCGCAACGCCTCCCGCCGCGGGTGGGCGCCCACCGCGCATGGGCCCGCCGAAATCCGGCAAAGATGCGGTCGAGGGCAGCGCCGCCTGGCGCCTCTCCGACCGGATCGGCCTGGCAATCTGCTGGGCGCTGGGGCTGCTCTTCTGCGCGATCGCGGTGGCGATCGTCGTCTACCTGATGGTGCAGGGCATCCAGTACCTGAAGCTCTCGATGCTGGTCACGCCGGCGACGGCCGGGTTCAGCCAGAGCCAGACCGGCGGGTTCTCAGACGCCCTGTTCGGAACCCTGATCGTCGCCGTGATGGGGATTTCGATCGCCCTGCCCGCCGGTATCGGCGTCGCGGTCTGGCTGGTCGAGTACGGTCGCCCGACCGCGCTCGCCCGGATCACCGAGTCGACTATCGAGGCGATCGCCGGCATCCCCTCGATCGTGCTCGCTCTCTTCGGCACGGTGATCTTCTCCAGCACTGCGCTCGGCTTCCTCAGCCGCACCTCGGAAGGCGTCGTCTTCGGTCGCTCCTTCTTCGCCGCATCGGCGATGCTCTCGCTGGTCGCGCTGCCGCTGGTCGTCGCCAGCACTCGAGAGGGCCTCAGCGCAATCCCCCAGCACGTCCGCGAGGCCTCCTTCGCCGTCGGCAAGACGAAGATCGCGACGACGCGGCGAATCCTGCTGCCGGCGGCGCGCCCCCAGGTCGCCACCGGAGCGATGCTCGGCCTCGGCCGGATCATCGGCGACACGGCGATCATCGTCGTCCTGCTCGGCGCCACCCAGAACTTCGCCCCGGTCGAAAACAGCGCCTTCCCCTTCAACTACCTGCGCGGCGCGGGGACGACGCTGACCAACTTCGTCTACGAGGCCTCTCCCACCGGCAACCTCAACCAGCCCCAGAAGGCCTACGCGGCGGCCTTCGTCCTGCTGCTCCTGGTGTTGGGCCTGAATGCCGCCGTCGACGTCGTCCACCGCCGCGCGAGAAAGGTAGGAACGTGGAGTTCATAGCCCCTGACGTGTCTGAGCTCGACCGCCAAATAGGCGGGGTCAGCTCAGACACCCCCTATCCGCCGCCGATCCGGCGGCTTACGCTCGAGGATTCCGAGCCGGCGACGCTGGTCGACGCGCCTGCCACGGCGACCGGCAGCAGCGGCGCGGGTTCGCCGGGAGGCTTCACGGCGGCGAGGCGATCGATTGGGGCGCCGCAGTTCTCGATCCGGCGTATGGAGATCGACGACGTCTCGGTCTCCTACTCCGATCGCGAAGCCGTCAAAGGAGTCTCGCTGCCGGTCCGCCAGGGCGAGGTGCTGGCGATGATCGGTCCCTCCGGCTGCGGCAAGACGACGCTGCTGCGCTCGCTCAACCGGCTCACCGAGCTGACCCGAACGGCGACCCTCAGCGGTCGCATCCTGCTCGACGACGTCGACATCACCCTGATCGAGCCGACCTCACTGCGGCGCCGGGTGACGATGGTCTTCCAGCAGCCCAACCCCTTCCCGATGAGCGTCTTCGACAACATCGCCTACGTCCTGCGGGAGCAAGGGTCGCGGCGCCAACGCAAGAAGGCGCTGGAGCCGAAAGTCCACAGCGCACTCGAGCGCGCCGGTCTCTTCGAGGAGGTCAAGGACAACCTCGACCACCCGGCGCTGAAGCTCTCCGGCGGTCAGCAGCAGCGGCTCTGCATCGCCCGGGCGCTGGCGGCCGAACCCGAGGTGCTGCTGCTCGACGAGCCCTGCTCGGCGCTCGATCCGCAATCGACCCAGGTGATCGAGGACCTGATCGTGAAGCTGCGCGACGACGTCGCCGTCGTGATCGTTACCCACAACCTGCAGCAGGCATACCGGATCGCCGACCACGTCGCCTTCATGTACCTCGGCGAGCTGGTCGAGTACAGCAGCGCAACGGCCCTCTTCGGCTCTCCCCGCGAGCAGCGCACCAAGGAGTACGTGAGCGGTGCCTTCGGCTAATCGCCACATACTCCGGACCTGCCTGCTCGCGATCTGCGGCCTGCTCGCCGTCGGCGCGATCTCCGGCTGCACGACGACGCAGGACACGGCGGCGCAAAAGCAGGCTGAATCGAAGCGCATCCTCGAGCGCCGCTACCACAAGCACGCACGTAAGCAGCGATCCAAGTCGCACGATCACGGGAGCAACGAGCAATGAGAGCCTCAACCGACAGACGCCGGCGATGAACGGCGTCGCCCAGCACGAGCCCTGCGAGGAGTGCGGCGCGCCGCTCGATCCGCAGCAGCGCTACTGCGTCAACTGCGCGGCACGGCGCGGCAACGGCGCCAACCCGTCCTCGCGCTACTTCGCGGCGATGAGCCAGCGCGCCCGGCGGCCCGCGGTGCGGCCGTCGGCCGTAAAACCCAGCTCCAGCAGCCGGGCGGCGGCTGTCGCCTTCTTCGCGCTGCTGCCGATCGCGGTGGCGATCGGCGTCGTCGTCGGCCGCAGCGGTAACGACGGCGGTGAAAACGAGGCGCTGCTGGAAGCTCTGCACCGCCAGGAAGTGGCGCAGGCCAACACGCCCGCGGCCAGCGTCGCGACCACAGCGTCAAGCCCCGGCAAAAAAGCGAAAGCCAAAAAGGCCAAGGCGGCCGGCAAAGGAGAGGGCAAGGTCGTGGCGCAAACCAGCAACGGGACCGTTCACCAGGTGACCGGCTTCAAACCGACCAAGCAGAAGACCGAAGAAGACACGGCAATCGTCGCGGAAAATCCCGAACAGTCGGGCGAAAATTACATCAAGGCCCAGCAGAATCTGCCCGACGTGACGGTGGTCGGTGGCGATCCGAGCGAAGCGCCTCCGGTGCCGACCGGAAAGGGGCAGCCATGAGGCCGCTCGGCGAGATCCTGCGGCGGCCGGTCGACGCCGTGAAGGGTGCTCCCAAGCCGGCGCCGGCCAAGGTGAGGCGGACGTCCGCTCCTGGAAAGCCGGAAGCGGCCAAGCCCAGCGAGGAGAAGGTCGAGAATGCCGAGCTGATCGCCCAGCGCGACCGCCTGCTGGAGAAGTTCACGATCATGCAGGCCGATCTCGGCGGCGCCTTCTATGAGATGGCGATCCGCGACCACGTGCGGATGGACGTGCTGACCCGCAAGGCGGCGGAGCTGCAGCGGGTCGACGCCGAGCTGCTCTCGGTCGAGCGGGTACTCGAGCTGGAACGTGCCGACGCGGCCGGGATGTGCCCCAGCTGCGGCTCGCCCTACGGCCACGCGGTGCGCTTCTGCGCCCAGTGCGGCCAGTCGCTCGTGCCGGCGGGAGCGCCGGCATGAAGGCGGCGATGATGCGTCCCCTGCGGCGGGCGATGGCGGCCGCCGCGACGCTCACAGGCAAGCGCTTCGGGCTCTTGGTTGCCTCCTCGGTCGTCGCCACCTCGGCGATCGTCGCCAGCGCGATGACCGGCACCGGCGACAGCGGAGCGCTGGCGGCACTGATCGGTCGCACTCTCGCTTCCAATGACACTCCGGCCGCCACCGCGCCGGCTTCGGCTGAATCCTCAATCGAAGCCGAAACGTCCGCTCCCACCCCGAGCGGCTCGGCGTCATCGGCCGGCGGGCCGCTCGCTTCGCCGGAAGCTGCCCCCGTGCCGGCGGCGAGCGGCCCGGTGAGCGAACCGGCGCCGAAGGAACCGGCCACCACGCCGGCGGCTCCCGAATCCGAAGTGGGGCCGGTCAAGCACGTCTTCGTGATCTCCCTGGCCAGCCCGGGCTACGAACAGTCGCTCGGCGCGCAGTCGCAGATGCCTTACCTGTCGGCGACGCTGCGACCGCAGGGCGAGCTCTTGAGCAACTACTCGCTGCTCGGCGAAGCCGATTTGCCGAACCAGATCGCCGCCCTCAGCGGCCAGCCACCGAACGCGTCGACCACAGCCGGCTGCTCGACCTTCGCCGAGTTCCCGCCCAGCGCGAAAGCGAGCGGAAACGGCGTCGTCAGTGGCTCGGGCTGCGTCTACCCGGTCGAAACCCTGACCCTCGCCGACCAGCTTGGCAGCAGTCGCTTGAGCTGGCGGGCTTACGTCGACGGCATGGTCGACGCGACCGGTAGCGCGGCGAATTGCGTCCATCCTGGCCCCGAAGAAGTCGAAGCCGTCGCGCCGGGCGGCTACGCGGCGCGGCAGAACCACTTTGTCTATTTCCACTCACTGCTCGATCTCGGCGACTGTTCCAGCAACGACCTGCCGATCGACCAGTTGACGGCGGATCTGCGTAAAACCGAGAAGACGCCGAACTACTCCTTCATCGCGCCGACCCTCTGCAATTCCGGCGCGGCCGGCCAGTGCCCGGCGGGTGGGGCCGAAGGTGCGGGGAACGCCGACGCCTTCCTCTCCACCTGGGTTCCCAAGATCCTCGCCTCGCCCGCCTACAAGAGCGACGGGCTGCTGATCGTCGACTTCGCGGCGGCGAATCCGCCAGCCACGACGCCAGGCACCGTTCCCGCCCCGGCCACCGATCCACTTCGCGTAGGCGCCCTCCTGCTCTCGCCTCTCCTCACCCCAGGCTCCACCGACGCCGCCGCATACGACCCGTACTCGATCCTGCGCTCGAACGAGGACCTCTTTGGCCTTGATCCTCTCGGGCTGGCGGGCTCGTCCAAGACGAGGTCTTTCGCAGCGACTCTGCTCAAAGAAAACGGCGGGGACTAGCCGGCGCGTCCACTGGAACTCTCAAACGCCGCAGGCCTCCGGCGAATCGCATTTTGAATCCCCGGCTCAAAGGCGGAAAATCGGCCAATGAGAATCCGCCATGCACTCGGCATGGTCGACGCTGTCTTCGCCGATCGACGCGAGGCTGGACGGCGTCTGGCGGAGCGGCTGCTGCCGTTGGCCGAGCAGCAGGCCGTCGTCGTCGGCCTTCCGCGTGGCGGCGTGCCGGTTGCCCGAGAGGTCGCGGCCGCGCTTGGCGCACCGCTGGAGGTCTTCGCCGTGCGCAAGCTCGGCGCTCCCCATAACCCGGAGTACGGAATCGGCGCGATCGCCGAGGACGGCACCCGCGTCTTCGACCCCGAGGCGCTCGCCGCGCTCGGCGTCGACAGCGGCGTGCTCGACGCGATCGTCTGCCGCGAAAGCGAGGAGCTGCGCCGTCGGGTCGGCGCCTACCGCGGCGAACGCATGCCGCTGGCACTGCAGGATCGCTGCGTGATCGTCGTCGACGACGGAGTTGCGACCGGCGTGACCGACACAGCTGCTCTGCGCGGGATTCGCCGTCTTCGGCCGCAGCGCTTGACCCTGGCGGTGCCGGTTTGTCCACCCGACGCCCTGGCGCGCCTGCGAGCGGAGGCCGACGAGGTCGTCTGCCTGATCGCCCCGCCGCAGCTGCATGGGGTGGGCCAGTGGTACCGGGACTTCTCCCAGGTCTCCGACCAGGAGGTGCTCGACGCTCTCGACACTGCCGGGGAGGCTCGCTGAGCCGCCCGTCGTGGGGCACGAGCCGGCGCCGCAGAGAGCGTCGGCTCACCCTGCTGGCGATTCGGGTTTGATTGGCCGGTGAGCGATGCCCTCGTGCAGCGTTACCGAGCCGCCCGCCGGGACCGCGGGCTGGCTGTACTGGAGGGCTTCCACGCGCTCAAGCACGCCCTGCGCTTCGGGGCCGAGCTGCTCGAGGCAGTCGCCGAGGACGGCGAGGACCTGGAGCGGCTGGCGGCTGAGCTGGCCCCCGACCTGGCCGGCTCGTTGGCCGAGCGGGTAACCCCGGTCGAAGCCGAGATTCTGGCGCAGATGGCACCCCATGCGCCTCGCACCGGCGTGATCTCGATCGCTCGCCGACCGCCGGTCGACGTCGCAGCGACGCTGGCCGAGCGGCGAGCGGCGCCCGTGGTCCTGCTCGAGGACCCCCGCTCGATGGGGAACATGGGCGCCTGCGTACGGGTCGCCGCGGCTGCTGACGCGGCCGCCGTCCTGACCACCGGCAGCAACGACCCCTGGCATCCCGAGGCGCTGCGCGGCGCCGCCGGACTGCATTTCGCCCTGCCGGTGGCGCCGGTTGCGGAGCTGCCGGAGACCGACCGACCGCTGGTCGCCATCGATCCGGATGGTGCGAGCGGCGATCCGCGGTCACTTTCCCCGCGCGCCATCCTCGCCTTCGGCACCGAGCGCTACGGGCTCAGCGCGGCACTACTCGAGCGGGCTGACGAGCGGCTCGCGATTCCGATGCGGGCGGGGGTCTCGAGCCTCAACCTCGCCACCGCGGTTGCCGCGATGCTCTTTTCCCAACGCCTTTGAACCTTGCCGGGCATCGTTCCGTAGACCGGGCGATGAAGCGAATCGTCGCCTGTCTCGCCATCGCCTTCACCGCCGCGCTGACCGTCAGCCAGGCGGCGCCTGCAGCCCGGTCTGGGCCGGCGCAGGCCAGCAAGGCCAAGACGGTCGACATCAGCCACTTCGAATTCCACCCGCCGACGCTCCAGGTCGCCAGGGGAGCGACGGTCGTTTTCTCAAACTCGTCCGGAACCGCGCACACGGCCACGGACAGAGGGGCCTTCGACAGCGGCCACATCAAGCCTGGCCATTCGTTCTCGGTGCGCTTCGAACAGCAGGGGACCTTCCGCTACCACTGCAAGATCCACCCCTTCATGCACGGCAAGATCGTCGTCGGCTGAGCGCGTCGATCTGCTGCCGCGGCACTCGCGGAGATAAGGGTGCAGGAGCAGGGAGGTGGCATAGCGTGGGGAACAGGTGATCGCGGCATCCGGCCGCCGATCCACTTCACCAACGAAAGGACGCGCCGTGCCATTTGCCGACATCAACATTGGAGAAGCCCTCCTCGTAGCCTTCGAGGTCTTCTTCTTCGTGATCTGGATCTGGATCCTGATCACGATCATCAGCGACCTCTTCCGGGATCACGAGCTGTCCGGTTGGGGCAAGGCCGCCTGGGTCCTCTTCCTGGTCTTCATTCCCTTCCTGACCGCGCTGATCTACCTGATCGCCCGCGGCAGCGGCATGCGCGACCGCACGATCAAGGCGCAGGCCGAGGCCAAGCAGCACTTCGATTCCTACGTCCGCGAACAGGCCCACACCTCCCCCGCCGACGAACTCCACAAGCTCAACGAGCTGAAGGAAAAGGGCGCCCTGTCAGCCGAGGAGTTTGACAAGGCCAAGGCCAAGCTCCTGGCCTAGCGTCGCCTGACCGGCGCATATCGGCGTCCTCGGTCGCTCGCGTGCAGAAGCACGCCAC
>JAJKHV010000197.1 GCA_021154855.1 Solirubrobacterales bacterium
ACAGCTCGGTGCCGGTGGTGGTCAAGGGCTTGGGCGCTGAAGCGACCGCGATAGCTGCTGGGTGGGATCAGACCTGTGCCCTTACGAGCATCGGCGGCGTGGAATGCTGGGGGTCGAATCGCCTTGGCGCCCTTGGCACGGGAGACAGGCAGTCGAGCAGATTGCCGAGGCCCGCAAAAGGGCTGAGCGGGGCGCGCGCGTTGTCAGTTTCTGTGACGGGGGCTGGCTCCGGCGCCGTAACGTCAACGCCGTCAGGCATCGACTGCGGCGCTGGGCACACCTCCTGCAGCGCTGAATTCGCGGCCGGCTCGACGGTGCAGCTACATGCAAGCGCAGAGCCCGGGTCGGCGTTTTCGAAGTTCTCGGAAAGCTGTAGCGGGAACACCTGCACTGTGACGATGGGCCCCCAGCAGACGGTGGTCGCGACGTTCGCGTTGCCTCCCTCGGCATCAATCCCTACACCGCAAGGCGGTCAGGCGTACGTGCTTGGAGAAGCAGTTCCCACCAACTTCTCCTGCTCGGAGGGCGCGAGTGGGCCGGGACTCATTTCGTGCAATGACTCGGAGGGCGTCAAGACCGCAGGCGGTGGTCTCGGAAGATTGGACACTTCGACGGTTGGTTTTCACGCCTATACCGTCACCGCGGTCTCCCAAGACGGATTGGCCCGCAGCACCTCTATCGGCTACAAGGTCACAGCAGGCTCTGAGCCTCCAGGACCCCAGCCCGAACCGCGGTCACCAAGGCCGAAGCCCTCGCCGCTGAATATCTCGATCCGCAGCGGATCTGCGCTGATCGCAGAGGGACAGGCGAAAATCTCATTGGGCTGCGGCGGCGGTGCGCCAACCAGGGTCTGCCGCGGCCAGCTCACGCTGACGATCCGCCCGAGCGTTGGCCCTCGCGGCCGGCGGATGCCCCCGAAGGACCTCACCGTCACTGGCCCTCGTTTCGCGATCCCAACAGGAAAGAGCAAACTGCTCAGCATCCAGCTGCCACACGCGGCACTAGGGCTTCTTGGGCGTGCCTCCCGCAACAGCGTCCGAGCTAAGGCGATTGCAACTCTGTTCGGCGGACCCAGCGCCCGCCGAGTCATATCTCTAAGCCTGATCAAGAACTGAGGTGACCCAATGGTGCAGGCCAGCTAAGGCGCCAGGCTTGGCCGGCTGCTCAACCCCGAAGGGTCAACATCACGGTTTGCGGCGCCACCTCACCAGCTGCGCCACTTGCCCTGCCGATGATCTCAAGCCTCACCCAGCGCAGGCGAGCGAGCTGAGCCTGTCCCTTGCCGGTCAGCACCAACCTCACCTTCTTTGTTCCCGCTCCGCTAAAGCCGACCACCTTCTTCTTGAAGACCTCGACAGGTTTCGTCGTGCCCGCGCGACGGGCACGGTCGTTGACAACCGTCTTGCCGACCAACGTGATGCTCATGCCTTCATTGGCCGTTACCGCGACGATCAGGTTGCCGGCCTGGAGCACTTCGCGCAGTGACCTTTCCGGCGGAGCTAGCGAAAACTCGCTCTTCGGCAATGACGGGGGAAAGGCGGGCGGGGGGTTCGGCACAACGACCAGATAGCTGACCGTGTCGGCTTCTGCCAGGCCATCGTTGGAAACAGCGGTCACCGTGTAGGTGTGGATGCCCAGGGTGGAGGTGTCGAGGCGCCCCGTGCCCCCTTTTGAGCTTTCGACCCCGCCAGAGTCATTGCACGAGGCGAGGCCGGTCCCGCCTGAGCCCTCGCTGCAGGAAAAAGAGGTTGAAACCACCTGATCGAGGGTGTAAGTATTCCCGCTGGGGGACGCCGTGATTGTCGCCGAGGGGGGTCGGGCGACTCTCAGCTTGATCTGGCCTATCGCGTAATCGCCCGAGGGGTCCGCCAGAGAGTAGGTAAACGAATCGCTGCCGGTGAAGCCGGCGGCCGGCACATAGGTGAACCCTCCATCTTCAGACAGGGCCACCGCTCCGTGACCAGGGGGGCTTACCTCGCTCACGTCAAGCGGAACCCCTATGGGCCCCGGCGTTCCAGAAAGGACGCCCGATGCGGCTGGCACGACAAGTTCTTGGTTCTGTTCGGTCAGGTACGTGAGAGCGCCTGGTGTGACCGGGTTCGAATAAGAGATCCAGACCTGGCCGTCGCCCGAGCGGGTGCCGCCGGTGAACTCGGCTTCAATACCAGGTGCCGCAAAGCTGGAGCCACCACCACCGCCTCCCCAACCGGCTGCATTGCCGCAGGTGTCGCTGGCGCCCCCGCCTCCTTGACCGCCACCGAAATATCCGCCACCGCCCCCACCGCCTGCGTTTGGAGCGCCACCGCCGCCGGAGAAGAGGCTTCCGGCGGCTCCTGGAGCTCCGGCGATTGCGCCACCCACGCAGGAGCTCGATCCACTTACTTCACCGCCGGCGCCTCCAGCCCCGTCGATGCCGGAGCCTCCGAAGCTGCCGCCTGCGCTGCCGCCTTTACCGCCGCGCAATGTTGCCCCGTTTGCAGTCGATACGGTGCCGTCGTGACCGTCGGCGCCGATCTCCCCCCCCTGCGAACCGGAGCCCCCGCCACGTTTTTGTCCCGTGGTCGCATCGACCCCACTTGCCCCTTCGCCGCCCCCTCCCGCGGCAAGCAGCTTCAGGGTGGCGCCGAGCTTGACAGAGCTAAAGCCGCCGCCCCCGGCACCGAATGTGCTGTCGCCACCGCCGCCGAAGCCACCTTCGCCTCCTGCCAAGAACGGCTCTCCCGCCCCGCCCACGCTCACGCTCACGATTTCCCCGCTCGCGAGCGGCGCAAGGGGTGCCTCGACCCGGCCCCCGAAGTTGAAGCCAAAGCCCCCGCCCCTGGCGCCTTCAACCGTGAATTCGGCCTCGCTTACTCCGAGCGGCACGTTCCAAGCAGTCGGAGCGCCTGAGTATCTGAAGGTGACTTCGCACTCGCCGCTTTTGCAGATTGGGCCCTCGAACTCGGAAACCGCGATTGTCGCGGACCCGGAGGCAGTACTGCGATTGTGGAATGCATCCTGCGCGTAGACAACGTAGGTATGGCTACCGGCGGGGGCACGGGAGTCGAGGTATTCGGTGCCTTCGGTGGAGCTGATTTCGGCTCCATCGCGAAAGACGATGTAGCTGTCAACCCCCACGTTGTCGGTGCTGGCGCCCCACTGCAGCTTCACTCCTTCGAATTCAGCGGTCGCCTCGAGGTTGGTCGGCGCGGTTGGCGCCTGTTCGTCGAGGTCGACGGATACCGTCGCTTCGCCTCCTCCGGCGCTCAGAGTGGTGATTTGCACCGACCCGGCATCGAAGACCTGGCCTTCCTGTAGCGGTGCATCTGCGAACGTAGAAGTGGCGGGGTTGGCATCAAGCAGGACTGTTTCGGCTGCAAAGGTTGCCCGCGGAACCCGTATCGAGACACCGGTGGTAGAGGCGTCGGTCACGTTCTCGAAGAGACCACCGGTCTTCCGAATCTCGAGGTAATACCACGAGGAGACGCCGGCGCCGGGCCTTGTCCTGGGAACGCGCAGGATCGTCGCTTCATCCGTTTCGTCAAACGCAGAGCGTATGGAGTAGGTGCCGGATTGTTCTGCGCTTTCGATGTTGTCGGCGTCGAGGATTCCAAGCTCGAGGAGGTTCCAGCCGCTGCTATGGCGAGGAGCGATATTCCCCATCACATCGAACGGGTCGCTGTATTCGTACACTGCACATGAATTGCTGATCTGAACTCTTTGACTGCCTGCAAAGCAGGTCATGCTGCCAGCGTGCTCCAGGCCGAGGTTGTGGCCGAGCTCATGGGCGATGGGGTGGACTCCGAGGTTGCCGTTGATCATCGCCCAGCCGCCGCTGACGACGGCTATACCAAGCCAGGTGCAGGCGCTCCTTTTCGGGAAGACGTAGATGACGTGGTCATAGCCCGAAAGGTCGATCCCTTCGCTGGCCGCTTTTGCATTGGCTTCATTTCTCCAGGTGTCGAATGAACATGTCGACGTGGAGGCGCTGTTGAGGCCGATCCAGCCGAACACGTCTCCGTCTGATTCGTCGAGCTTCCCAGACAGGGAGATTTTGCCGTAGGACTCCTCTTCGTAGAAGGCTTTGGCGGAGTTGGCCCCCGTAAAGACATTGGTGCGGGTTTCTTCCGGAGACCAAGGTTCGGCGGGGTCACCGGGGAAGGTGACCAAGAGCACCGCGACTTTGCGCGGTGCCGTCAAGGCGCTCGTCTCAAAAGCCCTGGTCGCTTCGACCTCGCCCACCAGCCGTCCTTCTCGCATTTCCCCCGTGACCGCGGCTCGATCTCCGGATTCTGCTTCAAGCGCGGTTGGCACGACCGGGATTTCCCTGCCGCCAGACTGCAGCCTGTAGCTCGTGGTCGATTCCCCGGTTCGAAAGTTGTCGGCGACGATCGCTTCGAGGGTGCCCGAGCGTCTGATCGCCGCCGACGCGGAGGAACAGAGGCCGAGCAATGAAGCACACGCGAGGCACGCAATTACGGCGCTGCGGGTAAAAGTCAAGGGCGGAAGCCATCTCCGCTTCGTATCTACGACCGTCTCATCTCCCTACCCGACGGAGGTCATGCCGATCACACTCGCGCGAGCCATCGTACCTGCCTCTCCTTTCGCGCCTTTCACAAGCTAATTTACCAGTGCCCTGGTCGCGTCGAGGCCATCGCTTGCTCGGGACGATGAAGCCCTTCGCCGCCTGCCGCAACTGGTTCTCGATGGCTCCAGCAGCAGATCGCGGGGCGAGGTGCCGGCGTTGTGGAGTGCGCGCCTGGGCGGGAGACTTGATCCCTCCCCACTGGCAGGCACTGTGACTTCTGAGAATCTGATTCCATGAAGCAATTGAGTGCCACCGATGCGTCTCGTCGGTTCTCAGAGGTCCTGGATGACGTGGAGCGGAGTGGGGACTCCTAAGTTGTGGTTCGGCTCGGCCGTGCCGTGGCGACCATCGGCCCTGCGAGCGGCGGAACTGGGAAAGCGCTCAAGGAGGTGCTTCGCGCTAACCGGCCCGATGGTGCTTGGGCGGGTGAGCTGCGAGAGCTTCGCGAGGGCATGGAGCCGGTGACGGACCCCTGGCGCGACTGATCCTCGATACGACGGTCTTGGTCGACGCCGAGCGCGGAGGAGACTCGCTGGGAGAGGTGATCGACGACGGTGATGATGTCGCGGTAGCGGCCATCACCGTGGCGGAGCTAAAGGTTGGCGTTCAGCTGGCAAGGGGAGGTCGGCGGGACAAACGTGAGCGCTTCGTCGCGGCAGTGCTCGACGCCGTTTCGATGGAGCCCTACGACCTAGACGTGGCCGAAGCGCATGCCGCCCTATTGGCGCATGTCCGGCGGGCGGGCACGCCACGTGGTGCCCATGGCCTGATCATCGCCGCGACGGCACGAGCCCGGGAGCGGCAGGTCGTAAGCTCCGATCGAGCTGGCTTTGCGGATCTGCCCGACGTCTCGATCTCCAGTGGCCTTGGCTAGCGTCGTACTCGGTCGACGTATCGCCAGATTTGATTCCTGATGAGCTGGTAGACCCGCTGATCGGCGTCCGGCTGTCACCGGCGACGTGGGGGTGACGAGGACGTTTGGCGGCGATCACAAGTGGCTGTCCGGCGACAGCGGCTCGGGATCGGTCACGTCGAGCGCAGCTTCGGCTTCGGCAGGCTGCGTCATAGCCCGGAACTCCCCGGCTTCTCGCCAGCGCACTACCGGGGCGCATACATGATTACGCCAATCCCCACCAGACACACGGTGGCACCCACCAGATCGAAACGATCAAGGTTGAAGCCGTCGAAGACGACAGCCCAGAGCAGCGAGCCGACCACGAATATCCCGCCATAGGTGGCAAGCACCCGGCCAAATTCGCTGCTGGGCTGCTGGGCGGCCAGGAGACCGTAGATAGCCAGCGCAAGGACGCCGCTGGCGACGGCTAGCGGCCCTTTCCCCTCTCGTAGTCCGGTCCAGACCAGGTAGGCGCCGCCGATCTCAGCCAGTGCAGCGACGCAGAACAACGCAATCGAGCGCCCTGTCACCGGCTAGCAGCAGCAGACCGGTTCTGAGCTGCCCAGGCGCCGATCTATCCGTTCCCACGGCCCACAGCCGGTCGCTACCGGTCGGGCAAGCATGACGCTGGGGATGGCCCCAAGCTCCGGGCAACCGGAGTAGCCGGTCATGCTAGCAACGAGGTGGGAGATTCCAAACCAGGTGGGGACAAGAGCCGCGGGCCAGAGCGCGATTCCGCCTGGCAACCGGCGCCAACTCAGCGCTCCGGCGATCGTGAGGAAGCCAACCCCGGCCGCCGCACGGATTGCACGGGAAGGACGACTCATCGTCGCGTCGTCGCTTGCACAGCAACCTCCATCGAGAGGACTGACCGGTGCATCTGCACCGCGTCGGGGAACAGAACAGCTGGGACCGTCGGCAACGGCATCTGGGGAGCTGGATGGCATATCGGACACGCTTATTCCTTTCGTTGTGGACGCTACGCCGGCACGGTTTACCACCTCAAGTAAGCTTTAAGTCAAGGGGGATGGCCATCGAAGATGAATTGACAATCGGGGAGGCGGCTCGCCTTGCCGAGGTCCCCGCTTCGACCCTGCGCTACTGGGAGACGGCGGGTTTGCTGAAGGCGCCGCGTCGAGTTGGCGGCAAGCGTCGTTATGACTCCGAAGGCCTACGGCAGATAGAGATGGTCGCGCTTGCCAAGAGAGCCGGGTTCCGGCTGGCCGAGATCCGGATCATCCTGTCCGGCGTTTCCGGAAAGAGGCCACCGTCGGAGATTTGGAGAAGGCTCGCCTCCGACAAGCTCCCCGAGGTGGAGCAAACGCTCGCCGAGGCTGAGGCGATGAAGAGGATTCTGGAAGCGGGCCTGCGATGTGAGTGTCTGAGCCTCGAGGACTGCCTGAGCGGCACCGCTCAGCGAACCGCGGGAGGCGTCGCCTCAGGCGATTCGTAGCTCCGGGTTGCGTACATCGCGATTCTAAGATCACCTCTCGGACCGCGTTGTGCCCACCGCAAGGCCAGAAGCAGCGCTGCCGGGATCACCAGGGCGCCGCTTGCCGTCAGGAACCAGATCTGGCCAGCGTCGCTGCCGGCGCCGATCGTGTGCCCGATCGCCAGCAACCAGAAGACCGCGGTGAGTCGGTGCAGGCGTCGCCAGCGTGCGGCGCCGATGCGGTTACGCGCGTAGTAGGAGATCCCGAGGATCGCCAGGCCATAGCCGGCGATGATTCCGATTCCGGTCCAGAGCGGCCGGTAGCCGCCGGCGAAGGGAATCGCGATGCCGGTCAGGCCTGGATGGAGGAAGGCGTCGCCGAGCAGGGAGGCGCCGTGCAGCGCAACCATCGCCAGGGTGGTCAGGGAGAGGGCCTCGTGGATTGCCCGCCAATCCCGCTTGTTCGCACCCCTTCGCGGCGAGCTCATCATCAGTCCGATCGCGACGCTGGCGCTGGCGAGGAGCAGAGCAGCGCCACCGGCGGCCCGACTGGTGATCCAGAAGAGGTGAGGGGCCACGTTCATGACGCGACCAAGGCTCCCGTTGGCCTTGGGGAGACGACCTCGACGGCGCCGCCGTCGCCGATGAGAACGCCGCCGTGCGGCAGCCACTTCGCAGCCCGGTCCGGTCCGGAGAGCAGCGCCGACTTGGCATAGACCTCGGCGAGCAGCGCCGTCGGCGCGAAGGCCGTCGCCTGGACGATGCCAGTGAAGGCCGGCTCGCCGCTGCTTGGGTCGAGAATGTGGTGGGCCGGCCTCCCGCCGGGCGCGATCCAGCAACGACGGCCGATGCCGCTGGTCGCCACCGCTCCCTCTCCCGCGCTCAGCTCGTGGATCGGCTCGCCGCCGAACGGATCGTCGACCAGCACGCGGCGCTCCTGACCGGAGGTGCCGCCGAGGCGAACGTCGCCGCAGCAATCGATCGCATAGGTGCGCTGCTCGGCCAGCGTCGCCGCGACCAGATCGGCGAGAAGGCCCTTGGCGAGCCCGCCGCTGTCGATTCGCACCCCAGGCGGCCGCACGACGGTCCCGGTGGCCTGGTCGGTCCGGACCGAGCGCCATCTCCCGTCGGGGTGGGGCCGGGCCGCCGCCCGCGCGGGGTATGCGGAAAGCGCGGCGGCAAGAGCGATCGGTCGCTGCTCGCCCAGCGACCTACGGTAGCCCGCATGCTCGAGGGCGTCGAGAAGCGTCGCGTCGACCAGACCGCCGCTGCGGACGCCAGCCGGCCCGACCGCCCCGGCCAGCTGGCGCATCAGGGGCGATGCCGGCACTCGCCAGCGCGGGTCTCGGTTCAGCCGGGAGAGCTCGCTGTCGGCGATGAAGCGCGAGAGTCGGCCGTGGGCGTCGAGCAGCGTTTCCCGCGCTGCATCGGCTGCAGCCTCGCCATCCGCCGCGTTCGCGCCACGGACATGGAGCTTCACCTTGCCGCCGAAGCAGTCGAAGCTGCGGTGGGCTTCGGCACTCACGACTGCCCCGTTGTGACGGGAGCGGGTTCGGGTTCGGCCACTTCGAGTTCGGTTTCGACCGGCGGTTCGGTTTCCAGGGTTTGTTCTTCGACTTCGCGGGGGTCGGTCGTTTCGATCGCGCCCGCGGCGACGGAGTCCTCAGCCGAGTCCTCGCCGGGATCGGTGTCCGCCTCGGCTTCTGCCGGGGTCGTACTCCCGGCCCCAGTCCTTGCATGACGGCGAAGCTGGCGCGAGGCGAGAGCCGCGGAAGAGTCGCCGAGCACCGGGTCGTTGCCGGTGATCATCTGCGCGAACACGACTGTCCAGAGCAGGACGAAGGTGATGATCGAGGCCGCGACCACGCGGGCGCGCAGCTGTCGCGCCCTTCGGCGCTGGGCCCGGAGGCGACGCCACGCCTCGCGCTTTCTTTCCTGCTTTTCGATCGCATCCATGGGCGGGAGCTTCCTGGGATGTGGCAAACGCCTCCTAAGCGGAGGCTGAGAGATCTCTTAGAACCAGGGAGCTGCAGCCGAGTAGGTGACGAGTGCCAGGCCGAAGCCGCCGAGGAGGGCCGATCCGAGCGCCACCACTCGGATGCCCGCGCCGGCCAGGCGTGCCTCCCGAGGTCCGCTCCGCCTCCAGTCCGCCGCCGCCAGGGCCGGAACCTCGAGGAGGTGTCCGAGCACATGCAGGGTCATCAACGCCATCCAGGCGATGAAGCTGAGCTTGTGGGCGAAGATCACGGTCTCGCTCGGCGGGCCGGCGATAAGCAGCGCAACGCCGGTCCCGAACAGCGCCAGGGTGGTGAGGACGACGCCGGGCGCAAGCAATCTCAGGACCAGGTGTGGCGGTCCCTTGCCAACGTAGGGGGTGGCCCCCATGTAATAGCGGGCAAATCGGTAGCCGGTGCTGGCGAGCTTCAAGAGGACTGGTCCGATCAGGAGCATGCCGATGAAGACATGTGGCCCCAGGAGCGAGCCGATGAAAGGGATCGTCGCGCCCTCTACGGCCAGCAGGACGAGCAGGGTCGCGGCCAGCGCTCCGGTCAAGCGGGCGTTGCCGGCCACCCCGCCGCTGACCTGGTTGTGCTCCGGGCGATACACGACGGCCGATGCTCTCCCCGGCCGGTTTCGGCTATCTAAGCGTCAGGTGAGAGATCTCTCACGGTTACCTCCTCGCGGGAGGGCGAAGGAAACCCTGGCGCCGCCGATCGGAGAACCCTCGATCCAGATCCGCCCGCCGTGGAGCTCGACGATCGATCGTGCGATGGCAAGGCCCAGTCCGCTTCCACCCGAGGCGCGATCCCGGGCAGGCTCGCTGCGGTGAAAGCGGTCGAATACGCGCTCTCGCTCCGCCGCCGGGATGCCTGGACCGTTGTCCTCGACCGAGATGACCAGGTCGTTGCCGTTCCCCTCGGAGGAGAGAACGACTCGTCCGTTCGGCCCGGCGTGACGACGAGCGTTGGCGAGGAGGTTGCGGACGACCTGGGCGATCAGATCGGGATCGACCTCTATCGAACCGCCGGCCATCTCACCGAGCTCGGTGCCGTCCGGCGGCGCCTCGGCGAGACCGCGGAGGAAGGGCCCCGCCGGAACTCGACGCAGCGAGAGCCCGACGCCCTCGTCGAGCTGGGCGAGCGCCAGCAGATCCTCGACCAACCGTTCCACCCTTCCCATCTCCGTCATCGCGATCGCCTCGACCCGGCGCACCTCGACCGCGCTGGGAGCCTCGCAGCGGGCCAGCACTTCGAGCTGGCCGCGGATCGCGGTCAGCGGGCTGCGCAGCTCATGGGAGGCGTCGGAGACGAACTGGCGCTGGCGCGCGAAGGCGCTGTCGAGGCGATCGAGCATGCCGTTGAACGCCTCGGCGAGAACTCGGAGCTCGGTCGCGCTCCCCGGACTCGCCTCCAGGCGCGGAGAGAGGTCGCCGGCATCGACCTTCGCCGCGGTGGCGGCGAAGCGGCGGAGGGGCGAGGCGGTTCGGGCCGCGAGCAGGTAGCCGGCCAGGAGCGCCGCTGCCAGCGCCGCGCCACCTGCCACCACGAGCGCCTTTTCGGCATCTGATTGGGCCTCGGCGATCGGCGAGGCTGCGGCGCCCTCACCTGCCTCCCTCTCGCTCGACGACGGTCCGCCTGGCCCCCGCGCCTCCTCGCGCTCGATCACGCGCGACTCGTGAGCCATCTCCGCTCGCACGGCAACGAAGACGATCGCGAAGGCGCCGGTGACGATCGCGGCGATCGAGAGCGCCAGCCTGCCGCGCAACCCAAGCTTCGACCAGCCGGCTCTCACGCCCGCTCGCTCAGCCTGTAGCCCACCGAGCGGACGGTCTGGATCGGAGCCGGCGAGCCGGGAAGGCTCAGCTTGCGGCGGAGATAGCCGACATACACCTGCACGACGTTGGTGCCGGGATCGTGCTCATAGCCCCAGACCGCTGCGAGGATCTCCTCGCGGGAACAGATCCGACTCGCGTTTCGCATCAGGAAGGCCAGCAGCTGCGACTCGCGGTCGGGCAGCCGAACCATGAGATCTCCCCGGCTGGCCTCTCTGCTGAGCAGATCCAGGCGGATGTCGGCCGCCTCGAGAAGTGTGCCCGCCCCCTCCCCTGACTGCCGCAGGCGGGCTCGGATGCGGGCGAGCAGCTCGTCGAAGGCAAACGGCTTGGTGACGTAGTCGGTGGCGCCGAGGTCCAGGCCCTCGACCCGGTCGGCGACCTCCGCCTTGGCGGTCAGCAGGATCACAGGAAGGGCCGGCTTCGAGCGCCTGATCGCGGCCAGCACCTCGATCCCGTCGCGGCCGGGGAGCATCCGGTCGAGGACCACGAGGTCGGCTCCGGGCGAGAGGGCGAGACGCTCACCGGCGATGCCGTCGGCGGCGACCTTGACCGTGAAGCCCTCCGCCTCGAGGCCTTTGGCGAGGAAGTCGGCAATCCCGGCCTCGTCCTCGACGACAACGATCTCCATCGGGGCGATGCTACGCGCTGTCGAAGGGGGGCCGGGGCCCTGCTGACAGGCGCTCGCGCACCTGGACCGCGAGCTCGATGTCCTCGCGGGCGCTGAGAACCAGCACGGCAACGGCGCTCTTGGGGAGGGAGATGACGCGGTCAGTTGCGTCGAGGACGTTTGCTTCCTGGTCGATCGCGACCCCGAGGAAGCCGCTGGCCGCGCAGCTCGCCGCGCGGACCGGCGCGGAGTTCTCGCCGACGCCGCCGGTGAAGACGAGCGCGTCGATGCCGCCCATCGCCGCCGCCATCGCGGCGATGGCGGCGGCGAGGCGGTGGATGTAGGTGTCGAAGGCGAGGCGGCAGCGCTCGTCGCCCTGCTCGATGCCGGCGACGATCTCGCGTATGTCGCCGGAGCGGCCCGAGAGGGCGAGCAGGCCCGATTCGCGCTCGAGCGCCCGCTCCATCTCCTCCGCTTCGATGCCGCCGTGGCGCTGGACCCAGAGCAATAGCCCCGGGTCCAGCGAGCCCGAGCGCGTCGCCATCACCAGGCCCTCGAGCGGGGTGAAGCCCATCGTCGTGTCGACGGAGCGCCCGCCGTCCACGGCGCACAGCGAGGCGCCGGCGCCGAGGTGGGCGGTGACGATCCGCAGCTCGTCGAGCGGCCGGCCCAGCAGCGCGGCGGCGCGACGGCCGGCGTAGGAGTGGGAGAGGCCGTGGAAGCCGTAGCGGCGCAGCGGCCAGCGCTTCGACCAGGCTGTGGGGATCGCGTATGTGGAGGCCGCCGCCGGCAGGGTGGCGTGAAAGGCGGTGTCGAAGCAGGCGACGGTCGGCAGTCGCGGCCGCAGCGCGCCCAGCGCCCGTATCGCCGCGACCGCCGGTGGGTTGTGCAGGGGAGCGAGGTCGGCGAGTTCGTCCAGCTCCTCCTCGACCGCGGGGCTGACGATGGTCGGCTCGGTGAACTCGCCGCCACCGTGCACGACCCGGTGCCCGGCGGCGGCGATCGGCGGGGCATCGTCGAGGATCGCCTCGAGCTCCTTGCGCAGCGTCCGGGCGTCCCCGATCGCTTCGCTGTCGCGGAAGCTGACGACCCTGTTGTCGTCGGCGAGCACCCGCAGCTTCAGGCTCGAGGAGCCGGCGTTGACGGTGAGGATGTGGCCTGGGCCGGCTGCCACCGTCAGGTCGCCTGCCAGGTCCAGTCGCGCACCTCGGGCATGTCCTCGAGGTGCTCGTGCACGTAGGAGTGGTGGCGGTCGAGCATCTCCACGCAATGGATTTCCAGGTCCGCCGCCCCTCCCGGCGCCCGGCGCGCCCGGCGAAGCGCCTCCAGCGCCAGGTGGTAGCGGCTCATCCGGTTGATCACGACCATGTCGAAGGGCGTGGTCGTCGTCCCCTGCTCGTTGAAGCCGCGAACGTGGAAGCGGCTCGGGTCGGGACGGCCGTGGAGCAGCTGGTGCAGGGCGCGGGCGTAGCCGTGGAAGGCCATCACCACGTCGTCCGCGCGCCCGAACAGCTCGACGAAGCGCTCTTCCGGCAAGCCGTGCGGGTGCGCTTCGGGCGGGAACAGGGTCATCAGGTCGATCACGTTGACGACCCGCACCTTCAGCTCAGGCGTGTGGCGGCGCAGCAGCCAGGCGGCGGCGAGGGTCTCCTGCGTCGGGATGTCCCCGGCGCAACCGAGGACTACGTCGGTGTCCTCGCCGTCGTCGCTGCTCGCCCACTCCCAGCGCGAGGCACCGGCGGCGGCGTGGGCCCGCGCCTCCTCATAGGTCAGGTACTGCAGCTGAGGCTGCTTGTCCTGGACGATCAGGTTCACGTAGTCGCGGCTGCGCAGGCAGTGATCGGCGATGGAGAGCAGGCTGTTGGCGTCCGGCGGGAGGTAGACGCGGACGACCTCCCCGCGGAGGCTGAGCATCGTGTCGATCAGCCCCGGCCCCTGGTGGCTGAAGCCGTTGTGGTCGTTGCGCCAGCAGGTGGAGGTGAGAAGGATGTTGAGCGAGGCGACCGGCGCCCGCCACTCCAGCCGCCGCATCTCCTCCAGCCACTTGGTGTGCTGGATCGCCATCGAGGCCGAGACCATCGCGAAGGCCTCGTAGGTGGCGAAGAGCCCGTGGCGGCCACTCAGCAGGTAGCCCTCGAGCCAGCCCTGGCAGTTGTGCTCGGAGAGCACCTCCATCACCCGTCCCTCGGCAGAGACGTTCTCGTCCTCGGGGCGGGCGTCCATCAGACAGCGGTCGGAGACCTCGAGGACGGCGCCGAGCCGGTTGGAGTCGGTCTCGTCGGGGCAAAAGAGGCGGAAGTTGGCTGGATTGGCGGCGTAGAGGTCGCGCAGCAGCCTGCCGAGGCGTCTGGTCGATTCGGCGTGCTCGGCGCCCGGCTTCCGGACCTCGATCGCGTATGCGGAGGGGTCGGGGATCTCCAGAGACGCGAGGCGCCGGCCGCCGTTGGCGTGCGGGGTCGCGCCCATGCGACGCTCCCCCTCAGGCGCCAGTGCGGCCAGCTCGGGCGCCAGCTGCCCCCGCTCGTCGAAGCGCTCCTGCGGCCGGTAGCTGCGCATCCAGCCCTCCAGCATCTCCAGGTGCTCGGGGTTCTCCCGGACTCCTTTGAGCGGCACCTGATGGGCGCGGAAGGTGCCCTCGACCGCAACGCCGGCGACCTCCTTCGGCCCAGTCCAGCCCTTGGGGGTGCGCAGGACGATCGCTGGCCAGCGCGGCCGGCCCGAGCTGCGGCCCGAGCGCGCCTCGTCTTTGATCGCGGCGATCCGGGCGCGGCATTCCGCGAGCACAGCGGCGAACTGGCGATGGACCTGGCGCGGGTCCGAGCCGGCGACGATGCTGGCCTCGTAGCCGTGGCCGGCCAGGAGCTGAAGTATCTCGTCCTCGGGCGCTCGTCCGAGCACCGTCGGCCCGGAGATCTTGTTCTCGTTGAGGTGCAGGATCGGCAGCACTGCCCCGTCGCGGGCAGGGTTGAGGAAGCGCACCCCCTTCCAGGAGCCCTCCAGCGGCGCCGTCTCCGCCTCGCCGTCGCCGATCACGCAGGCGACCAGCAGGTCGGGGTTGTCGAAGGCGGCGCCGAAGGCGTGGACGAGCGCGTAGCCGAGCTCGCCGCCCTCGTGGATCGAGCCCGGCGTCGGGACGCTGACGTGGCTGGGGATCCCACCCGGGGTCGAGAACTGGCGCACCAGGCGGCGCAAACCGCGCTCGTCGGCGGAGACCTCCGGGTAGACCTCGGAGTAGGTGCCCTCGAGGTAGACGTTGGCGACCAGGGCCGGGCCGCCGTGTCCGGGGCCGGCGACGTAGAGGACCTCCTCGCCGGTCTCGCAGATCAGCCGGTTGAGCTGTGCGTAGACGAGGTTGAGGCCGGGAGAGGTGCCCCAGTGGCCGAGCAGCCGCGGCTTGATGTGCTCGGGTCGCAGCGGCTCGCGCAGCAGCGCGTTGTCCTGCAGGTAGATCTGGGCGACGGTGAGGTAGTTCGCCGCCTCCCAGTAGGCGATCAGGCCGTCCAGCTCGGCTTCGCTCGGCTCAGGCACCGACGACGAGGTTAGCTTCACCCCATGCCCGAGGCAGCGATTCTCCTCCTGGCCGCCTGCGGTACCGCCCTCGCGACCGGCCTCGGGGCGGTGCCGGTGTTCCTGCTCGGCTCCCGTGCTGCCGAGTTGGCGCCGACCCTGCTCGGCTTTGCCGCAGGTGTCATGGGAGTGGCCGCCGTGGCCGGCCTGCTGATCCCCGCGGGCGAGGAAGGATCGGCGGTGGAGGTGGTTGTGGGCCTCGTCGTCGGCGTCGGCTTCCTCGCGCTCGCCCGCCGGCGGTTCAGCCCGGACGCCGGGTTCATGGGCCGCACCGGCCCGGGCGCCCGCACCTCGGCCCTCGTATTCCTCGTCCTCTTCGTCCACAGCCTGCCCGAGGGCTTCGCGGTCGGCACCGCCTTCGCCTCGGATCGGGCGGGGCTGAGCCTGTTCGTGATCCTCGCAATCGCGATCCAGAACATCCCCGAGGGGACCAGCGTGGCGATCCCGATGGCAGAGGCGGGATTCAGCCGCGGGCGACAGTTCTGGGCGGCGGTCGCAACCAGCGCCCCACAGCCCGTCGGCGCCCTCCTCGCCTTCTTCGCGGTGGAGCAGATCGGCGGCCTGCTGCCGCTCTCCTTCGCCTTCGCCGCCGGGGCGATGCTGGCGCTGATCGCGGTGGAGATGCTGCCGAGCGCCTTCGCCGGGCCCGCCCGTGCCGGCCCGGCCGCCGGGGTCGCGGCCGGCGCCGTCCTGATGCTCGCGCTCAGCCTCCTGCTGGGCGTCTGACTCAGGCCAGCGCCAGCACGCCCAGCGCCAGCACCGCGACGGCGATGACGGCAAGGGCAACCGCGGTGGTCGCGCGTCCGGCCGGGCCCAGGGCGTGCTCGCCCATCAGCTCGCGGTCGCGGCCGAGGGAGCGCATGAACGGCAGCAGCACCAGCAGCAGGACCGCGTTCAGCGCCTGGGTGAGGAAGAGGATCTCGATCAGCGGCGCACCGGGGATGAGGACGATCACCGCGGCCACGGCGACCACCGCGCCGAAGCTGAGGTAGAAGGAGCGAGCCTCGGCGAAGCTGTCGTCGAGATCGGCTTTGCGGCCGAGGGTCTCGGAGATCGAGTAGGCGGTGGAGAGGGGGACGATCGCCGCCGCCAGGAGGGCGGCGCCCAGGAAGCCGAGGCCGAAGAGGCTCGCGGCGGCGCTGCCGGCCAGTGGCTCCAGCGCGTTGGCGGCGTCGCGAGCGTCGTTGACCTCGATGCCCTGCGCGTGCAGAGTCGCGGCGCAGGCGACGACCACGAAGAGGCCGATCACTCCGGTCAGCACCGCGCCGACGATCACGTCGACCCGCTCGAAACGCAGGTCTTTGATCGTGAGCCCCTTGTCGACGGCGTAGGACTGGATGAAGGCGAGGCCCCATGGCGCCAGCGTCGTCCCGACCGTCGCCACCGCGACGAGCAGCGCGTCGCGGCTGAGCGGAATGCTGGGGACGGCTGCGCCCTTGGCGGCGGCGCCCCAGTCGGGATGGGCGAGGAAGCCTGAGATTACGTAGGCGACGAAGACCGAGCTGAGCGCCAGCAGGAAGTGCTCGACGTGGCGGAAGTTCTCGCGCAGGACCAGGGCCGAGACGCCCGCGGCGGCGAGTGGCACGCTGAGATAGCGGCTCATCCCTCCGAGCAGGTCCATCGCCGCGGCGACCCCCGCGAACTCGGCGCAGAGCGTCCCGGTGTTGGCGATCACCAGCGCTCCCAGGACCAGCCCGGCCGCACGCGGCCCGTAGCGCTCCCGAACCAGGGTCAGCAGGCCCTTGCCGGTGACGATCCCGAGCCGCACGCCGAGCTCGTGGAAGACGATCAGAGCCGCGGTCGAGACGACCAGGACCCAGATCAACCGGTAGCCGTATTCAGCGCCGAGGATCGAGTAGGTCGTTATCCCCGCCGGGTCATCGTCGGAGAGGCCCGCGAGCAGGCCGGGGCCGACGACCGCGAGCAGCGCCGCCAGGCCGCCGCCGCGCAGCAGTCGACGACGATGCCGGGCGAGCCGCCAGTGGGTGTGGCGCCCCGGAGTGCGGTGGGCGGATTGTGCCGGGGGGCGGTCCGCCGTCGTTTGCGTGGGCATCCGCCGGCCATAATCCCACGGTGCAGGTGAGCGTCCTCTGCGTCGCCGGCTTTCTGGCGGCGGTGCTCGCGACCTCCGGGCTGATCACGATGCTCGGAAGCGTTTTCGCCGGTGCTGCCCGGCGGCGAACTGGGGCCTCAGCCGATCTCCTCCGCCAGCTCGACGATGATTCCCTCCGGGCCGCGGACGTAGCAGAGCCGATAGCTGTCTCTGTAGCGCTCCACCTCGCCGACTAGCTCCGCGCCGCGGGATCGCAGGCCGGCGAGGACGGCGTCGATGTCGTCGACGGCGAAGGTGATGTGGCGGAGGCCCGGTGTGTTCGCCGGCGCG
>JAJKHV010000198.1 GCA_021154855.1 Solirubrobacterales bacterium
GAGCAGTACGTCAAGCGCCTGCGCGACCTCGAGCAGATCGCGACCCGCCACGACGGCGTGGACAAGGTCTACGCCATGCAGGCCGGCCGCGAGATCCGCGTGATGGTCATGCCGGGCACGCTCGACGACGATGGCGCCGTCCTGCTCAGCCACGAGATCGCCCGCGAGATCGAGCAGGAGCTCGAGTACCCGGGCCAGATCAAGGTCACGGTGATCCGGGAGTCCCGGGCGACCGACTACGCTCGATAGCTCCCATGAAGCGGTTCCACGTCACCACCTTCGGGTGCCAGATGAACGAGCACGACTCCGAGCGCATGAAGGGCATGCTCGAGTCCCTCGGCTACGCCGAGGTGCCCGATCGCGCCGACGCGGATTTGATCCTGTTCAACACCTGCTCGATCCGCGAGAAGGCCGACGAGCGCTTCACCTCACATCTCTATGACGCGCGCGCCTTAAAGCGGCGCGACCCCGAGCGGGTGATCGGGGTCGGCGGCTGCTGGGCGCAGTCGATGAAGGAGCAGGTCTTCCGCCAGTTCCCGTTCGTCGACGTGGCCTTCGGACCCGGCCAGGTGCACAAGCTCGCGGAGTTCCTGACGTCCGATTCGCTGACCGCGCAGGGCTTCTTCGAATTCGAGGGCTTCACCGGCCACCTGCCCGGCAAGCGCGCCCGCGACGTCCACGCTTGGGTACAGATCAGCGCCGGCTGCAACATGAAGTGCTCGTTCTGCATCGTCCCGACGACGCGCGGCCGCGAGGTCTCACGGCCCTTCGAGGAGCTCGTCGCCGAGGTCGAGCAGCTCGCCGCCGAGGGCGTCCGCGAGGTCACGCTGCTCGGCCAGAACGTGAACTCCTACGGCATCCAGTTGCGGCCGCAGCCGCGCAAGTTCTCGGAGCTGCTGTACGCGATCGACGCCATCGACGGGATCGACCGCATCCGTTACACGAGCCCGCACCCCGCCCACATGACCGAGGACGTCATCCGCGCGCACGCCGAGCTCGACACGGTCTGCCGGCACATCCACCTGCCGCTGCAGTCGGGCTCGACGGCGATCCTGAAGGCGATGCGCCGCACCTACGACCGCCGGCGCTACATGGACCGCGTCGCGCTGATCCGCGAGCTCGTCCCCGACTGTGCCATCACCACCGACATCATCGTCGGCTTCCCGGGCGAGACCGAGGCGGATTTCGAGCAGACCCTGGAAGTGGTCGACGAGGTCGGCTACGACAGCGCCTTCACCTTCATCTTCTCGCCGCGGCGCGAAACCGAGGCGGCGGAGATGGACGGAATGGTGCCGCATTCGGTCAAGGTCGAGCGGATGGAGCGGCTTGTGGCACTGGTCCAGCGGCGGGCCGCGGAGCGGGCACAGCGGTTCGTCGGACGCGAGATCGAGGTGCTGGTCGAAGGGGCCAGCCGAACCGACGAGACTCGGCTCCGAGGGCGAAGCCGCCACAACAAGGCGGTCAACTTCGAAGGCGATGCCAGTCCCGGAGAGTTCGTCCGCGTTGAGATAAACGAGGCTACTTCGCAGTCGCTTAGAGGGGTGACGGCGCAACCCCTCACTCAACTTTTTCGGTGATGAGTTGGCGGCCGGCGGTTAGCGAAACGCCGAAAAAGTACAAGCCGTTCGGGGCAGCGCCGTCACCCCTCCATCCTGCGTAATGGTCATCGCAATCTTTGGCCCGACCGGGGTCGGCAAGACTGGCGTCGCGATCGAGCTTGCCGAGAAGCTTCGGGGGCGGGGGGAGGATCCGGTGGCGATTTCCTGCGATGCGCTCCAGGTGTACGAGGGGCTCTCTGTGCTTACGGGGGTCGCTATGGCCGCTGAGCAGGAGAAGCTGGAGCACAAGTTGATTGGGATCGTGCCGATCACCGAGGCGTTCAACGTCGGCAACTACATGCCGCTGGCCCATGCCGAGATCGATACGGCGCTCGCGGCGGGGCGGCGGCCAATCGTCGTGGGGGGGACGGGCCTCTATCTGCGGGCCGCCTTGGCGGAGCTTTCGCTGGTCAAGGCTCCAGCGGAAGCCGAGGACTCGGAGCTGTGGTCGCCTGAGACGCGGCATCCGACAACGATCTTCGGGCTCGACATGGACCGACAGAAACTCTACGAGCGCATCGACGCCCGTACCGAGGCGATAGTCGCCGCGGGAGCGCGAGACGAGGTCGTCAAGGCCGAGGAGGCCGGTCCATCGAGAACGGCCCGCAAGGCACTTGGCTTCGATGAAGTGCTGGAAGGCGACGTCGAGCGGATGCAGCAGCGCTCGCGCAACTACGCCCGGCGACAGCTGACCTGGATGCGCAAGATCCCCAACCTCCACCGGATCGACCGCACGGGCCGCTCCGACGACGAGGTAGCAACCGAGATCGCCGATCAACTCCGCTGACTTCGTAGTTCTTCGCCGTATGGGCGAGTAAAGGCGAACTCACCGGCCAGGGAGACCGGTGAATAGGCTGCCCGGGTGAGATTCGAGAAGTGGCAGGCGCTTGGCAACGACTATTTGATCGTCGAGGCAGAGGGGCTGCCTTGGCGGTTGACTCCTGGACGGGCGCGGCGCCTTTGCGATCCGCACTTCGGAGTCGGCTCGGACGGGGTGCTGCTGCTCTCGCGCAGCGACGATCCTGAGTTCGTCGCGGAGCTGCGGATCTTCAATCCCGACGGCTCGGAGGCAGAGCTCTCCGGGAACGGCGCACGGGAGGCGATTCTCTACCTTCGCCGACACGGCTGGACAGAGGACGACACCTTCTCGATCAGCACCGTGGCAGGCCCGATCACGCCGACGATCACCTCCGAGCGAACCTGCTCGGTGGCGATGGGACGCGCCGCAAGGACGTCCAAGGACTTCCCGGCGGGCGGGCCGGATGGCACCGGCAGGCTCGACGCTGGGGGTCGCGAGTGGGCCTTTCAGCACATATCGATCGGCAATCCTCAATGCGCGATCGCGGTCCCCGAGGGCCTGAAGGAGCTTGATCTCGGCGAGATCGGGCCGCCGATCGAAGGCCACGAGCTTTTCCCGAACAGGACCAACCTCTCGTTCTTCTCGGTCGACGGCAGCCGGGTGCGGGCGCGGATCTTCGAGCGCGGCGTGGGGGAGACGCTCTCCTCTGGAACGGGCGCCAGCGGCGCGGCGGTCACCGCTTTTCTGCGCGGCGCCCCGAGTCCGATCACGGTGGAGCTCGACGGCGGTGAGCTCGAAGTCGAGATCTCTGCAGATCTCGACGTGACGCTGACCGGCTGGGCGGAGCCGATCTGCGCCGGGGAGCTCTCGGCCGAGATGCTCGCCGCGCTGGCCGAGCTGGACGGCTAGATTTCCGCGCCCATGGCGATCCCCGATCCATCCAAGCGGCTGGAGGCGATGCCTCCGTACATGTTCCAGGAGCTGGAGCGACGGATCTCCGACAAGCGCGCCGCCGGCATCGATGTGATCAGCCTCGGCATCGGCGACCCCGACGAACCGACCTATCCGCACATCGTCTCGGCGATGCAGGAGGCGGTCGCCGAGAACGCCAACCAGAAGTACCCGAGCAACCGCGGCCGGGAGGAGTTCCGCCGGGCCTCCGCCGAGTTCTACGAGCGTCGCTTCGGCGTAGAGATCGATCCCGAAAGCGAGATGATTCCGGCGATCGGCGCAAAGGAGTGCATCTACAACCTCTGCTTCGCCTTTCTCGATCCAGGCGGCGTCGCGCTCGCCGCCGACCCCGGGTACCCGGTCTACACCGGCGGCCCGGTTCTCGCCGGTGCAACACCCGAGCTGTTGCCGCTGCTGCCCGAGCTTGGCTTTGCGCCCGACCTCAGCGCCGTCCCCGCCGACGTCGCGGCCAGGGCGCGGCTGATGTTCCTCAACTACCCAAACAACCCGACCGGCGCCGTCGTCCCGGAGGGCTTCTTCGAGATGGTCGTCTCCTTCGCCCGCGAGCACGAGATCCTCGTTGTCCACGACAACGCCTACTCGGAGACGACCTACGACGGTTACGTGGCGCCGAGCTTTCTCGCCACCCCCGGCGCGAAGGAGATCGGCGTCGAGGTCTTCTCGCTCTCCAAGGGCTTCAATATGACTGGCTGGCGCTGCGCCGCGATTCTCGGCAATGCCGACGCCGTGCAGACCTACTGGCGACTCAAGACCAACGTCGACTCGGGCCTCTTCGAGGCCGTCCAGATGGCCGGCGTCGCCGCCCTTCAAGGCCCCACCGGCCCGCGTGAGCGGATGAACGAGACCTACGTCCGGCGTCGAGACCTGGTGGTCAGCGCGCTACGTGAGATCGGCGTCGACGTCAATGCGCCAAAGGGCACGATCTACGTCTGGGCTCCGGTGCCCGAGGGTCATACCTCCACCTCATTCTCCGAGCTCGTGCTCGAAGAGGCAGCCGTCGTCGTCTCACCGGGCTCGATGTACGGGCCCAGCGGCGAGGGCTTCTTTCGCATCTCACTCACTACCCCCGACGACCGCATCAGCGAGGCGGTCGAGCGGATGCGCCAGCACCTCACTTAAGGGCCCTTCTCCTCTCGCTTAGTCCAATAGCGATCCAGGCCTCGCCATTGGTATTGGGGCGGGACCGCTTGGAGGAGCTCCTTGGCGCCTTCCGGATCGAGGCTCTCGGCGACCAGGGCTCGGTGGTGGCGCTCGTAGTCCTCCTCGGAGAATTCACGGGCGAGATCGGCCTCTTCGCGCAGGCGCTTGCGGACTGTCTCCAGGTGCTCGATTGGATCTTCAATCGCACCGAAGTGGGTGAGGGCAAGGCGCTCGGGACGCCAGGACTCGATGATCGCGATCGACTCGAGCCAGGTCTCGACGTCGATGTCGGGCGGCGGCGTCGGCGGCACGACCAGGTCCGAGGGCGGAATCCGCACTGCGGCGACGTCGCCGACGAAGGCCGTGCCGCTCTCCTCGTGGAAATAGCAGACATGGTGCGAGGCGTGGCCCGGGGTGTAGGCGACGCGCATGCCGAGCACGTCCTCGCCGCCGGTGAGCGGCTTCACGTTCGCCTCGGGGACCGGCACGATTTCCCCCCAGAGGCGCTCCATCTGGTCGCCGTAGAGCCGCTCGGCGCTTGCCAGCAGCTTGGAGGGGTCGATCAGGTGCGGGGCGCCACGCTCATGGACGTAAACCTCGAGCTCAGGCCAGAGCCGCACCAGGGCGCCGGTGGCCGCCGCGTGGTCGAGATGGATGTGGGTGAGCAGCAGCGCCCGTGGCTGCTCGCCACCGAGCGACTCGAGCAGCGTGTCCATCGAGGACTGCGGGCCGGGGTCGACGAGGAGGCCATCGACCTCCCAGCAGCCGATCACGTGCTGACGGCCGAGGTGCCTGACGTCGATGACGCGCATCGTCATTGGGACGAAGGCTCAGGCGACCGGATCCGGCAGGCGCTCGTCCGTTTCCAAAGTCTGGCGGAAGCCCTCCTCCATGCTCCGCGGCGAGTAGCCGAGCTCGCGGCCTGCCTTCTCGTAGCTGGCCCAGAAGGTGACTCCGTCGGCGGAGCTGATCAGCTCGCGCAGGTTCGGTGGCTGGCCCATCAGCTTGCCTACCAGTGGCCCGATCGGTGTCATCGCCTTCATCAAGGAAGTGGGAAGCGCCCGCTTCGGCGCCTTGCGGCCAGATATCTGCGCAAGGGTGTCGATCGCCGAACGCATTGTCGCCTCGGGCCCGCTGATCACATAGGTCTCGCCGGCCTTGCCCTTGTCGAGAGCAAGAATGATCCCGCCGGCGATGTCTTCGACATGCGTGAGGCAGATCCCCAGATCGGGGAAGGGCAGCAAGGGCAGCTTGCCGGAGAGGAACTGATCCATCAGGTCGAAGAGCTGCGAGGTATCGCCGGGGCCGTAGACGCCGCCGGGCTGAACGATGATGCCCGGCAGCTTCTCCTCGGACATCATTCGCTTGGCGATTTTGTGCGCCTCGAGCTTGGTCTCCTCGTAATAGGAGCTGAACTCTTTGCCCGGATGCTCATAGGTCTCGTCAACCGTCTTGCCGTGCGTGTTGCCGAAGATGCCGCAGGTGGAGACGTAGACGACCTTGCCTATCTTGGCTTCAAGCGCGGCTTTCAAGGCCCGCTCGGTGCCGCGAACGTTTGCCTCGTACATCGCCGGGTGCTGCTTGGTTGGGATGCCGACCTCATACATCGCCGCTGCATGGATCGCGGCGTCGCAACCCTGCATGCCGCTGCGAATGGCGTCGCTGTCGCCGAGATCCCCGCTGACCAGCTCGCAGCCGAGCTCGGTGAGCTTCGTGGCTTTGGCCGGGGTTCGGACCAGGCAGACGACGTCATCGCCGCGCCCACGCAGTTGGCGCACGACCTCGCCGCCGATGAAGCCCGTCCCCCCGGTGATGAAGACCTTCACGACGGAAAGCCTATCTGGACAAGAGCCGCCCCTACAATCGGACCAGGTGGAACGATCGAGAAACGGACGCAAGGCGGAAACCCGCCATCGGGCCGATAGCGCCGGCGTGTCCAACCCCCGCGCGCGCCAGCGCGCCCTGGCGATCGGGATCACGAGCGGCCAGGAGGAGGGCGATCCACTCGCCGAGCTGAAGGAGCTGCTTCGCACCGCCGGTGTCGCGACTGCCGGCGAGGCGGTGCAGCAGCGGGAGAAACCCGATCCCGACCGCTACGTCGGTCGCGGCAAGCTGGCAGAGATAAAGGAGCAGATCGCGGTCTGCGACGCCAACCTCGTCGCCTGCGACGACGAGCTTGCCCCACGCCAGGAGCGCAACCTGGAGGAGGCGCTGGGCGTACCGGTGATCGACCGCACCGCGGTGATCCTCGACATCTTCGCCGACCATGCTCACTCCGCCGAGGGCAAGCTGCAGGTTGAGCTGGCCCAGCTCGAATACAACATGGCTCGCATGCGGGGGCTCTGGACCCACCTCGAGCGCCTCGGCGCCGGCCGTATGGACGGCGGCATTGGCACCAGGGGGCCCGGCGAGAGCCAGATCGAGACCGACCGCCGCCTGGCCCGCAACAGGATCGCGGCGCTGCGGCGACGCCTTGTCCGGCTCGCGCGCAACCGCGGCGTGATGCGAGCGCGGCGCGAAGGCTCCTCGCTGCCCAGCGTCGCGCTCGCCGGCTACACCAACGCCGGCAAGTCGACGCTGCTCAACGCGCTGACTGGCAGCGAGAAGGGGGTTGGGGTGGGGGACCAGCTTTTCCACACCCTCGACCCGACCACGCGCAATATCGAGCTTTCCGGCCGCGATTACCTGCTGACCGACACCGTCGGCTTGATCGAGAAGCTGCCCCACCAACTGGTCGAGGCCTTCAAGGCGACGTTGGAGGAGACCGTGCTCGCCGACCTGATTCTCCACGTCGTCGACGCGCACTCTTCGGCGCAGCGGCGGCGGGCCGACATGCAGGCGGTCGACGAGGTTCTGGAGGAGATCGGGGCCGGCGAGGGACCGCGGCTGCTCGTGCTGAACAAGGCAGACCTGCTGGGCGAGGAAGAGCGCGGGGAGGTCCTGCTTCGGCACCCCGAGGCGGTGCTGGTCTCCGCCCTCGAGGGCAGTGGTCTGGACCAGCTCAGGGCGAGGATCGAGGCGGCCTTCGAGGACACCCTCGTCCAGATTGAGCTGCTGATTCCCTACGCCGAAGGCGGGCGCCTGCACGAACTGCATGAGGTGGCGGGGGACCTCGAGCGCACCGACCGCGACGACGGCGTGCTTGTCCGTGCCAAGGTGCCAGCGGCTGAGTCGCACCGCTTCGACGATCTCGCCGTCGTCTAGGGTTGCCGCGATGGAGCTACCGGTCGCCAAACTGAAGGACGAGGCCGTGCTGCCGACGCGAGCCCACGAGGGCGACGCCGGGCTCGACCTCTACGCCTGCGAGACCGCGCATATCGGTCCGGGGGAGCGCTGGAGCGTCGGCACCGGAGTTTCAGTTCAAATCCCCGACGGGCACGCCGGGTTGGTGCTGCCACGGTCGGGGCTGGCAAAGCGGCACGGCATTGCCCTGGTCAATGCGCCCGGGCTGATCGACTCCGGTTACCGCGGCGAGCTGCGGGTGCTGCTCCTGAACACGGATCCAGCCGATGTATTTCGAGTCGAGCCAGGCGACCGCATCGCCCAGTTGGTCGTCACGCCGATCGCGCTTGCGGAGCCGGTCGAGGCCGCCGCGCTGAGCGAGTCGGTCCGCGGCGACGGCGGCTTCGGCTCGAGCGGGCGCTAGGACGCTAGGGCCGCGCGCCGGGCTGACTCGTGGGCGGCCCGCTCGAAGCGGTCGTCGATCGGATCCAACTGCGGCCGAGTGCCATAGCGCCGCCCCAGCGCCTCGGAGATCAGGTGGTCGGCGAGCCAGGCGTTCTTGGGCAGCAGCGGTCCGTGCAGGTAGGTGCCGATCAGGTTGTCGCGCTGGACTCCCTCGAGTCCGTCCTCGCCGTTGTTGCCGAATCCCTCGAGCACGCGGCCGAACGGCTGGGCGGCGGGCCCGAGGCTGGTGCGCCCGCCGTGGTTCTCGAAGCCGGCCACGGTCTGCGGGCCATCACCGAGATCGACCTCGATCGCGACGTTGCCGATCAGCCGCCGCCCCGGCTTGCGGGTCGTCTCCAGGTCGACCAGGCCGAGCCCGGGCAGGCGCTCGTCGCCGAGCTCGTAGCTATGGCCGAGCAGCTGGTAGCCGCCGCAGACCGCCAGAACGACAGCTCCGTCTCCGGCGGCGGCGGCAAGCGCCTCGCGCTTGCTCTCGACCATGTCGGCGGCGACCGCCC